>JBBQNP010000174.1:0-8705 GCA_038330085.1 Planctomycetota bacterium | reverse complement strand
CCGCGCTTGGGACGGATGTTCTCGGGAGCCTGTGTCACGCGCGTCTCCTGTTCAGCTCTGCCTGTTCAGCTCTGCCCGTTCAGCTCTGCCTGTTCAGCTCCGCCGCTGCAGCGCCGACTTCACGGCTGCGCTCATCGCGCGCACACCCGTCTCGATCGTGGGCTCGGGCACCGGCGCAAACGCGCTCGAGTGCAACGACGGCAGCGCGATGCCCGTTTTCAGGCTCTGGTCCACCCGTTTGGGATCGACCGTT
This sequence comes from Planctomycetota bacterium, assembly GCA_038330085.1. GTDB lineage: Bacteria > Planctomycetota > UBA1135 > UBA1135 > JAEUIA01. Next base: position 8,452 of record JBBQNP010000174.1, on the reverse strand, counting down.
CCGAGCCAGAACATGAAGCAGGGAACGGAGTGATCGGGCAGGCTGAAGTGCCCGAAGTCCTCACCCCCCATCACGGGCTTGGCTTCGACCACGTTGGCGGCTGAAAGCTCGGTGCGCAGCGCGGCGACGGTGCTCTCGACGAGCGCGGGGTCGTTCCACGTCGCGGGCACCAGCAGGTCTGGGTGCAGGTCGACGAGCGGCATGCGGTCTTCCGGCATCCCGGCCGCGATCGCTGCACCGCGCGCGATGCGCTGGATCGCGGCGAGCACCCGGTCGCGCGTCGCCGACGTGTACGAGCGCACGGTCAGCTCCAGCTTCACCTGGTCGGGGATGATGTTGTGCTTCGTTCCGCCGTGGATCGATCCGACGGTGACGACGGCCGGCTCGCCCGGCGTGATCTCGCGGCTCACGATCGTCTGCAGGTCGAGCACGATCTGCGCGGCCAGCACGACCGGGTCTTTCGTCGCCTGCGGGTACGCGCCGTGCCCGCCGACGCCGCGCACGACGACATCGACCGTGTCGACGTTGGCGAGTGCAGGCCCAGCGGTGAAACCGACATCCCCCGTCTTGCGGTTCGCGTCGCAGTGCAGCGCGAGGCACGCAGTGGGTTTGGGAAAGCGCGTGTACAAGCCGTCGTCGAGCAGCGCTTGCGCCCCGCCGGGAGCGCGCTCTTCGGCGGGTTGGCCGACGAAGACGAGCGTCCCCTTCCACGTGTCCTTCGACGCAGCGAGCGCGCGCGCAGTGCCGACGAACACCGTCATGTGCATGTCGTGACCGCAGGCGTGCATGACCGGCACCTTCTCGCCCGTGTCGTCGGGCGCGTGCACGTGGCTCGCGTACGCAAGGCCCGTCTTCTCGTCGACGGGCAGCGCGTCCATGTCGGTGCGCACGAGCACGACCGGACCCGGACCGTTCTCGAGGACACCGACGACGCCGTACGCCTTGCGCTTCGCATCGGGGTATTTGCCGACGTGCTCGGTGACGGTGAAGCCCGCGCGACGCAGCTCGTCGGCGACGCGCTTCGAAGTCGCTTCCTCGCCGTACGAGAGCTCGGGGTGCGCGTGCAGGTCTTCGTACAGCGCGAGCAGCGGAACGGGTTTGTCCTGCGGCGCGGTCGTCGTGCTCGCTGCGAGGATCGGGGAGAGTGCGGCGACAAAACAGGAAAGCAGCATCGATAGGTCCACCTGGGGGGGAGCCACGTCTTCGGGGGCCAGGGCGGCAGCGCTGATACTACAGCCTGCAGATCGCGATCTTCAGCGGCTTGCGCCCGTCGAACGCGGGGAAGTCGTCGTCGGGTCCGGTGAGCTCGACCTCGCGCAGGGGACGCCCGGCTTTCGCGGCGCAGCGCAACAACGTCTCGCGCCAGGCTTGTGCTTCGACCGCGGCGACGTGGTTCGTCGCGATCAGGATCCCGTTCTCCTCGAGCGCGAGGAGGGCCGGCTTGAACAGGGACGGATAGTCGCGCTCGACGTCGACGGCGCTGACCGGGCCCTTCGACGACGCCGGCGGATCGAGGAACACGACGTCGAAGCGACGCGGTTCGACGCGCACGTACGCGCGTGCGCTCGCGCGACCCTTGACCGGTGTCCCGCCCAACTGCCACACGACCGGGAAGACGTCTTCTTGGACCTCGACCAGGCGCGCATCGAGGACGGAGTTGAGCTCGGCGTTGCGCCGCGCGACGTCGAGGCTCGAGCGCGCGAAGTCGACGTTCCAGGCCTCGCGCGCGCCGTGCACGAGCGCTGCAACGGCCGCGGTGCCCGTGTACGCGAACAGGTTCAGGACGCTCTTCCCCGCGCAGGCCGCAACCAACGCGCGCCGACCTGCTCGCAGGTCGAGGAACAACCACGGGTCCTTCCCGCGATGTCGCGCTCGGATCGAGAACGCGACCCCGTGCTCACGAACGACGTGCTCGCGCGCTCCGTCGTCTCCGGCATCGTGAAAGTCCGCGAACGATGGGCGCGCGTCCTGGCTGCGATGGTTCCACACGATCGCACCGCCGACGACGCGCTCGATCGCGGCGATCTCGGACTCCACTAGCAGCTCGCGGAACGTCTGCGCGAGCACCAACTCGCCGTAGCGGTCGACGGTCAGGCCCGGACGGCCTTCGGCAACACCGTGGAAGATCCGGTAGCAGTCCGTTCCCTCCGCATGCAACCGATCGATCAGCGGAGCGCGCGCATCGATCGCGCGAACGAGCGACTCGCCCAATTCGTACGCTCGAGAAGTCGCTGTCGGTTCCAAAGAAGCGTGTCTCGGGATTCGAGTCCGCGCACAGTATCCTGCGCCGCGTGCCGGTCGTAGGTGGAATCCGCATCGAAGGCCTCTCGGTCGCCGGGATCGAAACGTGCATCGACCTGCCCGAATGGAAGTTCGCCTTCGACATCGGCCGCGTGCCCGACGTCGCCATTCCGCGTGCGATCATCCTCTTCACGCACGCGCACATGGACCACATGGGCGGCGTCGCGTGGCACTGCGCGACGCGCGCGCTGCGCGGGCTCGGGCCGCCCACGTACGTCGTCGGTCCGGAGAATGCGGCGGCGCTGCGCGATCTCTTCGACGTCTGGCGCAGGCTCGACCGCTCCGAGCTGCCGTGCAACATCGTCGTCGTCGCGCCGGGCGAGGACATGCTGCTCGGTCCGCGACGCATCGCGCGCGCGTTCCGCTCGGTTCACCGCGTGCCGTGCCAGGGCTACGCGATCGTGGAGAAGCGCACCAAGCTGAAGCCGCGCTTTGCCGGCTCGACTCAAGCCGAGATCGACGCCGCGCGCCTCTCCGGCGAGACCATCGTCGATGAATCCGAGTCGGTCGAACTCGCGTTCTGCGGCGACACGGCGATCGACGTCGTCGAGCGACAGGCGCTCGTCCGCGAGGCGCGCGTGCTCGTGCTCGAGTGCACGTTCCTCGACGATCGCGTGTCGAGGGCCTCGTCGCGCTCGATGGGACACGTGCACCTCGACGACGTGATCGAGCGTGCGGACCTGTTCCACAACGAGGCGATCCTGCTGACGCACCTCTCGGCGAGATATCGACCCGATGAAGTGCGCAGCATCCTCGCGGAGAAGCTGCCGGATTCGCTGCGCGATCGCGTCGTGCCGTTCCTGCCGGGCGAGGGCTGAGCGAGGGCGCACACGCGTAGTTCCTCTCTCGCGGCGCGGGACCGTGCTACGTTGAACACTTCGGAGTCTGAACACTTCGGAGCGATGCACACGGAACCCAACCCGAAGCCACCGCGCAGCAAGCTCCGCCGACGGATCGTTGCGCTCGCTGCCGGTCTCGTCCTGGCGCTCCTGCTCGGCGAAGGCGTGCTGCGCTTCCTCCTCTTCAGCGAAACCCGCCTGGCGCTGAAGTTGGGTGCGCGCTTGCGCCACATGGAGCTCTTCACGGACTCGATGGACGACGACTACTGGAAGCTGCAGTCGCTCTTCAATCGAAGCCTCGTCACCAAGCCGCCGAACCCGAGCCCTCTCGTCGGCTGGACGGGCAACGTGGACCCGCAAACGTTCGGCAATCCCGACGAAGCGACGCTCGCCGGTCGCACGCCGGTTCTCTTCTACGGCGACTCGAACGCGCAGTGCATGACTTCGCCCGCGGATTGTTTCCAAGGTCAGATGGAGCGCTCCGAGTTCGCGAGCCGGTACGCCCTGCTGAACTACGGCGTCGGCGGATACGGCCTCGACCAGATCCAACGACTCTTGTCGGCCTCGATCGACCGCTACGTCGACCAGCATCCGATCGTCATCGTGAGCTTCATGGTCGACGACGACTTGGAGCGGAGCATGCTCTCGTTCCGCTGTTGGCCCCGGCCGCGCTACCACGTGAAGGACGGGCGGCTCGTCGAGCCCGATCCGGTCGACACGGACACCGGGCATTTCCTGCAGGAGAACCCGCCGTCGATCACGAGCTATTTCTACCGTCTCGTGCGCAGCACATGGCACGAGTTCGACTTCGATCGCGTCGACGACGCGGAGCGGATGGCCGAACGACGCGCGCTCAACCGCCTCGTGCTGGAGCGCATCCGCGACGACCTCGAGCGCCGGCACCTGCGCTACTTCTTCCTCGTGTTCCAGATGGAGGGCCACTTCCTGGGAGCGAACGTCTCCAAGTGGTCGCAGGCAGTGTTCGACGAGTTCGCCGCCGAACACAACGTGCCGTTCGTGGCGACGGGGCCGTTCGTCACCGCCGCGACGGACTCGAGAGCGGACGGCATCGGGGAGCTCATCGGGCGCAACGATCCGATGCTCATGAACCACCTCAACCCGGCCGGCAACCGCCTCGTCTTCGAAGCCATCCGTCAGGGCCTCGAAGGTCGGTTCGGCGACTTCGATCTCGCGCGCGTACGCGAGCATGCGCTCGAAGGCGAGTATCGCGCGGAGCACAACCTGGCGCGTGTCCTCGAAATCCTCGGTTTCACGGCAGGTTTCAAGGGTCGGTCGGCGCTGCCGTGCGTGCGCTACAAGCCGCCCTCGCCCGGCCAGCCAGAACCGCGCCTCGCGATGCGCTGCGGCGACGACGGCCGGACGCGCGTGGAGATCGATCTCATGGGCAAGAGCGCGCGCATCCATGCGCGCGTGCGCGCGATCGGCGCGGGCAAGGCGGAGTGCAAGCAAGGCACGCTCGAGCTCTTCGTGCGCACGGACGAGAACCCGTGGACCAGCGAGAAGTTCTCGATCGGCGACAGCCCGCGCGATTGGGACATCGAGACGTCCGGGGCCAACAAGCTCGAGATGCGCCTCGAGTACTCAGGGTCGGATCCGGCTTGTCCCTGGCTCCTGATGGACGATCTCTCGACCCAATGAAGCCCGCTGCGAAGCCGCGCATTTCGTGCGCGCGGTGACGCCGCTTCAGCGGCCGAACACGAGCCTCGCCTCGAAGTGCGCGATCGCAGGCACGTCGGCCGTGACCTCGCGAGATATCGGCCCGAGGACGTACGCCGCCTCCTCGCGGAGCGCCTGCCTATTTCGGTGCGCGATCGCGCCCTGCCCTTCCAGTGCGCGGTGAAATGAGCGAGGAGGGTCGTGATCCGGCAACGTTGTGCTCTTCCCCCGCCGAGCCTTCGGCGGAACGGCGCAAACCGGAGCAACCCGATCGAACGGGTCGTGACCCGCAGCGTCGGGTAAGGTTCTGAACTTCGGAGGCGATCATCAGCACCGCTACGCAACCCTCGCGCTCCAAGCTGCGCGGCCGTCTCGCTGCTCTCGCGGTGGGTCTCGCGGTTGCATTGCTCGTCGGAGAGGGAGCGTTGCGCTTCCTCTTGTTCGGCGAATCCGCGCTCGCGAAGAAGCTCGGCCAACGCTGGCGCCGCATGGAGCTCTACACGGGCTCGATGGACGCCGACTACTGGAAGCTGCAGTCGCTTTTCAACCGCGACTTGGTGTCGGACCCGCCGGGCGCGGACCCGCTCGTCGGCTGGACCGGCAGCGTCACGCCATTGACCTACGGACATCCCGACGAAGCCACGCTCGCAGGCCGCACCCCCGTGCTGTTCTACGGCGACTCCAACGCCGAGTGCCGCACCGGAGCGCTGGACTGCTTCCAGGGTTTGATGGAACGCTCCGAGTTCGCGAACCAGTACGCGCTCCTGAACTACGGCGTCGGCGGCTACGGGCTCGACCAGATCCAGCGCTTGTTGTCCGCGTCGATCGACCACTACGTGGCGCAGCATCCGATCGTCATCGTGAGCTTCATGGTCGACGACGATCTCGAGCGCAGCATGTTGCCCTTCCGCTGCTGGGCCAAGCCGCGCTACGGCGTGAAGGACGGACATCTCGTCGAACCGGGCCCCGTCGACACGGACACGAACCACTACCTCGCAGAAAATCCCCCAGCGATCACGAGCTACCTCTACCGCCTCGTGAGCGGCATGTGGCGGACGTTCGAGTACGAGCGCGTCGGTGCAGGCGACGAGCTCCTCGAGCGACGCACGCTCAACCGCCTGGTGCTGGAGAAGATCCGCGACGACCTCGAGCGCCGCCACCTGCGCTACTTCTTCCTCGTGTTCCAGATGGAGAGCCACTTCGGCGGATCGAAGGTCGCCAAGTGGTCGCAGGAAGTGTTCGACGAGTTCGCTGCAGAGCATCACGTTCCCTTCGTCGCGACGGGAGCGTTCGTCACCGCCGCTACGAACGGAAAACCAGACGGCATTGGCGATCTGATCGGCCGCAACGATCCGGTGCTCATGAACCACCTCAACCCCGGCGGCAACCGCGTCGTGTTCGAAGCCATCCGTCAGGGGCTCGAAGGCCGCTTCGACGATCTCGATCTCGAACGCGTGCGCAAGCTCGGGCGCCAGGGTGAATACCGTCCCGAGCACAACATGGCGCGCGTGCTGCAGGTGCTCGGGTTCCCCACGGGGTTCGAGGGTTTGTCCGAGCATGCGTGCGTGCGCTACAGGGAGCCCTCGCCCGGTCAACCCGATCCGCGTCTGGCGATGCGCTGCGGCGACGACGGCAAGACGCGCGTCGAGCTCGATCTCGAAGGCAACTGCAAGGGACTGCACGCGCGCGTGCGCGCCATCGGCGCAGGAGCCGCGGCGTGCAAGTCGGGCAAGCTTCAACTCTCGGTGCGCACGGACCAAAACCCGTGGACGCACGAGACGTTCTCGATCGGCGACAGCCCGCGCGAGTGGTACATCGAGACCGAGGGCGCTCGCAGGCTCGTTCTGCTGCTCGAGTATTCCGGCAGTGATCCGGCCTGCCCGTGGCTCCTGATGGACGAGCTCAGGAGCGAGTGACGGGCCTGTGCGGTCCCTCGTCGCTACTGCGTGCGCGTACGAGCACGGTCAGCGGCCGAACACGAGCTTCGCTTCGCGGTGCGCGATCGCGTGCAGGTCGGCGGTGATCTCGCTCGTGCGCGCATAGCCGCCGGCGAGGACCAGCAGCAAGGGCACGCCGCGCGCGTTCGCCGTCTCGAGCACGAAGCGATCGCGCGCCGCCAACCCGTCGCGCGTCATCGCCAAGCGTCCGAAACGATCGCCGTGCACGACGTCGACGCCGGCGAGGTACACGACGAGGTCCGGCCGCGCACGCTCGAAGACCTGCGGCAGGTGATCGGTGAGGAGCGCCAGGTAGGCCTTGTCGTCCAACGCGTCAGGCAGACCGAGGTCGAGGCTCGAGCGCTCCTTGCGCAGCGGGAAGTTCTTCGCGCCGTGCATCGAGAACGTGAACACCGACTCCTCGCCTTCGAAGATCGCCGCGGTGCCGTTGCCCTGGTGCACGTCGAGGTCGACGACGAGCGCGCGCGCGATCTTCCCCTCGCGCTGCAGCACGCGGATCGCGACGGCCACGTCGTTGAACACGCAGTAGCCTTCGCCGCGGCCGGCGTGGGCGTGGTGCGTGCCACCGGCGAGGTTTGCCGCGATCCCGTCCTCGAGCGCCATGCGCGCGGCGTCGATCGTGCCCTGAACGGACAGGCGCGAGCGGCGGGCAAGGGCAGGCGACCACGGCACGCCGATGCGCTTCTCTGTGCCTTCTTCGAGCGCGCCGGTCAGCGAGCGCTCGACGTACGTGCGCGTGTGCACGAGCTGCAGGTCGCGCACTTCGCATTCCTCCGGCACGTGCACGCCGTCGGGGCGAATCAGGTCCTCTTCGAGCAGGATCTTGTGCAACGCCGCGTACTTCCCCATCGGGAACGGATGACGTTCCGGAAGCGGGATCCAGTAATCGGGGTGGTAGGAGACGCGCATCAGTGGGATGTCGTGGAGCGCTCCTGCTCCGAGAGGACGACCGTCGCGACGAACAACACGAGCGCGCCGCACGTGACGACCGAGATCTGTTGCAGGAACTCCTTGGCTGCTTTGCCGATCAACTCCTCGGACAGCAGCACGCAGGCTCCATAGTAGACGACGAGAAGCACGCTGAGCCATTTCCTGCGGCCGGAGAATGCGCACAGGCACAGGGCCGCGAACAACGGCAGGAGAGCTGCGTGATGCGCCTTCCACGAAATGGGAGAAACGAGCACGCAAACGGGCAGGAAAGCGAGTGCAGCCAGGAGCCGGCTGCGCGGTCCGCGTGCGCGCGTGGCGCCGATGCAGGCCAGTAGGACGAGCACGATGGAGAGTGCGCGCGAGACCCATGCCGCGCTCGTCGGATCGAGATGGCGCCACAACGATTCGCGCAGGCTCTGGTTCATCGACGTGTCGGCGAGAGGGAAGCCGTCGGGCACCTGCCGGGGGTCGGCCAGGTCCTTCACCGCGCCGAACGTAAGCACGTCGGCGATCCAACGAGAGGTCCAGCGCGCGTACGGCGCGAAGCCGACGACCAGCGCCGGCAGCCAGTACAAGACGAGCGCGCCCCCCAGCGTCGCGACGGTCGCGCCGAACTCGCGTAGGCACACGAGCGCGAGCACGAGCGGTGCCAGGTTGGGCTTGAGCACGAGCGGCAGCGCGAGCAACAGTCCGGCGACGACCCGGCTGCCCGCTGACGCGCGCTCGTGCGGATCCTCGAGCCGCGGA
>JBBQNP010000173.1:0-8724 GCA_038330085.1 Planctomycetota bacterium | reverse complement strand
CCTCGACGCGGGCCGCGCGGTCGCGGCGGGAACGCTGGCGGAATTGCAGCGCGGGCTCGGCGTTCACGGCCGCAGGCGTCTTGTCCTGGAGAGCGACGCGCGCGTCGACGAAGCGCGCGCTCTGCTCGACGCGCGCGGGATCCAGGCCGCTGTCGAGGAAGAATTGCCCGGCCTGGAGGACGTTTTCTTGGCAGTGACGGGACGCGCGTTGCGCGACGACGAGGGCGCGTGATGTTCCGCACCGCGCTCCTCATCGCTGCGAAAAACTTCAGGCTGCTGTTCCGCGACCGCACGGCGCTGTTGATGGCGTTCGCGCTGCCGATCGTGCTCGCAACGATCTTCGGCGCCGCGATGGGTTCGATGTTCGGCGGCGGCAGTGGGGGAATGGGCAAGGTCCGGTTCTTCGTCGAAGACCTCGACAACAGCACCAAGTCGCAGGCACTCGTCGCCGAGCTCACGAAGTCGGCCGGCATCAAGGTCAAGCCCGAGCACGACGTGCGTGCACAGATCGCGAAGGGCGACGCTCCCGCTGCGTTGTTGATCCCGAGCGGATACGAGGCCGACCTCGCCGCGGGCCGACAACCCAAGCTCGTCATGTACCGCGACCCGGGTCAGACGATCGAGCAGCAGATCATCGCGGGGAACGTGATGCCGGTCTTGATGCGCGCGTCGGGTCAGGAGATGGGCCGCGCGATGATGAAGAAGAGCCTCGCCTCGTTCGGCATCGAAGGTGACGCGACGAAGCCGTTCGAACAAATGCTCGACGAATCGATGGGCACGTCGAAGGCGGGTGACGGCGCGGATGACAGCGCCGACTTCATGAGCTCGTTGCCCAAGTCGCTCGGCCTCGAGGTCGAGGACGTGACGGGCGAGGGCCACGACGCGCCGAAAGCCGCTGGCCAGTCGCACGCGATCGCGGGCATCGCGGTGATGATGCTCTTGTTCAGCTTGACAGCGTGCGGCGGATCGATCCTCGAAGAAGAAGCGCAGGGCACGTTGCAGCGCCTCCGTCTCACGCCATCTGCCGGTCGCGCGGTGCTTCTCGGCACAGGCATCTTCACGATCGGGACGGGATTTCTGGCGCTGATCGTGCTGTTCACCTACGGCGGCGTCGTGTTCTCCGTGCCGGTGCTGCGCTCGCCGATCGCGTTGACGGTGCTGTCGCTCGCGGTCGCCGCCGCCGCAACGAGCCTCGGTCTCGTGCTCGCCGTGTCGTGTCGCACGCGCAAACAGCTCGAGGGCATCTCGACGCTCCTGATCCTGGCGATGAGCGCGCTCGGCGGCAGTTGGTTCCCGCTGGTCGTGACGCCGGCGTGGTACCAAAAGCTCGGTCACTTCACGCTCAACGCGTGGGCGATGGACGGTTACCAGGGCATCTTGTGGTACGGCCGTGGGCTCGACGGCATCCTTGTCGACGTCGGCGTGCTCTTCGCGATCGCGATCGTGTTGGGGTTGCTGGCGTGGCGCGCGTGGAAGAGACGGTTCGAGGTGACGACGTGAGCAATGCGAAAACGAGATCCGGTGATGAGCACATCGATCCCCTGATCGGCGGGTTGAAGGGATCGCCGCGCGTGCAAGAGGGCCTCGCGATGAAGTGGCGCATCGTCATCGCGCTCTTCGTGCTGCTCGCACTCGTCGTGATCGTCTGGCGCCAGGCGTACTGACGCACAACGACGTTTGAATCGACGTGCGAGGCCGCCCGGGCGATCCGACCGGCCTCGCACAAGAATCAGAGCGGAACCGTCAACTCATCTGTTGACAGGTCCATCCACATCAGGGCGCCCAAGTCACCTGCAGTCCGTTGCTCAGGTTGAACGCCGCAGGCGTGCAGTACTGCGCGGCGTTGCGATACCAGATCTGGTAGTCGCGCACGTCGCCGGCCATCACTTGTCCGAGCGATGACAGCGCCGTGCCTCCCGGCGCGCTCGGCAGCGCGACCTGTCCGCCGTTCACCGCGCGCGTCCCGAGGCGCATCACATTGCCGCCGATGCAGCGCAGTCCGTCTCCGAACACAGCGCCGGCACCACCTGCGGTCTGGGTCGTGCCTTGGAGGAAGAGGCAGCTGCTGTTCGGCATCGACAGCCCGCGCAGCACCAGCGTATCCGCCGCCACGCTTGCAATGCCGTCGGACGACAGGCGCGCGCCGGTGGCGAAAGCCGAATTGGGACAGCCGCTTCCGGCTGCACCTGCTGCGCAAGGACACGCGGTCGCGCTACCGTCACCGGCGCAGAAGGGGATCGCGGGGGTGCGCGGCGTGCGGAAGGCCTCGATGCCGCCGAGCGTGGTCACGACGAGCGTGCCGTCGCGGCCCAACGCGCAAGTGCCCGCAGCGAACAGGTTCGACCCGACTTGCCACAGAGGGCTCAAGTCGCTCTCGAGTGCGATGATCCCTCCTACGGAGCCAAACCCGTACACGGCAACGTACACGCGCCCCAGCGCATCGACGGCCAGAGGCGCAGTCGTGAAGAAGCCCTGGCCGTTCGCGATCGGAGCGCTCATCGCGATCACACCACCCGTGTCACGGTCCAGACGTTCCACGATGAAGTCGAGGTTGTGGTCGCGCACGAGGCGCAGGACGCTGCCGTCCGGGGCCGTTCCGTGCTGGAACACCTCCGTCAACGGGGGCGTCACGGCGTTCCAGCGCGGCACGAGCGCGCTGCCGGTGTCGTCGAGTGCAAGAAGCTGCTCCGTCTGGGGCGGCGGCTGCGCGGGCGGCGGAAGTTGGATCGGGAAGGACAAGAGCTCCACGTGGATCACGCCGTCGGGGCCTGCGAACGGGTAGTTGATTGCGGAGTAGCCCGCGATCGGGACGCTTGCGTAGAGCTGCATGCCGCTGGCGAGGTCGAGCACCAGCACCTGCGCACCGTTCGCCGTGTTCTGGTCCGCGTAGACCCTTCCGTTGCGCACGGCGACTCCGCGTCCCCCCTCGCCGCCGCCCGGACGCGGCGCGACCCACACCGTCGAACCGTCGAGCGCACTCACGCGATAGACGGCTTCGATGGCATCGACGAGCAGGTCGCCGTTCGGCGCGAAGGCGAGATCGCCGGCGCCGAGGTGAGACCCGATGTACATCACGTCGACGAACGTCTCTGCCGACTCCCACACGAACGCGCCGGTGTCGGTGGCGATGGCCTCGATCTTGTGCCCTTGCGTCACGAAGACGAGGCCGCGGTCGACGCCCATGCACGATCCCCCGGCCGGGTTCACCGCGTTCGGGATCGCCGTGCTCCACAATTCGACACCGCTGTCGAGGTCGAACGCCTTCACGAGCGAGGGGGCGGTGGTGCTCTGCAGGCGGGTCACGAAGAACGCCCGGTTGCGTTCGACGAACACGGGGACGCCGAGGCTGGCCAAGGAAGTGTTCGCCCACAAAACGTTCGAAGTCGTCGGACCGACTTCGGTCGAGAGGCCGGAGCGAGCCGAGTCGCCGCCGCTCGTGTTCCAGTCGAACGCCATGATCGGCGGAGTGAGGAATGCGAAGGCCAAGACGATCTTGGGCAAGAGGACGGTGCGGGCAGGATGGATGTGCATGTCGAGTCGATGTTTCACTGGATCTCTCCGGTCGTGATGGATCCTCTGATCCGAACGTCTTCGAATGCACGCTAGACAGGCGCTGACGCTGCGGTCACTGCGATCCGTGTGCGCGGCTCGATCGGTGCGAGCGGACTGACCCATGGGTGCGCAGGTGTGCACTCGGCACGTCGCGAGGTGCAATTGCAGTCGACCGCACCACTACGACGGGCTGCCAAGGGCACGTCCGCGAATAGGGGTCACGTTTCGGCGAGGTCTCGGCGTTCGTGGCAAGGCGCGCCGACGCAGGCAACCTGCCTGGTTTCCGAGAAGGCGCAGCGCAGCCACGGGCGACGAGGACCGGCGCAACTTGAAAGTTATTCGCGAACGGGCCCTAAGGCACCCAGGTCACCTTCAACCCGTTCGTGAGGTTGAAGGTGCTCGGCGTGCAGTACGGCGCTGCGTTGCGATACCACACTTGGTAGGTGCGAATCGCTCCGGCGCTGTTCATCCCGCGCAGGGAGATCAGCGTGTCGGCCCCAACCGGATACCGTGACATGCCGCCTATGTTGAGCTTCGTGCCGATGCGCACGATCGAGCCGCCGACGCAGCGCTTGCCGTCGCCGAAGTACCCGTCGATCTGCGTCGTGCCTTGGTAGTAAAGCGCCGCACTGTTCGGCATCCCGGCGCCCTGCAAGGCGAACGAATCCGCGGAGATGCTCGGAATCCCCGACGCCGTGAGGTTCGCTCCGGCCGAGTTCACCGAACTCGCGCAACCATTCCCCGACGAACCGAAGTTGCCGCACGGACACGCAAGGCTGCTTCCGTCGCCGAAGCAGTAGGTACTTCCTGTACTCGACGGTAAGTACGTGTAGCAGACCTGCACCGAGACGCTGGCTTGCACGCTCGCGATGAAGGCGAAGTTCCCCGGTCCGAAGACGGCCGAGCTGTTCACGGCGGCCGCGGAAAGAAGAATCGTCCCCGGATTTCCGGCTGGGCCCGTGAAATCAATGAGATCGCTCGTCGGAGGCGGTGAGACCAGGTTGTCCGTGGCGGTGGCCGTGGGGCTGATGCTGGTCCCCGACGCGCCGGCGAAGTCGAGCGTTCCATCGAACTGCGCCAACGAGAGGTTGTAGCTCGCGCTCGGCGAAATCGTGTCGATGACGCTCATGTTCGGGCGCAAGAGCGAGGCGGTGCAGCCGAAGTAGACGAAGAACACCGTCGGGCTCGCGTCGAGGCTCTCGATCTGAATCGATCCGCTCGCCGACATGTTGAATTGGATGTCGATCTGCTGGAGGTTCCCGAGAGCGGGATCGAACTTCGGTATCGGTATCGACGTCGACCAGTACGTCTGTTGGAGGGGAACAGAAGCCTGGTAGCAAATCTGCTGGGTCGCCGGCAGTTGCAACGCGACCGAGTGCAGCGAGACGGACGAGACCGCGAGCGCGATCGCGAACATCCTGCACGAGCGATCAGCGAACATGAGCAAACTCTAGCGGAAAAACGTAGATGCGGGCGAGGCGACCCGATCAGGGTATCGCATCTCCACAGGACCTCAACCCAGGCGCGCGTACTCCTGCTCGGCGAAGCGGTCGGTCATCCCGGCGAGGTAGTCGCACACGGCGCGGTGCAGCCCGACTTCGCGCGCCCACTCCTGGTACCAGGGCGACATCTCAGCGGGCTCGGCGACGTAGGCTTCGAACAGCACGGTTAGCACTTTCTTCGCGTACTCCGACAACGCCATCAGGTCCGGATGCCTGTAGAAACGTTCATACAGGAACGCCTGCAGCTCCGCGACGAGCGGACCGATCTCCTTGCCGTGCGCGATGAGCATGTTCGCGTGCGTCCGCACGTCCTCGGGTCGCGTGATCCCCGACGCCGCGATGCGCGCGTGCGACGACGAGACCAGATCGCGGATGCACGTGCCCATCAACTGGTTCGCGACGCGCTTGACTCGCAGGTTCTTGTCGTCGGTCGACGCGAGGAAACCGGGGTGGCGCGTTTCCACTTGCACCTCCGACCGACGCCACAACTCCGAACCGGCGCGCATGTCGGCCTCAGCGAACTTGCCCGCGAGCAGCCCGTCCTCGATGTCGTGCATGTCGTACGCCGTCGAATCCGCGAGGTCGACGACCTGCGCCTCCAGCCACGAATGTCGCGGGCGCGGCTCGAAATCCTCCGGCCAGTCCTGGCGCGACTCGTGCTTGAGCAGGCTCTCGCGCAACTCGCGCGTCAGGTTCAAGCCCGGGTACTCGGGGCTGCGCCGCTCGAGCACGTCGACGACGCGCAACACCTGTGCGTTGTGACGGAACCCGCCGTGTGCGGTCATCAGTTCGTCGAGCGCGACCTCGCCGCGATGACCGAACGGCGGATGACCGAGGTCGTGCGCCAGCGCGAGTGCCTCGCTCAACGTCTCGTTCAGCGCCAGCGAGCTCGCGATGCTGCGCGCGACCTGGCACACCTCGAGGCTGTGCGAGAGCCGCGTGCGGTTGTGGTCGCCTGCGCGGTTGATGAAGACCTGCGTCTTGTACATGAGCCGCCGGAACGCGGTGCTGTGCACGATGCGATCGCGGTCGCGCTCCCACGCGGTGCGGAAGTCGTCCTCGGGCTCGACGAAATGCCGGCCCTTCGAACCGCGGCTCTTCATCGCCCACTGCGCGAGGTCGCGCTCCTCGCGCGCTTCTTTGACCCTGCGGTCGACGAGCAGGGGACCAGCATCCGCGGGGCTCATGTCGGCGTTCGGTAAGCGAGTTCTCTCGACCATCTTGTCCCGCGTTGTCCTTATATATGATGGTCTCGCGCCCGCCCCAGCGCGATCCTCTCACCACGATGACCCTGCATCCCCGCTCCGTAGCCGGCCTTTTCCTCGTGTGCGCCGCCTGCAGCCGCACGCCAGCGCCGCCTCCGAGCGTGTTCGAGCCGCTGCCGCCGGGCACCCTCCCGCGCTTCACGGGCGAAGTGGTCCTGACCGGCAAGCTGGCCCACGCGACCGACGGATCCGTCGAGATCTCGGTGCGCCCGATCGGCAGCGCGACCGCGATCTGGAGCCGCGCCTACGAGATCCGCGACCCGTGGTGGACGGGCGGTCCGAACCGGCGATCGCTGCCGTTCGGGCTGTCTCCGCGAGACGGCATCGTCGGTTCGGGCGCGCCGTCCCCGGACACGGGACCTTCCAAAGCGCTCCCGCACGCTGAGCAACGACCCTCGCGGGAAATGGAAATCGTCGTGCGCTTCGACGCCGACGGCAATCCGGACACCGACGGCCCCGGCGATGTCGAGCTCGTCACGCGCGCGCTCACCGGCGCGACGGATCTGGTGTTGACCTTGGGCGGTCCACCGGCAAACCTGCGCGTGGGGCCCGACCTCTCGCAGAATTCAGGTGGGCTCGCTTCTCCCGTCGAGCCGCACCATTCCCGATGACCCACCGCGACCCGTGGTACGTCGACGCGTTCCGCGGAGACTACCTGACCGTCTACCCGCACCGTGATCTCGTCACGGCGCGCGTCGAAGCACAATGGTTGATGGCGCGCGGCGTCGGCGGACGATTGCTCGACATGGCGTGTGGATACGGACGTCACGTGCTGGCGTTCCGCGAACAAGGCGTCGATGCGTACGGTCTGGACCTCTCGATGGACCTTCTGCGGCGAGCGCGCGAGCTGCCGACGCCCGAGCTCGTCGACTTGCGCTTGGTGCGCGCCGACCTGCGCGACGTGCCCTTCCAGCGCAGCACGTTCGACGCGGTGGTCGTGCTGTTCTCGTCGTTCGGCTACTTCGGCGAAGACGGCGACCGCGCGATGCTGGGCGAGATCGCGCGCGTGCTCAAGCCGGGCGGCGTCGTCGTGCTCGACCTGATGAACCCCGCGCGCGTGCGCGCGAGCCTCGTTCCGCACTCGCGTTCCGAACGTGATGGGCTCTTGATCGACGAGAAGCGCATCGTCCGCGACGACGGCCGAGTCGTCGAAAAAAGCGTCCGTATCACCGAGGCCAACGGCATGGTGCGCTCGTGGCGCGAGAGTGTCCGCATGTACGACGCCGAGGAGATGCGGATGCTCCTCGCCGGTCGCGGGCTGTGGGTCGAGGCGATCGACGGGGGCTTCAAGGACGAGCCCTTGGGCCCGAATGCGCCGCGGCAGATCCTGCGCGCGCGAAGAGCGCCGGCTCCGGTATAGTCCGCGCGCGGTACGCGCGGTACGCGCGGCGCGACTCGCCGCTCGCGCGGCGTGACTCGCCGCGCCGATATGATCCACCCCGCTCCATTGCAGTCTTCCTGAACCCACTCCGCACCTGACGCGCAATCACCTTCTTGCGCCGCCAACGCATGCCGCAGAACATCATCTTCAGCCCTCTGTCCGACGAGTTGGCCGCAACGGCGCGCGAGATCGCCGACAAGTTCGTGCGTCCGACGTCGGCGAAGTACGACAAGGCGCAGGAGTACAACTGGGACGCCGCGCGAGAAGTCGCCCGCGCCGGCCTGTTCAGGACGTTCGTGCCCAAGGAGTACGGCGGATACGGCGCCGGCGTGCTCGCGCTCGCGCGCGTGACCGAAGAGCTCGCGAAGGCCGACTCCGGTTTCGGCGTCGCGTTCGCGGTCAACGCGCTCGGCAGCTTCCCGATCCTCGTCGGCGGGACTGAAGAGCAAAAGCAGCGCTGGCTTCCGCAGATCGCAGCGGGGGAGAAGTTCGTCGCGTTCTGCTTGTCGGAGAAGTTCGCGGGCTCGGACGCCGGCGGACTCGCCGTCACTGCAGTCGAAGACGGCGACCACTGGGTCATCAACGGCGAGAAGAAGTGGACGACGAACGGCGGCGTCGCGGACATCTACTCGGTGTTCTGCGTCACCGATCCGACGTCGAAGTCGCGTCGCATCAGCGCAATAGTGGTAGAGAAGGGTACGAAGGGTTTCAGCGTCAAGAAGGTCGAGGACAAGATGGGCATCCGCTGCGTGCCCGTCGTCGAGACGCACTTCGAGAACGTGCGCGTGCCCAAGTCGAATTTGATCGGCGAGCGCCCGGGTATGGGATTCAAGCACGCGATGATGACGCTCGACCTCGCGCGCCCGGGCGTCGCGGCGCAAGCGGTCGGTGCGGCGCAAGGTGCTCTCGATCTCGCCAACGTGTACGCGCAACGCCGCCAGCAGTTCGGCGTGCCGATCTCAAACCACCAGATGGTGCAGCAGATGCTGGCCGACATGGCGATGCGCACGGAAGCCGCGCGCTG
>JBBQNP010000172.1:0-8752 GCA_038330085.1 Planctomycetota bacterium | reverse complement strand
CGCGCGGCTCTCGCGCGACGCCGATTTCCGCCGCTTCGCCCTGGGCGTGCGCAAGAAGTCCGAGCTGATCGACCTGCTCCAAGAGAAGTCGACGGTCTGAGTGCCGCCGCGGGGTCTCGCTTGGAATCTTCACGTTCCGTCCGCCTGAAGAACGCGGCCGGTCTGCACGCTCGACCGTGTCGCGTGCAGCCTGTCCGTGCACGCCGACGGCGTCCCGTGGGCCGCGATCGACGGCGCGCCCGTGAACTTGGTGTTCACCGTGCTGCGGCCCGAAAAGGCTTCCGACCAGCACGATCCCGAGAAGCACCTCGAGATGATGCGCTGGATCTCACGCCTCTCGCGCGACGCAGACTTCCGTCGCTTCGCGGTCAACGTGAAAACGAAAGCTGAGCTCATCGACCTCCTCAAGGAAAAGTCGGCCGTCTGAGCCGGCGCCAGGGAAAACGCGGCGCCAAAAAAGCGCCAACAAAAAGCTCCGCAGCGCGCGCGTTTGTGGTGCGCATTCGCTCCGACACGTTTCGTTCAGGCACGTTTCACTCCTTCACGCTCCACGCAGCCAAACAGTGGAATCCTCCCGCTCCGTCCGCTTGAAGAACCCGGCCGGTCTGCACGCGCGGCCGTGCCACGCGATCGTGACGGCGGCCAACCGCTTCCAGAGCGAGCTGCGCGTCGGTTGCGACGGGCAGGAAGTGAACGGCAAGAGCATCCTCGAGCTGATGACGCTCTGCGCGCCGGTCGAAGCCACGCTCGTGCTGCACGCACGCGGCAACGACGCCGAAGCGCTGGTCGAGAGCGTCGCACGCATCGTCGAAGACGGCTTCGGCGAGATGCAGACGACGTAGAGCTTCGCGCTCGAGCGGGGCGCGCGTCCCGCACTCTTCCGTGCGGAAAGTCCTTCCGCCCTGCGCGCCGCGGAGCTGCCCGCAGACTCGTCGCAAGCTCGCATCCGCACAAGGCGCCGTGAGGTTGGAACGAGCCCGCGTGTTCCGAATCGCCCAGATGCGGGACTTTTCGCGTTCGGCCCTCAACCTCCCCCCCTGAACGCGTCGAAGGGGTTGCCTGTTCGGCGCGGCGTCCCTTTCGGGTCGCCATCCCCGCCCCAACACCTCACGAGACAGGGGTAGTTCGTGTTCCGCAAGCAGAAGAGTGTCGTCGGCCTCGATCTGGGTAGCTCGGTGGTGAAAGCCGTCGAGATCACCCTCGAAGGCCCCGAGCCCGTGGTCACGGGCTTCGCGCGCGTCGAGATCCCGCCTGGCGGGTCCCTCACTGACGCCGTCGCGCAGGCGTTCAACGTCGGCAAGTTCAAGAGCAAGCGCGTCGTGACCGCCGTGTCCGGGCAGTCCGTCGTCGTGCGCTACGTGCCGATGATGAAGATGTCGGATGCCGACTTGAAGCAGGCCATTCGCTTCGAGACGGACAAGTACCTGCCCTTCGATCTGGACGAAGTTCAGCTCGACTGCCAGCCGCTCAAGCGTCCGCCCGGCGGACCGCAGGAAGGCGAAAGCAAAGGCAAGGACGGCGAGCAGATGACCGTGCTGCTCGCAGCCTGCAAGACCAAGGCGATCGAAGAGCGCATCCAGATCCTGCAAGCGCAGGGTCTGACGCCCGTCGCGATCGACATCGACTTGTTCGCACTCGCCAACGCGTGGGAGCTGTGCGGCTTGCCGCCTGAAGAAGTCGAGGCGGGCAAGGAAGTCGCGATCGCGCTGGTTGACGTCGGCGCGACGCGCACATCGATCAACGTGCTCTGCAGCGGCGAGACGTGCTTCAGCCGCGAGATCAACATCGGTGGTGCGGACATGACGCAAGCCGTCGCGCGCCGCCTGTCGCTCGAGACGTTCGAAGCGGAGGCGATCAAGCGCGCCAGCGAAACGCACGAGCTCGAAGTGAACACCGCGATCGCGCCGGTGCTCGAGGACCTGGTCAGCGAGCTGTCCCTCTCGCTCGACTACGTCGAACACCACGAGAGCGTGGAAGTGAAAGAGATCCTCCTGTCGGGCGGCGGCATCCTCGCGCCGGGCGCAGCGCAGTACATCGAGCAGGCCACAGGTCGCAAGGCGCGCACGTGGAACCCTCTCGAAGGACTGCGCATCGACGTGAACAGGGTCGATGTCGAAGAACTGGAAGCCTGGGCGCCGACCCTCGTCGTCGCGCTGGGCCTTGCTAGCCGGGTGCGTGCCTCATGATTCGCATCAACCTTCTCCCCGAGGAGTTCCGCAAGAAAGCGCGGACGCCGGTCAAGCTCGTGCTCGCGCTGGCGGGAGCCGTCATCGTCAACGCCGGACTCGTCGTGTGGTGGGCCTTCCAGGCCTTCGGCGTCCAGGCGCAGATCGAGAGCGAAGCCGCGTCGTTGCAGACCGAGATGGACGGTCTCAGCCCGCAGGTGACGTACTACAACATGCTCGACTCGGAATCCAAGGCGTACAAGTCGCGCGAGAGCACTCTCCAGGGCATCACGTCGAGCCGCATCAGCTGGACGAAGAAGCTCGACGAGCTCATCGACGTCGTCAACCGTGGCGGCAACGGCCAGCGACACATGGTGTGGTTCGACGACCTGACCGTCGCGCAAGCCACCGATGCCCGCTCGAAGACCGCCGGCACGTTCAAGGCCAACGGACACTCGGGCTCGGACAAGTTCGCGCAGGTCGCGAACTTCCTCGAGGACGTCGAGGGCTCCACCTTCGTCAGCGACTTCCAGCCGCCGTCGCCGCCGGAAGGCTCGCAGGCGCAAGAAGACGATTCGCTCGTTCCGAGCATCGCCTGGTCCTTCCCGCTCGCGCTGACGCTCAAGTCGGCGGAAGAGCGGTTGGGCAAGAAACCCACGGACAAGGGCAAGCCCGGGAAGCCGGGTGCGAAGCCGGCTGACGCGAAGCCTGCTGACACGACGAACGCGGCCGGGTCCGGGGAGGCGAAGAAGTGAACGAACGCCGCTGGTGGATCGGGATCATCGCGGGCGGAACGCTGTGCGCTGCAGGCGCGGGCGGCCTCTTGTGGTGGCAACACAACAAGATCCTCGAGAGTCGCGCTTCGATCGCGAACCTGAAGGGGAGCATCGAGGCGTCGCGCAAGACGATCGAGGGCACGGGCGCGCTCGAGCGCGAGGTCATCGTGCTGCGCGAGCTGACGCAGGTGATGAAGAGCATTCTGCCGGACAACGACGACGTGAACAACCTGGTGCGGACGCTCCAGAAGTTCTCCGAGGACTCCGGCGTGCGCATCTCGGGCTTGAAGAAGAAGAACATCGACAACAAGCGCGACAAGAACGACTTCGACAAGGTCGGGTACACGCTCGCGCTCGAAGGCGACGCGTTCCAATTCCTCGACTTCCTCGACCTCTTGGAGAGCCACTCGCGCTTCATGAAGGTGCCAACCTTCCGCATCACGGCCGCGCAACGCAGCCAGCTCGAGAAGGAAGGCGTGCCCGCGCACAAGGTCTCGATCGACATCGAGACGTACGTCTACGAGCCGAAGAAGGACCTCAAGGACGTCAAGATCGACGGTTACGACCGCAAGCGCGATCTGCTCATGGGCGAGATCAACCGCCGCAAGGAAGCGCTCACGGTGCAGACGTACAACTACCGCGGTGCGCGCGGCCGTCGTGACCCGTGGATCGACCCGCGCGTCCCGAGCAAGCCCGACAACCCGAGCCAGCTCTCCGTGCAGGAGCAGATGGACATCGTGCAGAAGCTCGCGGAGCGCACGACCGAAGTGCTTGCTCAGTGGGACAAGGTCAAGAACGCTGAGAACGTCATCGTGAAGATGATGACGCGCTCGGAGATGGATCAGACGCTGGTCGCGCTCGAGGAGGACGTGCGCAAGACGGTCTCCGACAAGCTGATCGCCTACGTGCCTTCGCAGCGCCGACTGCAGATCGAGGTCATCGATCCGCTGACCGAGCTGCACAACCACTTGAACGAGACCGAGGTCACCCGCGGTCCCAGCGAAGTGCAGTTGAAGGAGATCGAAGCGTCGATGATCCAGAATCAGGAGGCCGGCGAGTACAAGAAGATGCTCGAAGCCTTCGCCGTCATCGACAACCAGCTCGCGATCGCCGAGGAAGATCCGGTGCGCAAGCCGCTCGTCGAGCGCCTGCGCGACCTGGCATACGAAGCACGCACGGTGCTCGACTTCGAGAAGATCAAGCTCACCGTCAGCGGCATCGTGCTCATGGAAGGCTCATCGCCCGTGGCGTTGATCAACGGCAAGTCCCTCGGAGTGGGGGACATGTTGAACGACGAGCTCGTGATTCGCGCGATCCATCGCGACGAGATCGAGTTCATCTTCCGAGGCGTGGTTTTCGCGCGGCGGTTCTGACCGGCTGCGAACAGTGACGAACAACAGCAACGAACAAGCAGCGACGAACAAAGTCAGCGCGACAGCGAACTGGAGTAGGCACTTGAAGAAGAGCATGAGAATCCCCCTGGCAGTGCTCGCACTGCTGTTCACCGTCTCGACGGTCGTGGCCCAGGCCCCCAACCTGGACGCGCGCGTCAACCTGCGTCTGGCCGACAAGACGCTCGAGGACGTCGTCGCCCGGCTGCGCGAGGTATCCGGCGCGAACATCGTCGTGATCGACCCGGCCGAGGACACGGGCCGCGCGAAGATCTCCGATGCACGCATCACGCTCGACCTGACCGACGTCGGGTGGCGTGACGCGCTCGAGATCGTGGCCGAGAAGGTGCACGGCACGGTCGAGGACCGCTCGGGCGGTGTACTCGCGGTGACGAGCCCGACGCCGATCTTCATCCAGATCGAGAACGCCGACATCCGCCAGGTGATCGACTTGATCGCCAAACAGGCCGGCGCGAACGTCGTCATCGGCAAGGAAGTCGTGGGCACGGTCTCCGTGCGCTTCAACGGCGTGCCGTGGCAGGAAGCGCTCGACGTCACGGTCAAGACGCTCGGCTACACCACCGTCACCGAGCGACACGGCGTGATCCGCGTCGTGAGCCCGGAGAAGCTGCAGGATCAGCTCGAAACGCGCACCTACCAACTGCGCTTCCTGCGCCCGAAGAGCACCTACAAGCCGCAGATCAAGTCTGAGTTCATCCAGTCCCAGCAGAACCAGCAGCAAAAAGGTGCCGGCTCCGGCGGCGAGACCACGCAGGACTACCTGAAGAAGTTCTCGGTGTTGAGCGCGCTGTCGAAGGCGCTCAGCAACGGCGGCAAGATCGAGTACATCGACACGGCGAACGTCGTGATCATCACCGACACCGCGCAAGTGCACGAGTCGATCAAAGGCATGCTCGCGCGCCTCGACATCGAGCCGATGCAGGTCTTCTGCGACGTGAAGTTCGTCTCGACGACGAACGGCGACGTGCTCAACCTCGGCGTCGACTACGGCGACAACGGCCCGCAGGTCACCTTGACCGGCGGCCAGATCCCGATCACGGTGCCGTTCACGCTCGGAAAGGCTGGATTCGAAGACCTGATCATCGCCAGCCCGAACGGCAGCGGTCCGTACGCCGACCCGGCACGCAACGGCGGCAACACGGTGTTCCCGGACACGATCTTCGGCTCGCTCAGCTTCACGCAGATGCAGGCCACGCTGCGACTGTTGCAGCGCGACACGAAGGCGGAAGTCATCCAGGCGCCGAAGATCATCGCCCTCGACGGGAACGAGGCCACGATCTTCGTCGGTGAGACGATCCGCTACGCGGAAGCGAAGTCCGAACAGGGCCAGGCCGGCGGTCTGCAGCTCTCGGTCGCGGAGGCCAGTGGGTCGCCGGTCGAGGTCGGCTTCCAGCTGCTGATCCGCCCGAACATCGTTCCGGGCACGCAGAAGATCGTGATGGAAGTCATCCCGAAAGAGACCAGCCTCTCGGGCACGGGCAACAGCTTGCTCGCGCCTCCGGGCTTCGACGTGTTCACCGTCGGCGCGTCGGGCCTCGCGGGTTCGATCGCACTGCCGCGCACGCGCAGCTCGACGATCGTCACGACCATGATGCTCGAGACGGGACAGACCGCGGTGATCGGCGGGCTCTCGACCGACTCGGACACCGAGATCAAGACGAAGGTGCCGTACTTGTCGGCGATCCCGATCCTCGGCGAGCTCTTCAAGCACCAGTCGAAGGATCGCGATCGGCGGAGTTTGATGGTGTTCATCACGCCGACGATCCTGCAGTCGGCGGCGGACCAGGAGATGCTCTTGCGCAAGGAGCTCGGTCGCCGTCGCCAGGCGCTCAAGGATCAGCTCGAGGAGCTGATGAACCGGGACACGGAGATGCCTAAGGGCGAGTGATCTTGGAGCGAGTCCTCTCGCGCAGTACGTGAAGATCGAAGGACCGACTGCCCGTGACCCGGGCGGTCGGTCTGCATTTCGGTGAGGCCTGCGCGAATCCGCGCATGAATGTCCGGGACCCCTCAAGAAGCGCCTTGCCGAAGCCCGAAATGCAGGATCGAAACCCAGAGCGCCCTCCCGGCGCGCAGGTCCTACCGCTTGCCACCATGACGACCCCGCCCGCCAAAGAAGCGCGCAATGCGCCGAGTCTGTCGATTGCGCAGATGCTCGGCGTCATGCGCGTCGAGTTCCATCGCGCGCGCACACAGCGCGTGCCGTTGTGCACGCTGATGGTCGCGGTCGACGGTCTCAACGCGATCTTCGAGAAGCACCGCTGGCCCGGCAAGGACGCGGCGATGCGCGCGGCCTACGACATGCTCAAGGCGAGCTCGAAGGAACTCGGCTTCTTCGGAATGGCGCTGATGTCGGGCGACCGCATCATGGCGCTCTTCCCGAACACCGAGCCCTCGCGCGTCTCCGAGCTCGGCAACCGGATGTGCGAGCGCGCGCGCAATACGCCGCTCGTGTTCGGTGGCGAAACCATTCCGCTCACGCTCAGCCTGGGCGCGTCGCACAACCTGCTGGCCGAGACCAACTCCTCGTTCGAGGGTCTGGTCGAGATGGCCGGCCGCGCGCTGTTCATGGCGACCGAGGCCAACGGCAACCGCTACGTGATGTGGCGCGAGGCCGAAGCGGAGATCGACAGCCTCCGGCAGGCGCTCGAAGCGCGCAAGCAGAGCTTCGCGGCCGAGGAGCAGACGCTCGAGGACGAAGCGTCGGAGATCGGCGGCCTGCAACAGGCGGAGCTCGTCGACAAGATCCAGCGCATCTTCGCGACGGTCACGATGACCACCGAGATCGATTCGCTGCAGACGCAGATCGTCGCGCTCGCGGTGAAGGAGCTCTACGAGGAACGTCGCAAGGCCGTGGCCGCGCAGATGGCCGAGCACCGTCGCCAGACGGATCAGCTCGAGAAGCGCATCGCCAAGCTGACGAGCATCCTCGGCGTCACCGAAGAAGAGCTCAAGCGCGTGATGGCGATGAAGAACATCGATGCCGGCGTGGCTTCGATCTTCCGCACCGTGCAAGGCCTGTCGGCCGAGGACGCGCAGAACGAGACGAAGAAAGCGCTCATGTCGGAGATCTTCAAGCAGAACGTCTCCTTCCAGAAGCGCGGAGCAAGGGCCGAGACCGCAGCCGCTTGAGCCTGAAAAGCACACCCCGGGTGCAGCGCGCCGTGCGCTTTCTCGGGAGTCCCGTGGGAGAACCAAGAGAAAGCAATCGGAGCAAGAGATGACCAAGAACAGCATGGCCGACAAGCGCGAGGGTGGGAATCCCATCACCGCGCACATGGGCGTGACCGAGGACGAAACGCAGAAGAAGACCGAAGGCGTGCTCTACCTGGGCATCGACCTGGGCACGTCGCGCACGTCGGTGGCTTCGAGCAACGGACAGCGCGTGACCGTCAGCTCGCACGTCGGCTATCCGAAGGACGTCGTCAGCAAGAAGCTCCTGAAGAAGGACATCCTGTTCGGTGACGAAGCCGTCGAGCACCGCCTCGCGTGCCGCTTCTACCGTCCGCTCGCCGCCGGCGTGCTCAAGACGAGCAACAACACGACCGACGATGTCGAAGGCAACATGAAGGCCGCCGCCGACCTGATCCGCGAAATCATCCGCCAGGCCAAGCCGCGCAAGGACGAGCTCGTCTACGCCGTGATCGGCGTCCCGGCCCAGGCCGCGATCCACCACAAGGACGCGATCATCAAGGCTGCGAAGGAAACCGTGGACAGCGTCATGCTGTGCTCGGAGCCGTTCTCGGTTGCGTACGGCCTCGACATGCTCGACGACGTGCTCGTCATCGACATCGGCGCCGGCACGACGGACTTGTGTCGGATGCACGGCACCATGCCGGAAGAGAACGACCAGCTCACGAACACGTTCGCGGGCGACTACGTCGACAACAGGCTCACCGAGCTGATCAAGAAGAAGTACCCGGAAGCGCAGTTCTCGATCCAGATGATCAAGACGTTCAAGGAGCGCTTCGGCAACATTTCGGACACGATGCCGAACGTCGTCGTCGAGCTGCCGGTCAACGGCAAGCCGACGAGCTTCGACATCACCGACGAGCTGCGCACCGCGTGCCGCTCGATCGTGCCCGCGATGGTCGATGGCCTCGCGAACCTGATCGCGACTTTCGACCCGGAATTCCAGGTGCGGTTGAAGAACCGCGTCTTGCTCGCCGGCGGCGGCAGCCAGATCAAGGGCTTGGACACCGCCATCGAGGAAGAGATGAAGAAGCGCCTCGGCGGCGGCAAGGTCATGCGCATCGAGGAGCCGGTTTACGGTGGGGCCAATGGTGCGCTGAAGATTGCGCATGACATGCCCGCTGAGTACTGGAACGAGCTGAAGTGATGCAGCGGAGGGTGTGACGGACTGGCAGAAATACGGTGCCAGTCCCGTTTTTTCACACAT
>JBBQNP010000171.1:0-8903 GCA_038330085.1 Planctomycetota bacterium | reverse complement strand
GACGCGCACGAGCCGCGCGCCGCCTTCCTCCAGCTCGACGCGCACGTTGCGCGCGCCGGAGTCGAGTGCGTTCTCGACCAGCTCCTTCACGACGGACGCCGGCCGCTCGATCACCTCGCCCGCGGCGATCTGGTTGCGCACCCGCTCGGAGAGCACCGCGATGCGCGCGCGTTCGGCGCGATGCGGCGGTTGGGCGGGCCCTCGAGGGGCAGTCACGCAGGGATTCTAGTGGAGTGAACCCGTGATCGGCTCATCAGCGTCGCGAAGTGGCGGCGAAACCCTGCGTGTTTCGTCCGGCGGACTCGGTTCGGCGCCAGCGCAACGCGAGCGCCGTCAGGTCGTTGGCGTCGACGAGGGTCCCCCGCCTTGTTCGGCGCTCCACGTCCTGCAGGTCGTCGAGCATCGCGCGCCACGTGTCCGCGTCGCGCAGGCGCACGCGGATGGCGAGCTCGTCACGTGCTTTGGGATACGCAGGCACGCCGTGAACGCGCACGGCGTCGTCGATCGTGCCGCCGCGTTCGAGCACGAGCGCCGCGTCCGTCGTCTGCGTCAGCTTCGAGCGCAACGATCCGAGCGTGATCACGAGCACCGCACCGTGATCGATCTCGCGTTCCCCACCCTTGCCGTGAAAACCGCGGCTGAACAAGGCCTCGACGCCGGCCACGGACTTCGCGACCTCGCCTTGGACCATGAATTCGGCGAGCTCGAACGGCGAGCCGCCGCTCGTCCACCCGACGAGCTCGCGCACGCCCTGCTTGCCGCGCGACGCGATGCGCTCGAGTGCTGCGTCCAGCGCGAACAGGTCGTTGCCGGTTGCCGTGACGACGTAGAGCGCTTCGTCCGCGCTGATCGTCACGCGCCGTGCGCGCGCACGTCCTTGCAACCACATCACGAGCTCGGAACGGCGCGGATCCGGCGCCCAAGGCGGCGGCGAGTCGTAGAGACGACGCAGGTTCAACACTGCGCCGCCGCGCGCGAGCGTGGCTTTGACGAGCGGGTCATCCGCCCGCAGACCTTCGGCGTCGACGATGGCAACGCCCGGGCTCGACGTGTTCTCGACGAACGCCTTCAGCGCGCGCGCCGCGGGCGTCACGTTGCCTTCGTCCTTCTTCAACACCACGGCGCCGTTGCGCAGCACGACGCAGCGCGCGCCCGCGAACATCGGCGCCGCGAGGAGGTCGTCCGAGAGAGCGCGCAGCTCGAAGTCCGGATCCGCAGCGTCGTGTCGACTGATCTCGAGCCCCGCGCGCCGCGCGGCGTCGAGCGCGATGCGCAGCGCTGTCTCGCGGAACCAGCGCTCGTCGCCACGCAGGAGGATCGCGCGCGGCAGCGGTCCGCTCGCGAGCGCTCGCTCCAACGTCGCGATCTGCTCGGTCGGATCCGGTTCGCGTTGCTTCTTCTGCGCCATCAGCCCGATCCTATCAGGGCGCGATCCAGCGCGAGCCCGACGAAGAGACCGACGCCGATCCAGCCGTTGACCGTGAAGAACGCCACGTTGACGCGCGAGAGGTCCGTCGCCGACACGAGGCTGTGCTCCCACGCGAGCAGCACGGCCGACAGCGCGACCGCTAGCCACCACGGCCAGTGCAAGAAGGCACTCGTTCCGACGAGCACCAGCGCCACGACCGTGACGACGTGCAGCGCGCGCGCGAGCCGCAAGGAGAACGCGACGCCGCGCTTGCCCGGGACCGAGTGCAACCCCGTGCGTGCGTCGAACTCGGCGTCCTGGCAGGCGTAGATCAAGTCGAAGCCCGCGACCCACGTCGTGACCGCCAGCGCCAGCCACAACACGGGGGCCAGATCCCCTTCGAAGTTGCCGCGCACGGCGATCCACGCACCGAGCGGCGCTATGCCTAGCGCGATGCCGAGCACGACGTG
Organism: Planctomycetota bacterium; assembly: GCA_038330085.1. Lineage (GTDB taxonomy): Bacteria > Planctomycetota > UBA1135 > UBA1135 > JAEUIA01. Next base: position 7,025 of record JBBQNP010000171.1, on the reverse strand, counting down.
CGCGAGCTGGCTGAAGCGCTTGAAGTAGCTGTACGAGAGCAGGATCGCGAGTACCGGCCCGGACAACATGCCCGCCAGCCTGTTGAGCGCGAACGCCGCCGCGACGAACACCGCTGCAGCGACGACGACGAGCGCGACGACTGCTGCGCCGGAGAGGCGCCCCGCCGGCAACTCTCGCGCGCGAGTGCGCGGGTTCTGTGCGTCGATTTCGCGGTCGGCGAAGCGGTTGAAGCCCATCGCCGCAGTGCGCGCGCTCACCGCGCACACGACGACGAGCGCGAGCGTGCGCATCGGCGGCAGGCCGCCCGCCGCGAGCCACGCTCCGCACAGCGCGAACGGCAGTGCGAACACGGAGTGGCTGAAGCGCACGAGCGAGAACCAGTCGCGCAACCTTGCGCTCGTCGCTGCCGGTGCTGCGCTCACGACGACGAGCGTCCCGGGCCAATGCCCTCGTCCTCGGCCGGCCGCTCGAGCCCCTTCCAGCGCGCGCCGACTGCGTTCTCGACGCCCAGTCGATCGAGGATCTTGCCGACGACGTGGTTGACCAGATCGTCCTTCGTGCGCGGATGATGGTAGAAGCCCGGCATCGCCGGCAGCACGATTGCGCCGAGTTGCGCCATGCGCAGCAGGTTCTCGAGGTGCACCACCGAGAGCGGCGTCTCGCGCGGCACGAGCACGAGGCGTTTGCCTTCCTTGAGCGCGACGTCGGCCGCGCGCTCGACGAGGTTCGAGCTGAACCCGACCGACACGCGCGCCAGCGTTCCCATGCTGCACGGACACAGGATCACGCCGCCCGTCAGCGACGTGCCCGACGACGGCGGCGCTTCGACAGCGTCCGAGCGGAACGCGCGCACGCGCGCGGCGACGTCGGCGCCGAGCCACGACGCGAGGTTCTGCGCAAGGAGCTCGCCGTGTTCACCGGCTTCGATGCCGAGCTCGTGGCGCAGCACCTTCGCGCCTGCGCCCGTGACCGACACGTCGACGTCGTGACCTGCGGCGACGAGCGCCTTGACGAGCGCCTCGGTGTACGCGTGCCCCGACGCGCCCGTGATGCCGACGAAGAAGCGCGTCACAGGAACACGTCCGGTCCAGCGCCAATGAAGAGCGCCAGGTCGAAGAGCGCATGCGTCCACGCCGCGACACCCGGCCCGCGCCAGCGGAACAGGAGTCCGAGTGCCAGGCCCGCGAGGAAGCGCCACGAGAACACGGCCGGATCAAACCGCTCGCCGCCGGGACCGAGGAGGTAGGTCACGCTGCCCAGGTGCGCGGCCGCGAAGATCAGCGACGCGATCACGATCGATCCAGCACCTGCGAGCGCACGCGCGATCGGCTTGCTGGCGGTGAAGAACTCGACGAGCTGCACGCCGAGCACGAACAACGTGCTCTGCAGCACGATGCGGAACAGGATCTCTTCCCAGGCCGAGCCCGCAGCGATGAGCACGCCCTGCGCAAGGTCTGGAACGCCGCCTCTCGCGCTCAACGTCGCGGGCTGCGGCAGCGAGAACGCGTGTTGCATCACGATCAACACCGGGCCCAGGACGAGAGCGCCGAGCGCGCCTTCCGCCACGATGCGGCCCATCCGCGCGACGAGACCCAGCCGCGCGTGGAAGCAGGACTTGAGCGCGTACGCCACAGCGACGCCCAGCACGAGCATGCGCACGAGGTCGGCGCGCGAGCCGAAGGGAGCGAGCGGCAGCGACAGCACCACTTCCGCGGCGTTGCGCCACGTACCTCCCGATGCAGCGCGTGCGATCTCGTAGGCCGCGAGCAGCGGGGTCATCGCCAGGAAACCGAGCGCAAGCCCGCGCTGCAACTCGAGCGGCGGTGCGTCGGCTTGCTCGATCGCGACGGACTCGGATCTCACGGACGATCTCCCACCGGGCGCACGCCCCAGTGCAAGCAAGCGATGCCGCGCGTGAGCAGTCGGTGTCCGCACTGGACGAGGCCCACGGATTCCATCTCGCGCTCGAACACGTCGGGCGCAGGCCAGGCGAGCACCGTGCGCGGAAGGTAGGAGTACGCGTCGGAGTCCTTCGAGATCACACGACCTATGGCTGGCAGGAAGCGCAGGAAGTACGTGCGGTACATCGGACCGAGGATCGCTCCGGGGGGCATCGTGAACTCGAGCACCAGCACCTGACCGCCGGGGCGCACGACGCGCCTCATCTCGCGCAGGCATGCGACCCGGTCGACGACGTTGCGGATGCCGAACGCGACCGTGCACACGTCCGCGACGGAGTCTCTCACGGGTAGATGGAGTGCGTCGCCGTGAGCCCACGCGGGCCCGCGCACGGGCAGCGCATCCTGCGAGCTTGTGCGCTCCAGATCAGCGCCCTTCGAGCGCGCGCGCTCGAGCATCTGCGGCGTGAAGTCGACTCCGACCACGCGCGCTCCGGCTCTCGCGAACTGCAGCGCGACGTCGCCGGTGCCGCAGCAAGCGTCGACGATCGTCTTGCCGCGCACATCGCCTGCCCGGTCCAACAAGGCACGGCGCCAGCGCTGGTCGACGCCGAGCGACAGCGTGCGGTTGAGCAGGTCGTACGTCCCCGCGATCCGCCCGAACATCGCACGCGTGCGCGCGCCTGGGCTCTCGATGCCGACTTCGCTGGACATGCGGAGGCGAGGATACAGCGCGCTCCGGTCGCGTTCGCCTGCTCGCCGTTCGGGGCCGGGACGTCTCGTTCGCAGGGCGGCGTACGGTGGCGGTCCAACGCAGCGCGGCGTCCCCGGCATGGCTGCCGAGGACGCCGCGTGGATTCATCCGCTTCCGGTCTCCGTGGACCGGAGGGATCGATCACTGCCTCAAGAAGTCCATGATCACCTGGACGTTGGGGGCTTGGATCGACTGGATGCCGGCGTGGAACTTGTCCGTGTCGACGCGGCTGAACGCCCCCTCGAGAACGATCACGTCGACCACACCCGTACCGTTCTGCGAGTTGGGGACGGCGACGAACATGTAGCTCGGCTCGCTCAGGTTGTACGGCGCGCCGCTGCAGTCGCCGCTGGCCGAGCGGACCGGGTGCTTGCCGTTCTCGGGCGTGGGCGGCCCGATGCTGAACGGCGTAACGAAGTTCGGCTGGCCTGAGAACATGCGCTGGTTGTCGAACGCGAGGTCGGTGGGCACACCCGAGAGCTGCGTCTGGCCGATCGAGACCTGGGCCGTGTACGACATGTCGCGGAACTGCGGGATCAACAAGGACGTGAAGTTCAGCGGCAGGGCACCGAACAGACCGCTCGTCGTGACGAGCTTGGAGACCGCGCCCACGCCGAACGGACCGGGCGCGCCCGTCAAGGCATCGATCGGACCCTCGTGCGCGACCCACACCGCCGAGCGCAGGTCGACCTGGTCGATCTGGATCGCCTTCGGGCTGCGCAGGGTCTGGCTGGTGATGCCGACGATGTCGTCGTAACCCCAACCGTTCACCGTGTTCGGGCCCGACTCGTAGACCGCCAGCCGCCCGTTGCGGTTGATGACGTAGGCGAAGTAGACGTAGCGCGAGAAGCCGAAGCACTGCTGCCGCGGGGTGACGGCCACGTCGAAAGGCTGGCTGAGCTGCGAGCGAACGATCTTGCGCACCTGCAGCGACGCGCCGCCGAGGATGTACAACGAGTTGTCACCTTCGTCGGCGACCAGAACGTCCTCGTTGCCGCCCTCCCAGGCGATGCCGCGCGGGCGGTGTCCGACGACGGTCTCGGTCACGACCTGGTGGAACGTGGACGAGTTCGGATCGATGTCGATGAACGACACGAGGTCGGAGAGCTGGTTGACGACCGCGAGGTAGCTCAGGTTCGGCGACATCGCCAGCGACGTCGGGTCGAAGGTCGGGATGCGGTCGACGACCGTCATGCGGTTGCTGTTGAGCACCACGATCTCGCGGCGCGCGCGATCGATGACGTACATGAAGTGCCCGATCTGCTGGCGGATCATGTAGGTCGCGCAGGCACCCAAGGTGGGTTGCTCGAGCGACGGCCCCTGGAAGAAGCTGTTCTGCTCACGCGTCAGGAGGCCGGACGGGGGAACTCCCTGCAGCGGGTTGCCCAGCGGATCGCCCGGGGTGAGCACGTTCGACGCCGGAGTGTCGACGGACGTCGGTTCTTGCCCGCCGATGTAGGGCGAGGCGCAGATCGGCGGGAAGATCAGCGGCGGAGGGTTGGGGTGCGGGGCCCAGCCGGCCAAGTTTTCGCCACCGGCGAGAAGGAAGCTGGTCTGGTTGGGTTGAACCGGGCCCATGGTGTTCTGCCCTGTCGGTGCCGGCGCGATCACCTTCTTGCCGTCCGAGCCGCACAGCGTGCCGCCACCCGACTGGCAACCGAACGGTGCCGGGCCGTTGTTGAACGCACCATCGAGCGCGTGGCCGATCATCATGTCACCCGCCGCGGTGATGATGGGTGCGCGGATCAGCAGGTTGTTGAGGGAGCTGTCGCGCGTCATGGTGAAGACGCCCGACGAGCCGCCGTTGATCGTGCAGGTTCCCGGGGTGAGCGGCGGACGCAGGACCGTGCCTTGCAGACGCACGTTCTGGTTGTTCGGGAAGTTGGTGCGCTCGAGCGGATCCGATCCGAACGTCTGGTACGTCGGGTCGAAGGTCGGGATGCCCGTCGACTGGCCGAAGCCGTTCAGGTCGATGATGGAGATTCCGGGGATCGCACCCGAGCGACCGACGTAGATTGCGTCCGGCGTGACCGGGGCGTTGATGAGGCCCGGACCTTCGCCGGTGACGAAGAAGGTGCTGGCACTCTGCAGGTTCGTGTTGGGAACCGGAGCCAGGTCGAGGAGTTGGAGCGGGAAGACGACGATGTCGACGCGGTTGAAGATGCCGCACTGGAACTCCGGCGGACCTTCACCGGGGAAGTTGAACACGGGCGTGAGCTCGTACCTCGAAAGGTCGAACACGCTGACGGGCAACTCGGTGAACGGCACCTGGACCCTTTGTGCCGCAGGCCCGAACTCGACGTGCACGGAGGAAGAGAGTGCCGGCGGTCTGCCGTTCGGAAGCGAGCCGACGGAGAGCGGCTGAACCGCCTCGGTGAACTCGACGATGATGTTCGTCATCGGGTCGACGTTCGTGTCGCCGCTGCCCGGCGTGATGACCGGGCTGCTGATCGGCGGCGGGGTCGTCGAGATTTCGGGGCGCAGCGTGTCCTGACCGACGGTCGTCGTGGCCAGCGCGGCGCGCTTTTGGAACTTGCCCGCGGTCGAGCGGACCGACGTCGAGATGCGCAGGCGCAGCTCCTTGCCCGCCGGGAACGTCTCCTTGCTGGTGGCCAAGTCGTTGTCCGAGTCCGCCACGAAGACGACCGTGTGCGTCGAGATCAGCTTCTGGAAGCCGCTGAACTGCGAATCCGTACCGGGGAAACCCTGGCCGGGGTGCCCGCCGCTGCCATCGTCGACGGCGATGAAGGCGCCCGTCGTCGGATCGACCTTGACCCACTTCTGCAGCGGCACGGTCGCCGGGTCACCGGTCGCATCACCGGCGTACGTGACGGCGAAGAGCTCGTTCTGCTGCGAGATCGGGTTGAAGAACAGCTTGCCCATGAACACACGCGCGGGGACCACCGACGTGGCACCGGTGATCGGGTCCAGCGCGGTCAACGTGATCGCGCCGGTCAGCCCGCCCACCGACTGCGAAGTCGAAGCCGGGTCCAGGATCGAAGCGATGTCGATGTCCTGCGTGAACTCGGCGTAGACGAAGTGGTTGCCCGCCTGACCGTTCGGCAACGTGGCATCGGTCGGGTACTGCGGCACCGGCCGGATCGGGTTCGTGAGCGTGAGGTTGCTCACGAGATCGTCGAACGTGCGGATCGACACCAGGTTTTGCGTCGGCGTTCCCGTGGCGGGATCGAGCCGGAAGACGCTGAAGGGCACGAGCTGGCCGAAGCCGTTCGACACCTGCTGCAGGTCCATGTTGCTGCCGCCGCTGGACCCGGAACTGCCGCCACCGCCGCCGCCGCCGCAGGCGGGAACGAGAGCAACCACACCACCGAGGAGGACGACAGACAGCGTGGCCAGTGTTTGATTCTTCATCGTGCGAAGCACCTAGACGGTTCCGAGAGCGGGATGCACATCCGGTCCGGGCCGCGTCTCCCGCGTCGGCGAGGACGGGCGGGAACGGACGCGGCCGCAAGGGGCGACCTGAGGCATGAGAGAGATGGGGTCAACGAATCAGTGGGGCAGGGAGAATCTGGGAAGGATCCAGCAGCGAAGCGGGTCTCTGCGTGAACGTCGGCGACGGCAGCGCGCAGATCAGCTCCGGAGTAGCGGGATCCAATTCCGTGTTGGGAAGGGTCGTGTCGGGAAGGGTCTTGTTGTGAGGGTCAGTGTTGTGAAGGGAACGAGTTCGGCAGGTAAAGTTCGGCAGGCAAGCGGAGCCAAGGCTCGGCTTACGGGGAATCAGCCAGTCATCGATGGCCAAAACCGATCCGTGCGGGTTGTCGGGCGGACGGGTCCAGGAGCAGCGCTCCGAAGAACACGACCGACGCAGACGACCCAGGCGTCTCGATTGCGGCAGCTCTAGATTGCCAGGAAACATCCCGCGGGACCAGGACGGATCGGTCTCAGCCGAATCCGATCCTTCTCGACGGGCTTGCGGGTTGCGCATTCCAGCCATCGGCGTGCTGCCGAGCGGCCAGGACAGGGTTCCCGAGTGTGGTGTTGGTCAAGATTCATGCCCCGTGCAGGTGCAGGCGTTCCCGACCTCCGAAGCCGCCCACTACCCCCGCCCTAACCTGCGGTTTCCAGGCGACTTGGCGCGAAACAGGCCCAGCTCGATCTGATCCCGTAGACGTCCTGCAGGTCGTCTCGCGTGCGGGCTCGGAGCGCCGCTCGTGCGCTGCCGCACATCGACTGCGCGGCTCGCGTGGACGAGGCGCATGCAGCCGTGCATTCAGGCAGGGCGACATTTTTTCCGTCCGTGGAGGCGCAGCCGTCGACGCGCCGTCGAGCGTGGATTGAGAGTTTCTGGCCCGACTGCTACCGTCGCGATCCGCTCTGCGATCCCCTGTCGCGGAACGAGCCGCGGCACGCG
>JBBQNP010000170.1:0-8937 GCA_038330085.1 Planctomycetota bacterium | reverse complement strand
ACGCGCTTCACGTGTGCACCGCTCGTGGCCACGAGTTCGTCGAGCGGAAGATTCTTCGCCTTGCCGCCGGCGAGCAGGGTCACGTGCGTGCCGAGCGAACCGAGCACCGAGATCGTCGAGTCCGGGGTCGTCGAGACGCCGTTGTCCCACACGCGCACGCCGCGCACGAGGCCGAGGTTCTCGAGACGATGGGGGAGAGCACCGACGCCGTGGAGCGACGCCGCGAGGCGGTCGGGCTCGGCGCCGAGGATGCGCGCCATGCCCAAGGCCATGAGCGTGTTCGCGTGTTGGAACGCTCCCGGCAGATGCACGTCCGCGACGGCACCGAGGAGCTCGCGGTGGAAGCGGAAGCGGCCGTCGCGCATGTTGAGCCCGCGATCGGAGGGTCGCGTGGTGAACACGTCGACGCGCTGCTCGCCGGCCTCGCGCCACGTCGCGATGCGCGCATCTTCCGCAGGCAGCATGGCGTGACCTCCGACGGCGCACGACAGCTCGAGGATCCGGCGCTTGGCGGCCGCGTAGTTCTCGATCGAGCCGTGGCGCTCGAGGTGGTCGGCGAGCACGTTGACGATGCACGTTACCTCCACGCGTGGCGGGCCGTCGCGTCCGCGCAACGCATGCGGCAGGGCCTCGAGCTGGTAGCTCGACATCTCGAGCACGACGACGTCGTGCGCACTCATCGCGCTCGCCGACTCGAGCAGCGAGCGCCCGATGTTGCCGCCCAAATGGCACAGGATGCCCGAGCCCGTGAGCAACTGCGCCAGCGTGTTGCAGGTCGAGCTCTTGCCCTGCGTGCCCGTCACCGCCGCGATCCGTGCGGGACACAGCTCGAGGAACAACGCCATCTCCGAAGTGATGGGTACACCCGCGCCGCGAGCCGCGCGCAAGTACGGGCTGTCGGGCGGAACGGCCGGGTTCGCGACGACGAGCGACGTGCGCGTGAAGTCACTCTCTTCGTGCCGGCCGAGCACGAAGCGCACGCCCAGACCCTCCAACTCAGGGAGTGCCGGAGCGAGCTCCGCCTCCGTGCGCAGGTCCGTCCCGGTGACGCGAGCGCCGTGTCGCGCCAGGAAACGAGCGACCGTCGTTCCGCCGCCGAAGAGACCGAGGCCCATGACCGTGACCTCGCGGCCGTCGAAGTCGGGCTCTCCGTTGCCGTCGAACCGCATGGCCGCGCCGGCTGCAGTCATGGCGTTGTCTTCGTCGGCGCAGCCTTGGGCGAAGGGATCTCGGGCACGGGGTTTTGGTTCACTGGTTCGGAGGTCGGGGGTGTGCCCTGCTGGGGCTGGACGGGCGGCGGTGCACCCGGCGGATCCGGCTTGGGTTTTTGCGCGTCGACCGGCGGCGAGGGGATCGTCGGCCGCGGACCCGTCGGCTCGGCGAGGCGCAAGGCCTCGGCGCGCAGCAGCACTTGGTCCAGGTCGGGGGCCGTGACCGTGCCGCTCTCTGGCTCCATGTGGTAGTCGAACTCGTGTCGGTCGTGCCAGCCGACGGGGATCAGGATCTCGCTCACGACGTCGAGTGGGAACACGCCGTACCAGGGTGGATCGATATCCTCGACCTGGGACAGGGTTCGGTACCCGGTGTGGTAGAGCGTGATGCGGCGCGTGCCGTACGCTTCGAAGCGCGCCTTGTACGGGGTCGTGCCCACGACCGTGTCGTCGAGACGCACGAGCGCGCCCGGCGGATCGGATGTGATGACGAGCTCGCGCTTGACCGCACACCCGCTCGTCGACATGACGAGCCACGCGACGATCGCCAGGACTGCGCTCGCGCGAAAGCCCGCGACTGCGCTCGCGCGAAAGCACTGCCCGGCCTGCATGCCCTCGATCTACGCGATGCGCCCAAGTCCGGCAAGGATCAGGGGAGACCGGATCGCCTCAGGTATGGCGGAGAGAGAGGGATTCGAACCCTCGGTACCCCGTGAGGAGTACACCGGCTTAGCAAGCCGGCGCTATCGGCCACTCAGCCATCTCTCCCGCGAAAGGGCGGCGAATCGTAGCCGCGAGGGTGCGGCCCGACAACCGGGCGCGTCAGGGCATTCGAGCGCAGTCGCCCCATCGCTGCACAGGCCCGAGCCGGGTGGTCAGATCACCTGAGCCCAGGCCTGCACGAAGGCGTAGAAGAACACCGCGTCGGGATTGTGCGCGACCTCCTGAAGCTCGCGCGTCATGCCCGCGACCGTCGCGGCCGACACGAGGCCGGCTTTCTGCAACCCCGGAGCGCCCGACATCAAAAGCTCCGTCCAGTACGCCAGGAACTCCGCACGCTCGCCGGGGAAGCGGTTGTCCAGGTGGATGGGGCGCACCTCGGTGACGATGTCGCGGCAGCCGACCGCCTGCAGAAGGTTGCCGAGCTTCGCGCCCACGAACGGATCGCCTCCGAGTTCGAGCTGGCGGTCGTTGAACACGCGCCAGAAGTTGAGCGTGTTGGGGCTGTAGGGCTGCAGGAAGAACGTCGCGTTCAACACCTCGGTGCACACGATCGGCGAACCCGGCCTGAGAACCCGTCGCGCTTCGCTCAGGACGAGGAGCGGGTCGGCGACGTGCTCGAGGATCCAGCACAAGAACGCGGCGTCGAACGTGTCGGCCGCGAAGCGCAGCGCCCCCGCATCACCCTGCTCGAAGGTCGCGCGATCCTTGGCCCACGGCAGCGTGCGCAGGTGCTTGCGCGCGCGCTCCAGGTTCTGCTTCGACGCGTCGACGCCGGTGATGCGCACGTCGGGGTAGCGTCGCAAGAGGATGTCGGTCTGCGCGCCGACGCCGCAACCGATCTCGATCAGTTCGCGCGCGCGCCACAACGGAAGGCCCTCGTGCACGCGCTGCTCGAGGAAACGTGCCTGGTGGTAGAGACGGTCCTGCTCGTCGCGCGTGAAACCATGCACGTAACCGTGCGTGCTCTTCTTCGGCGGCGTGGAAGTCGGCCCCGATCGCGCGCGCGAGTCCGAAGCTCCGCCGGCGCGAACGGCGCTCGTCGTACGCCGTGCCATCAGCCGGCCTTGAACGCGTGCTTTTTCAGGTCTTCGATGCGCACGTAGTCGAGCGTGCGTTCGTGCGTCGATTCGAGCACGACCAGCGGTGCGCAGCCGGCCTCGAGCGCCTCGCGCCAGCGCGACGCGCACAAACACCAGCACTCACCGGCCTTCAAGCCCTCGTAGCCGAACTCCGGGACCGGCGTCGCGAGGTCGTTGCCGTGCTCCGCGGAGAACTCGAGGAACTCTCGTGTGACGCGCGTGCACACCGTGTGCACGCCCACGTCGTCGGGCGCCGTCTTGCAACTGCCGTCGCGGAAGAACCCGGTCAACGGCTTCATCGAGCACGTGCGCAGCTTGCCGCCGAGGACGTTGCGGGCGTCCACTCGGGGATCATCGCGTTTCTGGATCATGTTCGTGCTCGGTCCTGTCGCCGTCGGTGGTGCAATCCGACGCAGTGAAATGGCGGAGGCGGAAGGATTCGAACCCTCGATGCCTTGCGGCATGGCGGTTTTCAAAACCGCTGCAATCAGCCACTCTGCCACGCCTCCGCGCCTGCGGGCGCAAAGCCTACGGCGCGCGGCGCGCGGCGACCAGCGCGGGGAGGCGCGGGGCTGCAAAAGCACAGGTGTCGCAAAGCGCGTGCTCGCGCGACGAGAGTCTCGCGGGACGGTGCGGCCGACCTACTCCGCCTCTTCGTCCTCGCCCTTCAGCTTGTCGGGTCCCGAATCGTCCGTGCGCACGGCCTCGAGCACGCTCTCGGCGACACGCAGCGGACAGCGCGCGCGCAGGGCCAGCGCGACCGCGTCGGACGGACGCGCGTCGACGATCGCCGTGCGATCACCGCGCTCGTCGTGCAGCACGAGCTGGGCGAAGAACGTGTTGTTGCGCAAATCGACGATGTCGACGCGGCGCAATTGCGCACCGAGCGCCTTGATCGATTCGAACGCGAGCTGGTGCGTCAGGGGCCGCTCGGGCTGGATGCCGTTTACCACCCGGCGGATCTCGCACGCTTCCGACGTGCCGATGACGATCGGGAACCCGCGCTCGCCGTCGAGCTCGCGCAGGAAGATGTACTGCTGATCGGAGCCTTCGCGGATCACGATCCGGCTGAGCGCGACGTCGATCATCGGCGTTTCGTCGAGCGGCTCTTTCATGGACGTCGGCCCTTATCGCACCTCGGGAGCAGGAGGGGAAGGGGCGTGGATCGGACGGATGCGCCTGGATCAGACGGATGCGCCTAGCTCGGACGCATGCAACTGAGTGATAGGATGCGCTGCACCATGGACGAAACCGCCACAGCGGCCTCCGATCGCCCTGTCCGCACCGGCGTGGAGCACCACCACGACCGGAAAGAAGATCGGCATCCCGACCCGCGCTATCCGGAGAACCCCGTCCTCGTCGAGATCTGGCGCGGCGAAGCGGTCGAGTCGCAGCACCGCGGCGCGTGGGTGGTGTGCGATGCGACGGGGACGACGATCGACGGCGTTGGATCGTGGCGCGTGCCGGTGTTCACGCGCAGCTCGATCAAGAGCTTGCAGGCGTTGCCGCTGCTCGAGACCGGCGCGGCACAGCACTTCGGATACAGCGATGCCGAAGTCGCGCTCGCGCTGAGCTCTCACAACGGGGAGCCGTGCCACACCGAGCCGGTCGCGGCGCTGCTCGCGCGCATGGGGCTTTCGGTAGCGGACTTGCAGTGCGGACCGCAGCAGCCGGGTGACGTGGAGACGCGCAATGAGCTACGCGACCGCGGCGAAGCGCCGAGCGCGCTGCACAACAACTGCTCGGGCAAGCACGCCGGTTTCCTCGCACTCGCGCTGCACCTCGGCGGGAGCGTCAAGGACTACCTGTCGCGCGCGAACCCCGGACAGCGCCTGATCCAGAAAGCGATCGCCGACATGGCCGGTGTTCGCGAGGACGATCTCTACGTGGCGATCGACGGTTGCTCCGCGCCGACGTTCCGCATGCCGTTGTACTCGCTCGCGACGGCGTTCGCGCGCGTTGCGAACCCCGACGGTCTGCCGCCGTTGCGCAAGGCCGCGTGCGAGCGCATGACCTCGGCCGTCGCGCAGTTCCCTCACTTGATCGCCGGCAACCACAACCGCATCTGCACCGACATCGCGCGCGTCACGAAGGGTCGCTTGTTCCCCAAAATCGGCGGCGAAGCGGTCTACGCGATCGGCGTGCGCGGATCCGATCGCGCGCTTGCGATCAAGATCGACGACGGTGGATCGCGCGCTTTGAACGCGCTGATCGTGCACTTGCTCGGGCGGTTCGGTTTCGCGACGCAGGTGGAATGTGCGGCGCTCGCGAGCTGGGAAGAGAAGCGCTTGAAGAACTGGGCCGGCCTCGAAATCGGACGCACGCGCGTCGTCGGGTAGAGAGCGAGGCGCGATGTCGGACTGGATTCCCCCGCTCCCGCCCGATCTGCCGGTCGATGCGCACAAGGGAATCGCCGGTCGCGTCGTGCTCGCGGTCGGGAGCGCGTGGATGCCAGGCGCGTCCATCCTCGCAGCGCGCGCGGCGCAGCGTGCAGGTGCAGGTCTCGTGAGCGTGTTGTGCACCGACGACGTGCTGCGTCACGTGCTGCCGATCGGCGCGCCCGAAGCCGTGCTCGTCGAAGCAGAAGGTGCGCGCTTCGACGCGGAAGCGTGGCACGCGGGCCTCGTCGGTTGCGGGTTGGGCACGTCCGCTCCCGCGCAACACTTGTTCGAGCGCATGTTTTCGGACCTCGATGCACCCCTCGTGATCGACGGCGACGCGCTGACGATGCTCGCGCGCTTGGGCAAAAGGGGCGCGCGGCGCGGCGTGACTGTCCTGACACCCCATCCAGGCGAAGCAGCACGACTCCTGGGTCGCGAGGTTCAAAACGACCCAGACGCCCGCATTGTCGCAGCCCGCGAAATCAGCGCGCGCTTCGACGCGATTTGCTGCCTGAAAGGCCATCGAACCGTAGTCGCAGCGGGCGAACGCGTGTACGTGAACGAGACCGGCAACCCGGGCATGGCCACCGCCGGAGCGGGGGATGTCCTGGCCGGCATCTGCGTCGCATGGATCGCAAGGGTCGTCACATCGAAGAGCGCGCAGTGGACGGCCTTCGACGCGGTCGCATCCGCCGTGCGCGTGCACGGTCTGGCCGGCGACATCGCGCGCGACCGGCTGGGAGCGCGGTCCGTGATCGCTTCGGACCTGATCGAAGCTTTGCCCGCTGCACTCAGGCCGTAAACTCAGGGCCAGACCACGAGCCCACGCGCACATGAGCACCCACCAGATCGCACTCCCTGCCGGCGCCGTCGAGACCCTGGACGACGGCATAGGCTTCCTCCGCCTCGTCGACCGCATGCAGACCGACCCCGGCCTCAAGGTCGTCAACGCCGCGCGCATCTCGTACGACCGGAAAAAGACCGAATTCGACGCGAAGGACCAGAAGCTGTGCGCTTTTCTCTGGGCGAACGGCCACACGTCGCCGTACCGGCATTCGTTCTTCACCTTCCACTGGAAGGCGCCGCTGTTCGTGTTCCGCCAGGCGTTCAAGTACCAGGTGGGCAGCGGCTGGAGGAAGTACGAGGTCGACGGCGAGCCGGTCAGCCTCGAGGTGTTCGACGTCATGTTCGATACGGACAAAGGCTGCTCGTGGAACGAAGTGTCGGGTCGCTACGTGCAGTGGACGCCGGAGTTCTACGTGCCGAAGGTGATGCGCGCGAACCCGCCGCACGGCAACAAGCAGGCGTCGGTCGACCTCGGACCGGAGTTCGATCACGAGGCCGAGCGCAGCCTCATGATCGCTGAGTGCAACGAGGCGCACGAGCGCTACGAGCAGCGCATCGCGCGCGGCGTCGCGAAGGAGATCGCGCGCTTGTGCTTGCCGCAGAGCGTGTACAGCCAGGCGTACTGGACGGTCTCTCTGCAAGGCGTGCTGCACTTCCTCGAGCAGCGCCTCAAATCCGACGCGCAGTTCGAAATCCGTCGCTACGCCGAAGCCGTGCACCAACTCGTCGGCCCCGATCTCGACCGACTCGGTGTCACGCGCGAGCGCATCGTGTCCGGTGACTTCGGTGGAGGTGCAGGATGATCGCGCATTCCTGGTCGGCGCGCCCTGCGATGCTGATCGCGCTCACCTCAGCGCTGAGCCTCGTGCTGACCGCGGCTTCGCAGGACACAAGCAGCCACGCGACCTCGAACACCGCGAGCCCGAGTGAAGTGACCGCGGGCGCGCAGTCCCCGACGAAAGACGGCGGAACGCCTGCTGCCGGGCTCGCCAAAGCGTTCGCCGCGCAAGGTATCCATCTGGACCTCGAGCACGGTTTGTGCGCCATCCGCGCGAGCGTCGACATCCGCGAGGACCTGCTCGAGTACTTGATCGTCAACCCGCGCGGTGCTGCGCACGAGAGCACGTTCGTCACCGGCGTGTTGCCCTCGCAGCTCAACGTCGCGCTCCTCGCGCTCGGCGTGAAGCCCGGTCGCAACGCCAGCTGGTCGCTGCGCGATCCCGCGCCGACGCCCGAAGAAATGCACGCAGGCACGAGCGCCTACGTCGTCAAGCCGCCCGAGGGCGACGGCTTCTACGTCTACGCGGCCTGGAAATCGGGCGCTGAGACCTTCCTCTACCGTGTCGAAGACCTGCTGCTCGATCGCGCGACCGGACAGACGATGCGCCGGCACAAGTGGGTCTACCTCGGGTCGCGGCTCGTGCGCGCGCGAGAGAGCGACGCGCAAGAGGCTTTCGCCGCCGACTTGGAAGGCAACCTGATCAACATCGCGTTCTTCGAGCAGGGCAACACGCTCCTGACGGCGGCGCTCCCGGAGTGCCTGACCCAGACGATCTGGATGACGAACTTCTGGATCGTTCCGCCGCGCGAGTCGGAGGTCGAGATCGTGTTCTCGAAGGAGCGGCTCGCGACGTTGCCCGCTGACCTCGAGCAGAGCTTGCCGGTCCTCGCGCCCGAGCCGCCCCCGGGGAACGGGCGCTGATCGATGAGCGGCGCTGACATCTCGACGGGCAGTATCGGCGGCTCGACGTCGGATCCCGAGGTGATGCACCTCGCGCGTTCGTTGTCGAGCTCGTTCGCTCTGCACGTCGGCGTGCGTGCCATCGAAGCGCTCTCCATCGGCTGGCTCGCGGGCGCGCTCGTCGCGGCGTCGGCATCCGTCACCATGCACTCCGGCGTCTCGGCCCAGGCCTGGATCGCAGCGGGGCTGTGCGCAGCCTGCGCCGCCTCCAGCACGTGGGTGCAACATCCGCCGCGCCGCGACGAGCACGTGCGCAACGCGGATCAAAGGCTCGCGCTCGACGGCGCGCTCGTCACCAGCGCCGGCATCGTGCCCTCGGCGCGCGCGGGGTCGTTGGGCGCGGCGCTCGTGCGTCGCATCGCGGTGCGCTTGCAATCGGGGGAGTTGATGCGTGCCGCACTGCCGCGGACACCGCTCGCGCTGCTCGCCGCACTCGCGGGCGCAGCGATCCTCTTCGCCGCGCAGGACGCGGGCCCGCGTCTCGCGACCACGTCGTCGTCAGACCAGCGGCTTGCGGACGAGCTCGGGTCCGCTGCGCAGGCCGTGCGCTCGGCAGCACTCGACCAGCAGGACGCACGCGAGGGTTCGAGCAGCAAGACGGCGCTGACCACGATCGCGAACGACCTCGAACACGCAGCCCGAACACCGAACGTCGAAGCGGGCGAAGTGGATCGTCTGCAGCGCGCCATCGAATCGGTGCAGGCGACGAATCCCGCTCCGAGCACCGCGCGTGCGCTCGAAAGAGCCCGCTCCGCCGTCGAGTCGGCGCGCGCCGCCGGCGCCCTCCCCGCAGGAGGAAGCCATCTCGGCGCGCAGGCCCTCACAACGGTTTCACCCGCGGTGAGAGGGACCGGCCCGAGCGGGTCCCAGCCGACGCCCGGCGACTCGGGCTCGGCAGCGACTTCTCCGGATGGAACCTCCGGAGCCCTGGCGTCGGCGGGCGCGGACGGCAGAAT
>JBBQNP010000169.1:0-9087 GCA_038330085.1 Planctomycetota bacterium | reverse complement strand
GCATGTGGTCGCGAGCCTCCTCTCGGCCTGCATGCTGTGCATCGGCTTCTTCGCGGCCGATCTCGTGTTCCGAAACCTCGGTCTGCAAGCCGCGCTCGACCCGCGGATCGCGGCTTGGATGCCCGTCCTGATCTTCGGGAGTTTGGGGATCGTCCTGTACGACTCGATGCGCACGTGAACGGGTGAAAGGGATTCCCTTGGACAGGCGGCGGGGGGGAGAGAAAGACTGGACGCTGAAGCTAGGCCATGCTCGGGGAAGGAAATCCCGGCTGGCGCGTCGAGGGGGCCCCGGAACGTCCAGCTGGCGTCCGCTCCGTCCGTATCGCGTGTCCCGAAGAGCGTCTGCATGAACCCGATCCGCCTGAAACCTGATCCCGAGAGCCCGAGCGGGTGCCGTGGAGCCGGACTCCGCCGTTCTACTTTCTCGCGGACGTTTTTCCCCTCGGGGTCGCTCTTGTGCGCCTCGGTCGCACTCTTCCTGGTCGCCGCGTGCGCGACGGAAAAGAAGACCACGGCGGAGGATGTCCGCACTCTCGTCGATCATGGCCACTACGGACAAGCGCTCGACATGGCGGCCCAGGCCTCGGCTGACGCGCCGGATGACAAGGCTCTGCAGGACCTGCACCGCGAGGCGAGCGTCGCGTACTTGCTCGAACAGGGACGACGGCTGACGTTCGACGACAAGGACGAGGAAGCGATCGTCGCCATGCGGAGCGCGCTCGAGATCGATCCGCAGTCCAAGGAAGTGCGCGACTGGTTGGACAAGACCAACCGGAAGCTGGCGTTGCACCATCTCAACCTGGCCCTCGAGGAGCACGCCAAGGACGAGATCCCACAGGCGCTCGGGAACTACGAGCAGGCGCTCGTGTACATGCCCGGCGACAAGGACGCGCTGATCGGGCGCGAGCTGTGCCAGCACATCCTCCAGCATCGGTTGGAGCTGGGCAGCAACTACTTCGACGAGGGCGTGCGCGCGCTGTCGGACTTCTGGCTCGAGCAGGCGCACTCGCGGTTCGCCTACTCGCACAAGTACCGGCCCGGCGAAGAGCGCACGCAGGGTCGCAAGACACAGGTCGAGAAGCTCCTCGCCGATCAACGCATTTCGACGGGCGAGACTTTCGAGAAGCACCAAATGTTCGGCGCGGCGCGCAACGAATACCGCATCGCGGTGCTCCTGGATCCCTCCAACGACGATGCGCGAGCGAGCGTGGCGCGCGTGCAGAACGAGTTGGACGTGGGCTCCCTCTTGGATCGCGCCGGCATGCACGTCGTGCGCGGACAGTTCGAGGAGGCCTCGAAGCTCGTCGAGGAAGCCGGCGCGAAGACGGTCGAGCAGCACGACGAGGTCGAGGGCGCGCTGGCCACGATCCGCGAAGGGCGCTTCGCGAAGGAGTACGACGACGCGCTCGTGCTCGAGCACGACTACCGCTTCGAGGAGGCGGCCTCGAAGTACGACGATTTGCTCTCGAAGACTCAGTTCTACAAGGACGTGATCGCGCGCCGCGACACGTTGAACGAGTACATCCGCCTGGCCGCCGACCTGTACGGCAAGGCCGCGGCCGAGACGGCGCCCGACAAGAAGCTCGAGTACCTGAACCAGATCGAGGTGTTCTGGCCCGAGTACAAGGACGTGCGGGCGCAGATCGCGGAGCTCGCGAAACCCGCGCAGCCGGGCTGAGAGCGGGGGAGGCCTGGAACGCGTCGCACGTCGCGCGCTTTCGCGCGAACCAGAGCGCAGTGCCCGCGATGGGTGCCTGGAACCAACCGCTCCCCCGAGAGCCGCGGTCAGGCGCTGGAAAAAGAGATCCTGAGGTGCCGGCGTCAGACGCGCTGGGCGCGCCCCACGCGCTCGCTGGACATCGCCTCGGCCGACCTTGTGCTCTCGCGATCGTCGTCACGCGCCATGCCGATCGCCGCGCGCACCGCCGATGCCACTCGTGCCGGAGCCATGCGCGTCATGCACACGTTGCCCTCCGAGTGCGTGCACTTGCGCGACAAGCACGGTGCGCAAGCAGGTTGCACTTCCGCGCGCACGACGAAGTGATGCTCATTCCCCGCACCGCGTGCGTCCAGCGCTCGCGCCACCGGCCACGGTCCCGTGCGCCGCTCGTCCTGCGGCCCCGCGAGCAGCACGACGCGCATTCCCGCGGCCCAGGCCAGGTGCATCGGGCCGGAATCGCAGCCGACGAAGACGGCTTGGCGACGCGCGGCGGCATGAAGGAACGCGTCGAGCGCGGCGAGAGCTGACTGGTCCGTGACGCAGCGAACGCGTGCGACGTCCGCGAGCTCGCGCTGTGCGGCGAGACCTTCGGCGCGCTCGCCCGGTCCGGCCAGCACGAGCACGTCGCACTCGCGCGCCAGGTCGCGGGCCAGCTCGACGAACGCGCCGGTGCGCCACGCGCGCACGTCGTGCTCGTCCGACAGGTGCAAGACGACGAAGGGCCCGCGCGCCGCGCCGAACCACTCCGCGAGTTCGTGCTCACCCGACTGCGATGTCGCACTCGAGGAAGGCGAAGTCGGACGGGACATGGGCACGAGGGTCGAAGGTGTTACGTGTCCGACGAGCGCCGCCATGCGCTCCATCGCGTGCGTCACGCCGTCCTCCGCCCGTGATGCCGGCGGTGCTGGGTCCGTCAGCGAGCTCGCCGCGAACCGCTCGGTCCAGTCCGCGCGTGCGAAACCGCTGCGGCGCGGTGCACCGGACGCGAGTGAGATGAGCGCACTCTTGACGTTGCCCTGCGCGTCGATCGCCCACTCCGCGCCGAACGCCTCGAGGTCGAAGCGCAGGCGTGCCCACGCCGCCGCACCGCCGCGCCGGTCGAAGAGCACCACCTGGTCCAGCTCGGCTTTGTCGCGCAGGAGATCGGCGAACTCGGGCTGCACGGCCCAGGCGATCCGGGCGGTCGGATGAGCGGCGCGCAAAGCCGACAAGAGCGGCAGCGCGTGCACGACGTCGCCGAGGTGCGAGAGCCTGACGATCAGGATGCGCAATCGATGTCCGTGCACGTGGGGAAGGCGGCTCGAGAGAGGTCTCGGTAGGATCGCGCGCCCATGATACGGCGCATCTCCACGAAGTGGATCCTCACCGTGCTCGCCGCGGTGTTGCTGCCGTTTCTGGGCTTCGCGTGGTTCGTCGACACCGAGATGGCGAACCGCCACCTCGAGACGGTCCGCTACTACCTCCTGCGCATGGCCGGGGAGGTCGCCGACCGCCTCGACAACGAGGTTCACGAGCGGCAGAACGACATCATCACGTGGAGCCAGGCGACGCCGCTCGCGCAGTGGACGATCAACGGCGGACGCGACGAAGAGAACGTGTTCAAGAGCATGCTCACCGGCGGTTTCGACCGCTTCGTGAAGAGCGCGAAGGTGTACGACCTGATCCTTGCGATCAACGCGAAGGGCGAGCTGGTCGTGTCGAACACGCACGACGTGAACGGCGTGCCGTTGTCTCCGGAAGTGTTGAAGGGTCTCGATCGCGACTACTCGAAAGCACCCTGGTTCCAGACCGCGATCGCCGGCGAGAATGCGCTCGTCGACCACCACGCGACTTCGCTCCTGCCGCCGCGCTTCAAGACGGACTCTCCGCGTGCGGAGAACTACCACATCGGTTTCGCGGTGCCCGTTCCCGATCAGCTCGAGCCGGGCAAGACGGCGGGGGTCGTGTACGCGCTGATGAACTTCGCGGAGGTCCAGCAGAAGGTCGTGCACAAGGAGTCGCTCAAGATCCCGAGCAGCGCGCCGGACATCTACAAGACTTCGTATGTGTGGCTGTGGGATTCCGATTGCGACACGATCCTCGCGAATCCCACCCCGGGGCTCTACACGCGCAAGGTGTCGGAGCCGCCGATCGACTTGCCTCAGCTCGTCGCCGCGGCGAAAGCGTCCGACTGGGACATGTACCCCGAGTATTTCTTCAAGGGCGCGTGGAAGAACGCGGCGTTCAAGCACTGCATGAGCCGCGCGGACGGCGGCTTTGGTTGGGTCGTCGGCGTCGGCATCGAGAACGACGACATCTACCAGACGGTGCACGAGTTGCGCTTCGTGTTGTGGTCGGCGACGGCGTTGGTGCTCTCGATCGTGGTCGTCGTCAGCGTGCTCGCCGCGCGGCGCACGACGCGACCGATCCTGGAGCTGAAGACGCAGGCGCAGCGCGTCGCGGGCGGCGATCTCGAGGCGCGCGTGCCGAACCCGTCCGACGACGAGATCGGCGACCTCGGTCGCGCGTTCAACGAGATGACCTCCGACCTGCGCGACAGCCGCGCGAAGCTGATCAAGGCCGAAAAGGACGCCGCCTGGCGCGAGATGGCGCGGCAGGTTGCGCACGAGATCAAAAACCCGCTGACGCCGATCAAGCTGTCGGTGAACTTGCTCGAGCGCGCGCATGCCGAGCACAGCCCGGAGTTCGACGCGATCTTCGCGCGCACGATCGAGCTCGTGCAGAGACAGGTCGAGGCGATGCGCAAGATCGCGCTCGACTTCGCTGCGTTCGCCGGCACGCGCAAGCCGGAGCTGCAGGTGTTCGAGCTCGCCGAAGTGATCGCGGAGGTGCTCGACATGAACTCTGCGTGGGCGCAGGACCTCGGCGTGTTGATCCAGACGCACGTCATCTCCGGGCGCGTGCTCGTCGATCGCGGAGAGTTGCGGCGCGTGCTGATCAACCTGGTGTCGAACGCGCTCGAAGCGATGCCGGAGGGGGGCAAGCTCGAGGTCGATCTCTCACGTCGCAATAACGAGGGTGGCGGAGGCGAGGCGCAGCTCGTGCTCGAGATCAAAGACCGCGGCGCGGGCCTGTCGGACAGCGTGCGCAAGCGGCTTTTCGAGCCTTATTTCACGACGCGCACGCACGGCACGGGCCTCGGTCTCGCGATCGCACGACGCCTGGTAGAGGAGATGAATGGCACGATTGCGCTCGAGGCGCGTCCCGATGGCGAAGGTCCGGGCAGCATCGCGCGCGTCGTGCTGCCCGAGCATCGCGGTGGCAAACCCGTTGCAGGAACCGACGAATCCGCCCGTGACGATCGGGGCAGCGGCGACCCGACGCGCAAGGATCGTGCATGAGCGCGCGCCTCGTGCTCGTGACGGGAGCGACCGGGTTCTTGTGCAGTGCGGTCGCGCGCAAGCTCGCCGCGCGCGGAGACGAAGTGCACGCGCTCGCTCGCGAAGGCGCCGACAAGAGCGTCGTGCAAGGCGTCGACGTCACGTGGCATGCCGGCGACTTGACCGATCGCGCTTCGCTCGAGCGTGCCGCGTGGAAGATGGCCGAGCGCTCGTTCGCCCTGCGTCGCCCATGGGACCTCGTGCACGGCGCCGCGTTGATCAGCTACAAGTCCGCCGATCGCGACGCGGCGGTCGCGATCAACGTGGAGGGCACTCGTCATCTGCTCGCCGCCGCGCGCTCGAGCGGCGTCGCGCGCTTCGTTCACATCAGCTCCGTCGTCACCGTGGGCGCGTGCAACGGCGACGAAGTGATGGACGAAACGTTCGAGTTCAACCTGCGCGAATGCGGCGTCGACTACGTGACGACGAAGCGCGAAGCGGAGGAGATCGCGCTGTCGACGGCCAAGGACCTCGACGTCGTGGTCGTGAACCCGGGAGCGATCTTCGGCGCGGTCGAGCGGCGTTCGAACATGGCCCTCTTCATCCGTCGCGTGGCCCAAGGCAAGGGCCCGCTGGTCGCGCCGCCCGGGACACTGGGAGTGCTCGGCGTCGACGATGCCGCCGATGGAGTGGTGCAGGCGCTCGATCGCGGACGTCGCGGCGAGCGCTACCTCTTGGTCGAATCGTGGATCCGCTCGGTCGACCTGTTCCGCGCGGTCGCCAAGCACGTCGGCAAGCGCGGTCCGCTGCTCGTCGTCCCGCGTGCCGCGTGGCCCGCGCTCGTGTCGGTCGCCCGCGCTTGGGACAAAGTGCGCCCCCTCGACATCGCGCCGCCGCAAGGCCTCGTGATGCTCGGCCGCGACCTGCGCTTCGACGCGACGAAAGCACGCACCGAACTAGGCTGGAAACCGCGCCCGTTTCCCGAGGTACTGACCGCGACGATCCAAAGCCTCGAGCAACGCGGTCTGCTCGCCGCGCCCGCGTGACCCGACCCCGCATTCATCGAGAGTACGATCCGCGCAGTTCGATGGAATGACCGTTCCACATACTCGTCTGCGCGAGCAACCGCCGATGCGGGAAGCACCTGCGAGACCATGACCATGATGTGGACAAGCTCGGTTGCACTGGCCTTCGTGCTGTTGACCGCGGCGCGCCAACCGCGCGGTGACTGGGTCCAGCCCGTCATCCACACCGGGAACGAATCCGTCGAGTCCCTTCCGTGGGCGTCGACGATCCAGGAAGCGCTCGCGCGTGCTGCAAAGGAGAAGAAGCTCGTCCTCGCAACCATCGTCGCCGTCGGCGACGACCACTGGGTGTCGGGTTACGCGGGAGCCGAGGACGTATGGAAGAACGCACGCGGTGCGGTGCCCGACGAAGCGAGCGGCATGGTGGGTGACGAAGGGCTGCGCAAGGAGCGCGTGATGATGGCGGCCTGGTTCGCCGATCCCGACGTCGCGGCGCTCGTGCGCAAGCACTTCGTTCCCGTGCGCGTGCGTTGCAGGCCGTGGGATTTCGACCTGCAGTTCCCCACCGATCCGCTCGCGTCTCTCGGCACGAAGCTCGATGACGTCGGCGGACCGGCGATCCTCTTCGCGAAGCCGGACGGGAAGCTCGTCCACACGTTGGGGCGCATCGGCGTGTTTCAACCTGCGCTGTTCCCGAAGATGCTGCGTGCGGTTCTCGCCAAGGCGCACGTCAGCGGCGTCGCATCTGCGCCGGCGGGGGCGGCGAAGGACTCGCAGACCGCGCTCACCGCCGCCGCCGAGTTCGCGGCGACGCAGGGCATTCGCTTGAGCGAGTGGACTGCCGGCGCGCCGCTCGAGCTCGATCCGCTCGCAACAACGACCGAGACCGATGCTTCGAAGGCGCCAATCGAGAAGACGCTCGGTCGTGCGGCAGATGCATTGCTCGCGCTGCAGTCCGAAGACGGAGGCTGGCACAATCCGGCCCTCGACCTGAACCCCGTCTTCGGCGCGGGCACCCCACTGGACTACGAGGTGCCGCGCACTGGGCTCGTCGTCGACGCGTTGCTCGCGCTGCGCGAGCGATTGCCCAAGCGCAAGGTCGAGCTCGAGTCGGCTGCGCGACGCGGCATCGAGGTCGTCGGAGAGTTCGCGGACTCACCGAAGCCATGGGCCTGGCAACAGACGTACGCGTTGCACCTGCAGGTAGCGCTCTTGAGGTCGGACCTCGACGACCAGAAAGAGAAGGCCAAGGAGCGCGCGGAGAAGCTCGTCAAGGGACTCATCGGCATCCAGCAAGACGGCGGCTGGACCTACATGGCAGCACCTCGCGTGCACAGCTTCAACACGGCTCCTGTGCTGCTCCTGCTCGGCGAGTTGCAGAAGCTGGGTGTCGACGTGCCCAAAGACACGATCGACAAGGGGAGTGCGTTCCTCACGAGCCTGCGCAATCCCAAGGACGAGCGCGACTACTGGTACGCGCCGGCGATGCAGTTCGAACCGCGCGCCGCGGCGTGTCGTTCGGCGTTGTGCGAGCTCGCGTTGATGGAGGTCGGCGACAAGGGTGCCGCGCGGCGGCTCGTGCCGGCGATCGACCTCTTCTTCGAGAACGAGAGTGCGTCGCGGTCGGTCACGAAGATCTACGAATCGTTCCTGTCTCCGAACGCGCTTCAGGATGCCTACCACTACTATTTCGGCCACTACTACGTGGCGCGTGCGTTCGAGCGCTTGCCGAAGGATGTGGCGCTGAAGCTGGCCCGACAGCAGCAGGCGATCCTGCTGAAGCAGGTCGAAGCCGACGGATCGTTCGTCGACGCGCAGGCGCAGGGCAAGAGCTATTCGACCGCGATGGCGGTGCTCGCCTTGTCGATGGACCTGCACTACACCAACCCCTGAGCGCCCGCTTCCCGGGCAAACATCGCCCATTCGACCTCGCCATGCCTGCCGGAACACCTGGTTCTGCCGGCTCGAATGAGCGGAATGAGGCCCGCTCGCCGTAACGCGCCGCCGACCGGTTGCGTACCATCGTTTCCTGCTCGAACCGCTCGCTGATTCGAGACGCACGTACGATGTCCACCGCTCGATCCGACAGGGTCTGACCTGCACCCCATGCTCCAACCGGCAACCGAACGTCGTCACCACCGCCTCGGTTCCGCGTCGCGGCCGATCCTGCTCCTGATCGCGGTCCTCGCCGTCCTCGTCCTCGGCGCGCTGTGGGTCCTGCGCGGCGAAGCGAAGCAGCACTCGGTCGCGCTCACCGGTTCGGGCAGGGACACGAGCACGAAAGCGGGCACCGAACTCGATCCCGCGCTGACATCGCTCTCCGCGACGAACGATCCGAACCGCGCGCGCAGCGGCGCTGAACCGACCGGCATCCGCTTGCCCGGTCCGGCGAAGCTCGATGGTCGCGTCATCGAACGCGCGAGCGGCGAAGGCGTCGGTGCCGTGCGCGTCGAACTGCTGCCCGTCCCGCCCGCGGGCGCTGTGTTCCTCGGCCGCATGCTGCGCGCGAGCGGCATGGGCGACGAGATGAGCCAGCGCGTCAAGCCCATCGCTTCGGTGATGACCGACAGCACCGGCGGGTTCCACTTCCAGGGCGTGCGCCAAGGAACTTGGTACGTCGAAGCGCGCGGCGACTACCACGTGCCCGAGACGGTCGTGCGCGCGCGCGTCGTCGCTTCGGGAGCGGGCGGTCCCCTCGACGTCTACGTGATCGGTGGTGGCCGCGTCCTCGGCACGGTGCTGATGCCCGACGGCAAACCGGCGCGCAACGCGAAGCTCGCGTTCGTGTCAGGGCCCAACAACTTCTTCACGACTGCTCTCTCGGGCGACATGCGCTGGAGCGAGACGATCAGCGACGAGAACGGTCGCTTCGCATTCAACGGCGTCGCGCCAGGCAGCGGTTTCGAGATCACGGCGACGGGCGACGGCTTCGCGATCAGCCACGCGCTCGACATCACGGTGAACGCAGGGCAGGACACGCAGGTCGTCGTGCAGACGCGCATCGGCGGCACGATCGTCGGAC
>JBBQNP010000168.1:0-9148 GCA_038330085.1 Planctomycetota bacterium | reverse complement strand
GATCGAGCGCATCGGGCCCACGCGCAGCTCGATCGTCGCGTCGGGCTCCGACTCGCTGACGTGAAAATGCGCGGAACCAACTCGGTCGTCCGACGAAACGAGGCCCACGTCCCAATCGCCGGGCGCCAACGCTTCGACGCGGAAGGAGCCGACGTCGCTCACGATGTCGTCCATCCGCAGGTCTCCCATGGCCCATTTGCTAACCGAGTGGGACATCAAGACGACTTGGACGACGGGCGCACTGTCCGCGCTGGATTCGTCGACCACGTGCGCTTGCACACTGCACTTCGGAACGGGGCGCTTGTGCATCACCACGTCGACGTGCTGCGTGTCCTCGATCGTCACCGCAGTCATGAGCAAGGGCGCATGTGGCTCGCGGGTCAATTCTGCGCTCAGCTTCAGCTCGTCGACGTGCAGTCTCGGAGACCAGGCGAACGCGATGCAGAACGATCCGTCCGCGCGCGAGCGAGCGAATCCGTCCGCGTGCTTACCGTCGAAGTGGAGCGCAATACCCTCCAACGGCTTGCCGGATTCGTCGACGACGCGCCCACGCAGGCAAGTGAGCGGATCGAGCACGAAGTTGGCGACGACCGGGTCCTTCGACGCAAACCCGGCGCCGGTTCGAACCACGTGGAGCGGCGCTTCGACCGTCAGGCCGCGCGCCTGATCGAAGGGCATCTCGCCGAGATCCATCTCGAAACGGCCCGTGTGGGGATCGGGCGTGCAGGTGAGCTTGCCGCAGCGCACGAGTGCATCGAGCACCGGATGTCCCTCCCCATCGAGAACGGATCCCGTCGCAGCGTGAACGATCTTCCTCTCCGTGCCGCGTTGCATGCGCACGTCCACAGGCTTGCCGAAGTCTTGCTCGCGGACGGTCATCTGCTTGTTCTCGAAGCCTGCGACGAGCGCCTCGAGGATCACCGCATGAGGAGACATGATGAACTTGGGAATCAAGACATGAGCGACGCCGTCAGCGCCCGTCTTCGCACCGAGCCAAGCGGTCGCGCCCGCGCCTTTGCCGTTCAACTTTCTCGTCGCGAGCCACAGGCCTTGTTCGCCGCCGGGCATGACGCTGACGTTGATCGGGACATCGGTCAGTGAGGTCGCGATCGGTTCCTGCGTGAACGCATGCACCTCGAGATCGAGACCAGGTTGCAGCGCCACCTCGAGCAACTGTCCGCGCGATCCCTGCGCCTGCATGGCGAGCGGAGCGAACCCACACAAGCTGCCGTTGCCGGCGAGGACGAACGTTGCCGCCGAAGATCCGGCCAGCGGCTCGGTCGCAGTCCACTCCCCGTGCTCGTCAGTCACTCCCAGCGCTCGCGTCGTGCGCTCGAGGCCAAACACCGGTGACTCGCACATCACGAGTTGCGCGCCGGCGACGGGCACACCCTGCGCATCGAGCACGCGCACGACAGGCTGCACGCCCCTCCGCATGCGGCAGTCGTCGAGCCGCACGACCTCTCCCGTCGTCTTCACCCGGTGGCGCGCGCCCTCGATCGAGCTGAACCTCAACATCGCGCGACCGGGCGCAGAGATGCTCATCCATTCCGGATCGTTCGACCGCACCTCGAATCGAAACTCACCCTCCGCATCCGTGCTCGTCACCACGCCTTTCGTCGCCGTCGCGCGCATCGCCCCATGCTCGATCGCAGCCCCAACGATCGGCTTCCCGCTCACATCGTCGATCACGCGGCCGACCACGACGAAAGAGCCACCACCTTCGACTTCAGGATCCGGCGCGACGAGCGGCACGTGCGGCCGAATCGGCTCGACCACGACGAGACCAAGCTCGTTGACGTCCGCCGACTGAGGCACTTGGACGACGGTCCGCGGAGGACTCATCCGCTTCTCCACCGTGCGAGCACGCACGACGAAGAACACCGTGATCGCCGCGAGGACCACGGCGCCGACGACGTACTTCTTGTCGAGCCTCTTCATGCAGCCGCCTCGTTGTCGTCCAACATCTCCGCGCGCGAGCTAGTTCCTTGCCACTCCCAGTCTACGCCTCCATCCCAAGACCGCTGCCTCCCCGACCCGCACAACACAATCCCTCTCCCGATACGACAACGCGTCCACCCCTTGACCGACCGGCGCGATCCGATCGGTACTCCGAGCGAATCGCGCCGGCCGGAACCGCGCCGTAGGCGCGGAACATCTCGCCGTTGCTTGGAGCTCCCTCTCGCGCTCCAACCCAACTCCCAAACCGACCCTCGAGCTGATCGCAACTCACATCCCCGCACGACGCATCCCCACCCACTCCGCTCCCTCGACGATTGCGCCCACCGCCCTTCGCGACGACAATCCCCGGACTCACCTGCGTGCTCGCACCATCAGGAGAGCCCCCCCAGCATGAACGTCTTGATGATCTCTCCCGGCTATCCCGCCGAGATGCCGCTCTTCACGCGCGGTCTCGCTGAAGTCGGCGCGCGCGTCTACGGTGTCGGCGACCAGCCGCAACAGTCCCTCGACCCCGAGCTCAAGCGCTCGCTCCACGCCTATCTCTCCGTCAAGAACCTCTGGGACGAGGATGCGACCGCCCGCAAGATCCGCGAGTGGGTCGCCGGCCAGACCATCGACCGCGTCGAGTGCCTGTGGGAACCCGGCATGATCCTCGCCGCGAAAGTGCGCGCGTCACTCGGCGTCCCCGGCATGACCGTCGAGCAGACCATCCCCTTCCGCGACAAAGTCGAAATGAAGCGCGTGCTCGAAGCCGCCGGCATCCGCACACCTCGTCACGCGCGCGTGCGTTCCAAAACCGACTGCTGGGACGCCGCCGAACGCTTCGGTTTCCCGCTCATCATCAAGCCCGTCGCCGGCGCCGGCTCCGCTGACACCTACCCTCTTCACGAAGCCGCCGACCTCGACGCAGCCCTGAAAAAGATGGGCCACATCGACGAAGCCACCGTCGAAGAGTTCGTCGTCGGCGAAGAGCACACGTTCGACACGGTCTGCGCATCCGGCAACATCCTCTACGAGAACGTCGCCTGGTATCGGCCCACTCCGCTCGCCGCGAAGCTCAACGAGTGGATCAGTGCCCAAGCCACCTGCCTGCGCGACATCGACCGCCCCGAGATCAAGATCGGACGCGACCTCGGTCGCCAAGTCCTCACCGCACTCGGATTCCAAAGCGGTTTCACGCACATGGAGTGGTTCCGCACCGCCAAGGGCGAAGCCGTCTTCGGCGAGATCGGCGCGCGTCCTCCCGGCGCACGCCTCGTGCACCTGATGAACTACGCGAGCGACGCCGACCTCTTCCGCGGTTGGGCCGAAGCCGTCTGTTGGGGCCGTCTCTCGCAAGACACCACCAAAAAGTACAACTGCGGCGTGATCTTCAAGCGCGCGCACGGCCCCAGCGAAATCGTGCGCCGCTACGAAGGCCTCGACCACCTAATGTCGCGTTTCCGCGAGCACGTCATGGTCATCGACCTCGTGCCGATCGGCTCTCCGCGTCGCGACTGGAAGAACTCCGCGATCGGCGACGGCTGGATCGTCGTGCGACATCAAGACCTCGCCGACGCGCTCTCGATCGGCGACGCGTTCGCGTCCGAACTGCGGATCGTGACCGGTTGAGTCCCGTCACAACCACGCATCCGTCGCGCGTCGTGCTGCTGGGACCCCAGCGCAACCAGCCGACGTTGAACCAGGCCGTTGCGTCCGTGCGCGCCCACGGGCCGCTGGCCACCATCACCGCCGGCTGGGAAGAGCGCGAAGGCGAAGACCAGGAGATGCGCGATCACCTCGGCGGTCGCACGGTCAACCTGCGCCTGTGGGAGCGCGCCGAAGAAGTCGCGCGGCGCGATCCCGAGCTGAACGAAGCTTCCAACCACAAGCGCGAGCGCCTGCGGCTGATGCACGAGCTCTACCGTGTGCGCCTCGGTCACGCGCTCGACGCGGCGCGCGAGCTCTTGCGTCGCGCGCCCTCCAACGGCGACGCCGACGTCCTCGAAGGCGAGCGCGAGGCGGCGATCGAGGCCGTGCGCACGCTCGACTCGTTCCACATGATGCGCGTCGTCGACCTGCAACATGACTTCGAAACGCGCATGAAGCCCCTCGAGCGCGACTCCGTCGACCGTCACCGACGCGAGATCGGGGCGATCCTCTCCGAGTGCGGCGCGCTGTGCGTGGCCGGCGGTCACGTCGTTGTGCTCCAACATCGAATGCGCCTGTTCGATGTGCTCGGTCTCATGCACGGCCAGCCGATCTTCGCCTGGTCGGCCGGTGCGATGGCGCTCTCCGAACGGATCGTGCTGTTCCACGACAGCCCGCCGCAGGGGCCGGGCAACTCCGAATTGTTCGAGCAGGGCCTGGGCGTGTTCCCGAACCTCCTGCCGCTGCCACACGCGCGCAAGCGTCTGCACCTGCACGACCGTCACAAGGTGGCGTTGATGGCACGCCGCTTCGCGCCGGCTCAAGTGATCGCGTTCGATTCGCTGACGCGCATGGATTGGGACGGCGAGTGCTGGCACGGTCAACCGGGCACGCAGCGTCTCACCGACAAGGGGATCCTCGTGCAGGCGGGTACGGCATGAACGGCATCGTGCACGAGATCGAGACGCTCGCGCGGATGGGGCCGCGTGCGATCAACGCGCTGCTCGAAGGGCGCAAATTCCCCGTCGTCGAGGGCCGGACCGTTACGTTCGTCTTCCGCGGACATGTCGACGAAGTGCGCCTGCGTCACTGGATCCACGGCTTGCCGCAAGCGCAGCCGTTCCATCACGTGCAGGGGACCGACCTGTGGTTCCTTGCGGTCGACGTGCCGGACGGTTCACGCCTCGAGTACAAGCTCGAGGTCGTCGTGGGCGGCGAACACCGTCTCATCCAGGATCCGCTCAACGACAACGTCGCGCTCGATCCGTACGGCGTGAACTCGGTCGTGTACACCGCCGGCTACATGGTGCCGGAATGGTCGCTGCCGGATCCCGACGCGCGACCGGGCGAGATCGTCGAGCAGGAGATCGACGCGCGCGCCTTCGGTGACAAGCGACCTTGCCAGGTCTACTTGCCCGCGCGCTTCCGTCCGTCGCGCAGCTATCCGTTGCTGATCGTGCACGACGGCGCGGACTACGTGCGCTACGCGAGCCTCAAGACGGTGCTCGACAACCTGATCCATCGGCTCGAGATCCCGTCGATGATCGTCGCGTTGATCCCGTCGCAGGATCGCTTGAACGAGTATGCCGACGACAAGCGTCACGCCAAGTTCCTGGTCGAGGATCTCCTGCCGCACCTCCAGAAGTCGTTCCCGCTCGTCGACAAGCCGTCCGCGCGCGGGTTGATGGGCGCGTCGTTCGGAGCCGTCGCTTCGCTCGCCGCCGCGTGGAGGCACCAAGGCGTGTTCGGCAACCTCCTCTTGCAGTCGGGCTCGTTCGCGTTCACCGACATCGGCAAGCACGATCGCGGCCCGGTGTTCGATCCGGTCGTGCGCTTCGTGAACGCGTTCCGCAAGCAGCCCGGTCATCCCGCCGATCACCTCTTCGTGTCGTGCGGCGTGTACGAGTCACTCATCTACTACAACCGCTCGCTCGTCCCGTTCCTGCAGAAGAGCGGCCTCGACGTGCGCTATGTGGAGTCGAACGACGGCCACAACTGGGAGAACTGGCGCGACCGCCTGCGCGAGGGCCTGTCGTGGCTCTATCCCGGTCCGTTGTGGATGGTGTACGAGTAGTTTCTCGCTGTTCGACCCGTCCCTACGTGGGGTTCGAGCTTCATCCACGTCGGTTTGATTGGGCGGACATTTTCGACGCTTCGGTCGACGCCCGCGTAACGAGACGATTCAAGTCGCCTACGAGGTGAACATCCGCGCAATCAAGTTGGCCACCCGCCCGCGGTGGCCCCCGACACACGAAGAATCTTGATTCCGCTGGGTTTTCTTTGGCGGTTCCACGGAGGTTGCGCTCCGCTCGAGCGAGCGGGGGCGGAGTGTCCGGACGCGACAAGAAGCACTGCGGGGTTCGAGTCCTCCGCTGGAACGAAAAAACCGGTGACGTTCGGGCGCATCATGTGAAGGTGGGGGCGTGGGCGAGCCCGGACTCGAAGACCTCTTCCTGCGCTTCCGCGACAAGGGAGACGCGAACGCGCTGGCGGCAGTGTTCGATCGCACGGCGTGCGAGCTGCTCACGCTCGCGTTGCATCTCGCTCCGGAGTCGAGCGCCGCCGAAGACCTCGTGCAGGCCACATTCCTCGCGGCGATCCAGGCCGCCGATTCGTTCGAGCGCGGCCGGCGCGTCATGCCTTGGCTCGTCGGGATCCTCGCGAACCAGGCCGCTCGCGCGCGACGTGATCGCGCGCGCGTGATCGATCCGTTGCGCGTCGAAACGCGACCCGAGCCCGACCCCGCGCACACCACCGAACAGAGCGAAGTCCTCGCGACGTTGACGCGCGCGATCGACGACTTGCCCGACACGTGCCGCGAGTCCGTGCGACGTCACCTGCTCGAAGGCGAGCGCGCGGTCGACATTGCCCGCGCCGACGGCACCGCTCCGGGCACGGTGCGCATGCAGATCCTGCGCGGGCTCGATCGCTTGCGGCGCACCCTGCCCGCAAGCTTGCTCTCCGTCGCGCCCATCACGATCGAGGCCGCGCGCATGACCACGATCCGCGCGGCAGTGCTGTCCGCAGCCCGTTCTCACATCGCAATCGCCACGACCTCCGCCGGCGCGGGGGTCGTGAGTGCTCCGCTCCTCGGTCTCACGCCGGCCATCGGAGGTGCGTTCGTGGCACTCAAGCTGTGCATCGCTGCCATCGTGCTCGCTCTGGCCGGACTCGTCGCATGGCGCGTTTCCGAGCGACCGCAGTCCGCGACGCTAGCGGTCTTGACTCCACCCGCTTCATCGCACGCGGACATCGATGCGCCCGGATCTGCGGCTTCACCCGAGCGGGCAATCGCTCCCACGAACGCAGACCGAGTCGAATCACCGAGCTCACCCGCCGCGACGATCACGCAAGCAGGATGGTGGGTGACCGGCGATGTCCATGTCACCGCAGGCATCGACGTGACGCAGACGACGGTTCGCGTGAGCTGCCTGACCGGTACCTCCAAAAAGTGCCAACCGAACGCCGCCGGTCACTTCGAGCTCGACATCTCGGAGTACTTCAGCGAGGGCAAGGTCCCCGACTACGTGCTCGTCTACGCGTTCCACCCGGCGCATGCCGACGCCGACACTGGGATTCCAGTCGACGCCGAGAAGGTGCAGGCTGGCTCGAGTCGGCGCGTCGAATGGAACGTCGACCTGCATCTCGAACCGTTCGCGGTACTTGCCGGCCGCGTCGACGTGCCGGAGGGCGACCTTCCTCAGTGGATCCCCGTCGTTCTCTTCCACAACGACAGAACGCCGAGCAACCCGAAGTGGACGAAGGTGTCTTCGGCGGACCGTCGCCCCGATGGAACGTTCGAGATGCGCGTGGACGGCAGCGGCGACGCACTGATGGTCGCGAAGGCCGAAGGACTCGTGCCCGTTTGCACGCCGGTGCACTTCGAGCGCGGCACCCGGTCGGACGTGGGCACGCTGCAACTCGTGCGCGGAGAACTCTCGATCGAAGGACGGCTCGCGCTGTCGTTCGTTGCGGACGGAGAGAGACGCGGGTTCACCGCCAGCGTTCGTGCCCGTCGTCCAGGAGCGGAACCTACAGCCGACCAAGACTGGCACGGTGTGCACCTGAGCGTCGATTCGCTCCGGGCCCCGCGCGTCGAGCTCAACGGGCAGAAGGCACTCGTCGATGCGAACGGGAGCTTCCGATTCCATGGACTTCCACCTGGAGCATGGGATCTCGACCTGGATCTCGACGGCGTCGTCCAGCTCGGACCGCGCTCGACGACGTGTGTCATCCCCGGACCGTCGATCGTGCTCGGTGCGGAGCTCGACCGCTGGAACATTCACGTCGTCTCGAAGGGCAAACCCGTGCCAGGAGCAGCGCTCGTCGCGACATTCGCAGGCCAGGACATGCGGTTCCTCGCCGACGACCAGGGGAGCGCACGTGTCGTGGCTCCCTTCAGCACGGGCTTTGAACTCGCGGTCAGCGCGCCGGGGTTCGCCGCGAACCACGCGGTGATCCCGCCTGCTGCGCAAGCCGTCGATGGTGCGTTGGACATCGAGCTCGCGCTCGCTGACGACCCGCGTGCGACGCTCATCGTGAGCTTGACGGATCCGAAGAGCGCACCCGACTTCGCGCAGGTCACGCTCCATCCGGTCGATTGGGACGCGGAACCGATCGACAAGTTGTTCCGTGTCGGCGCCGGTCCGTACGAGATCGACGAGATACCGCCCGGCAAGTGGAGCGTCCTCGTCCAACCCGCCGCGAAGGCGTGGTTCGGGATGCCCGGCGGTTCGGACGTGCAGGACGTCCACTTCGAAGTTCTCCTTGCGCGCCACGAACGACACGTCGAGACGATCACGTTCGAGAAGGGCGGCCGCGTCGAATTCGAGATCGAGGGGTGGAACGAGGTTCGCACCGAGAGCGAGCCCTGGGCCCACATCCATGTTCGTGACGCTCTCCGTCAACCGATCACCGTCGCGTTGGTCGTACGCGAGGCCCACTCCGGCATCATGACGCTCGCAGCCTACGAAGATCAGATTGCCCTCTACGCAGCGAGCACATTGCGTTCGAGCCTGCCGCCAGGCGCATACACGCTCGAGATCGACGACCCGGACTGGACCGGGCGCGCCGTCGAATTCCGGGTGAAGGTGGGAGAGACGACGAAGGTGCGGGTCGCCGTCGCTCGGCGCTGAGCCCTTTCGCGCGACAAGTCCGTCGCGCCCTTCGCAGCGGCAGGGCCCGACGCTAGGCTCTTCGGCCCTTTCCGTCGCGCGGCCACCCTCCGCGCGGCGCGGTCCCTCCTCTCCGCTGCACTCTCACCTGGAGTCCCAACGTGGCTCGTGTCACACGCAAGATCGGCTTGTCCCTCGGCGCCGACGTCGATTGGCCCAAGGCGTACGAAGAGATCGTCGCGAAGCTCGATCTCAACCTTCCGATCGGGCGCGACAAAGTGCGCTTCCACGTCGAGCGTACGTCGATCGAGCCGTTCGACCTGCAGGCACCGGCGAAGTACGACCTCGTCATCGACCGACTCACGCACTGGTTTCCGTTCCAGCGCGAGTGGATCAAGAAGTCGGTCATCCTCGACGGCACCTACGTGTTCAACAACCCGTGG
>JBBQNP010000167.1:0-9184 GCA_038330085.1 Planctomycetota bacterium | reverse complement strand
TCCACTCGGGTGCTTACTTGTCGAACGAAGCCGACCTGATGGTGGGTTTCGCCGCGGGCTGGCGCGTCTCGTGGGCGACGTCGCTCGGCGGGGTCGGTGTCGCGGGCGGCGACGGCAAAACGCTGACGCCTGGACCCGTGTTCGAGGACAACCACCAGAACTGGTCGGGCGATCACGTCTCGGTCGCGGCGGACCTCGTGCCGGGTGTGTTCTTCTGCAACCGCAAGGTCGAGATCCCCAAAGACGGCCTGAACCTGCTGCACATCGCGCCCACGGCGCTGTCGGTGGTCGGGGTGAAGGTGCCCTCGCAGTACGACCTGCCGGCCCTGCAGTTCGTGCCCTAGCTCCAGATGGCATAGCGCCCGTGACCGACGTCCAGCCGATCACCCCCAAGGAGCTCGCGCAGCGTCTCGAACGCGGCGACGAGCTGGTGCTGCTCGACGTCCGCGAGCCGCACGAGCTCGAGATCTGCCGCATCGAAGGTTCGATCGCGATCCCGATGTCGGAGATCTCCGTGCGGCACGTCGAGCTCGACCCCGACAAGCCGCTCGTGTGCATCTGTCACCACGGGATTCGATCGTCGCACGTCGCCTCGGCGCTCGCGCGCATGGATTTCGCGCACTCGAGGTTCGCAGAGCTCTACAACCTCACCGGCGGGATCGATCGCTGGGCGAGCGAGGTCGAGCCGACCATGGCGCGCTATGGCGGGTGAGCCGCACGAACGATCTGCTTAGAGCGCGCGCGCTACACGGCTTTGACCGACATTGACTGGAGCTTCGCCGAATACGCGCGTAGCTCCGTCGACAATGGTCCCGAAAGAAGTGCACCGAAGGAAACGTGCCGCGAGCGACACACGTATCCAGGCGGGCAGGCAGGGAAGAGAGTGACTGAGAGCAGAGAGAGACAGAGGATCACCCATGCAGCCCCAAGAACCGATCGCTTCCGCCTGCTCCGGCGCCGTCGTCCCGAACGGAGACGCCGTCTTCTCGACTGCGCACCTGGTGTGGCTGGACCTGGAGAGCGGAGACGAGCTTTCGATCGAGATCTTCGGGCCGCGACCGTTCCTGGAGGATCTGGTGGCCCAGGGATTCCGGTTGCAGGAGACCTCGCCCGCCTCGAGTCAGCCGGATCTCACCGAGACCCAGTTCCGGATCCACGCACGGGTCGGGCGGAACTGAGGCTCGCACCCGCGGGTTGGCGCTCGCGCCCGCGGGTTGGCGCTCGCGCCCGCGGGGTGGCGGTCGCTGCCTCCGGGTTGGCGGGAACTGCGGGCTTGGTCCGTGCTCTCCGCTCGCGCCCGCCCTGCTCGCCGCGTTCGCACCCTGCGCTGGTTGGAAGTCCTGCGCTCCGCCTATAGAATCGCCCACTCGTTCCGGCCCGCGCCGGGGGCGCATTCCTTCGCATCGCCGTCGTCGACAGCCCTAGCCTCGACCCGGCCACCAGCGACCGCGCGCTCCCCGACGCCAGAGCCTCCCGCACTGCACGCATTCGCAGTGCACCTTCCGTACAGCACTCGTCCGCACAGACTGATCCGCCCAAGCGGATCTCCGACCCCATGACCCATCCTGCTCTGATCGAACGCATCACACGCTCACTCGCCTACATGCTCCGCCACCAGCCGGAGGAGTTCGATCTGGAAGTCGACGAGTTCGGCTTCGCCGAGATGGAAGACGTGGTGCGCGCGCTCAACGAGCGCCTGGGTGAATCGGTCGACGATGAGGACGTGCACACCGCGGTGACGGCCGGCGACCGGCAGCGCTACGAGATCGAGGGCTCGCGCATCCGCGCGCTGTACGGACACTCGATCGACGTGCAACCGGGCGAGCCTTCGAAGCCGCCGCAGGAGCTCTTCGTCGGCGTGTCGCGCGGCGACGCCGACCGCGCGCAACGCTACGGTCTGCGCGCCGGGCGCCGGCGCTTCCTGCACTTGGCGCTGACGCCCGAGGACGCGATCGAGTCCGGCCGCCGCGCCGCGCACGACTACGCGATCATCACCGTGCATTCGGTCGACGCCTGGGAAGAGGGGATCAACTTCTACGATCGCAAGTCGCTGTTCCTGTCGGATCCGATCCCGACCGACTTCCTCGACGTGGGCGAGATGCGCACCGACGGGTTCGGCGAAGAGGACGGCGGTCACGGTGGACACGGACGACAGGGTGGTCATGGCCGCGAAGGTCGCGGCGACGATCGTGGTCGCGGGGGCCAGCGCGGGGGTCGCGGTCGGGGTCAGGGTGCTGCGCGCGGATCCTTCGGTGGAGCGCCGCAGGAACCGGCCTACGCCGCACGGGCCAACGAGTACGTGGAAGAGACCGCGCACGCGCACGAAGAGCCGGCGGGTGATCAACCCGAGTTCGCTGCCGAGGCGTCGAGCCACGAAGGCGCAGCTCCGTCGATGGAGCGCGAAGGCGGAATGCAGGGCGGTGAACCGCGTGGTGGTCGTCGCGGACGTCGCGGACGTCGCGGCGGCGGTGGTCAGCCTTTCCGCGGCGGCGAGCAGGGCTTCCGCGGCGGCGAGCAGGGCCTGCAGGGCGGCGGAGAAGCACCGCGCGAGAGCAGCGCTCCGGCGTACGGTGGGCGGCCCACGGAGGAATCGAGCTTCGCGCCGCGCGGCGAGCGTCCGGCAGCACGCGGTGCGCAGGGAGACATCGGCGGAGGCCGGTCGTTCGAGCGCGGACCCGCAAACCGTCCCGACGATCGCCCGCGCCGCGATGACGGTCCCCGTCACGAAGGCCGGCGCGAAGACGCACCGCGCTATGAGCCGCGCCGCGAGGATGCACCCCGCCAGGAAGCACCGCGCCAGGAATTCCGCCGCGACGAAGCGCCGCGTGGTGAACAGCGCCGTGACGAGGCCCCGCGCGGCGAGTTCCGCCGCGACGAGGCCCCGCGCGGAGACTTCCGCCGCGAGCAGGCACCGCGTCGCGACGATGCTCCGCGCGGAGACTTCCGTCGGGACGAAGCACCGCGCGGTGAACCGCGCCGCGACGAAGGCCCGCGTCATGCTCCGCGTCACGAGGAAGCGCGCCGTGATGAACCCCGTCGCGACGAGCCCCGCCGTGATGAACCGCGCCGCGACGAGCCGCGCAGAGATGAACCGCGTCGCGATGAACCCCGGCGCGACGAGCCGCGTCGCGATGAACCCCGTCGCGAGGGTTGGCGTGAGGGCGGGTCGCGGGGCGGTCCGCCTCCGCGCCACGAAGATCGGCCGCAACACGCTGCTCCGCGCGGCGACGACGATCGCGGACAGCGCGCTCCCGATCGCGGCATGCGCGAAGATCGCCGTCCGCAGCGCGAGCCCGAACGCTCCGTGCGCGAGCCGGATCGTTCGGCGCGTGAAGGTGAAGCCGGCGGATCCTTCGGTGGAGGGTTGACGGACGCCGAACGCGCACCGCGCGAGCCGCGTCGTCCCGCTCCGCCGCCGCGCGAGAAGCCGGTTGCGCGGGAGCCCGATCGCACGCCGCCCCCGCGCCGCGATGCGGACAGTGGCGGCGGGTTCGGCGCGGGCGTCTGAGAGCCTGCACCCGAGCGTGCGTCGGCGAGGGGTCGCGGAGCGGACCGTGACCTCGTCGCGCATCCTCGCGTCGCTGGGTCCGCAGTTCCGAACGGAAGCGCGCGCGCACGCGTGGTACGCGGTGCGCGTCGACGCCGAGAGCGCGCTCGCGAACGCAGGGTTTGGACCCGAGAGCGACGGAAGCCTGCGGCCGAGCACGCTCGTCGGACGCAAGCCCTTGTGGGAGATCGAGACGTCGGCGGGGGTGTTCCTCGTGCGACGCTTCAGCCACGGCGGCTTGTTGCGCTTCGCGACGGGCAGACGTTTTCTCGATCCGACGCGGCCCTTCGAAGAGATCCGATCGGCGCAACACCTCGAACGCGCGGGCATCGCGACGCCGGAGATCGTCGCCGCGCGCGCACGCGGTTCGGCGCTCACCGGTTACGAACTCGATCTCGTGACGAAGCGTGTCGAGGGAGCGATCGACCTAGGCATTGTGCTCGCGCTCGCGCGTCGCGGCGAGGTGAGGCCTGAGCGGGTCGGATTGCTCGCGGCAGCACTCGGACTGCTCGTGCGCAAGCTGCACGCGTGCGGTTTCCTGCACGCCGACTTGACGCCGAACAACGTGCTCGTGAACAAGAGCGCGCTCGAGGACGCGGATCCGAAGCTCGTGTTGTTGGATCTCGATCGCGCGCGGATCGTCGCCTCACCCAGCGACACCGAACGGCGCGACAACCTGCGGCGTCTGTACCGCTTCGTCGCGCGGCGCGAAGAACGCGACGGAATCGCACTGCGGCGCACCGACATCGCGCGCTTCTTCGAAGGCTACGACCCCGGCGGCGCACAGTGGAAGTCCGATTGGCGCGCGATCGAAAGCACTCATGCGCGCGCGAGCTTCGCGCACCGGCTCGGCTGGGCGCTCGAGTCGTCGCTGCGACGCACGAACGAGGCGCGCTGAGTCGGCGTCGGCTTCAACCCTCGTCCACGGACGATTCGGGCGAGAGCCGCGGATAGACCGGGCCTTCGGGCGAGAGCACGGCTTCGAGCAGCCGCTCGGACGCGCGCTTGTGACGCAGCCGCATCAGC
This sequence comes from Planctomycetota bacterium, assembly GCA_038330085.1. Taxonomy (GTDB): domain Bacteria; phylum Planctomycetota; class UBA1135; order UBA1135; genus JAEUIA01. The sequence goes on along the minus strand of JBBQNP010000167.1, from coordinate 4,611 downwards.
GGAGAGCGGATGCGCGCGTTCTCGCGGCGCAACTTCTCGCGCAGCTTCGACTCGAGCACGTGCGCGGCGCTCTTTTCACCGGCGGTCGACAAGACGAGCGCGCGCGTGCCGGTGATCGCGATGCGGTCGGCCAACTCCGCGCCGAAGCGATCGACGAGCGTCAGCGCGCGCGCGCTCCACCCGAGCGCGGCTTCGACGTCGCCGGCTTCGCGGAAAATGCGCGCGCGGATCCCGGCGGCGAGCGCCTCGACGCGGTTGAGCCCCATTTCGACGGCCAGCTCTTCGGCACGCTGCAACATCAGGGCTGCTTCAGGGTCGTTGATCTCCCACAGGAGGATCCCGAGGAACAAGCGCGCGAGCGCTTGACCGCGGCGGTCCTCGATCTCGGTCGCGAGCAGGAGCGACTCGCGCAGGCGTGCCTCGGCTTCCTGCACGCGATCCAAGTCGAGCAACAAGCCGCCCAACCGCGCGGTCGCTTCCGCTTCGAGCCTGCGTTCGCCGGCGGACCGCGCGAGCTGCACGGCGCGGCTGGCGGATGCGAGCGCGCGCGCGGGCGCGCCCGACGAGCGGTGGATGCGCGCGCGCAACATGTGCGCAGCGGCGAGCACGCCGGGCAGCGCCGACGAACGGTTCGCGCGCAAGGTCGCGAGCGCTGCGTCCGTGTGCTGCAGCGCTTCTTCGAAATCGTCCTCGAGCACGTCGATCACGCCCAGCGCGAGGAACGAGAGTGCTTCCTGCGCCGGGTTGCGTGCGTACGTCAGCGCTTCCTTCGCGAGCTTGCGCGCTTCGTCGAGCTCGCCGACGTGGCTCTGCACGAGCGACAGTCGGCGCAAAGCTTCGCAGCGCAGGCTGTCGGCCTGTGCGCGCACGAAGAGCTCGACCGCGTTGCGCAACATCCCTCGCGCCAGTCCGTACTGCCCCGTGCTGACCGCGTACCGACCGTGCAGCAAGTACACGCGCCCGATCGCTTCCGGGTCGACGTCGGGATCGAAGTCGAGGTCCGTGAGCCGATCGAGCACGACGCGTTGTCCCGCACGCATGCCCAGCCGGTCGGCTGCGTCCGCGGCGGCTTCGAGCAGGTCGATGCGCAGCCGGTCGCGCTCCTTCGATCGCGGCAACGCGGCGATGGCGTCGAGGCCCCACTGTGCAATCGAGTGCACGCGCTGCGGCTGTCCGCTCGACAACAAGCGGCGCAAGAGCGGCGGCAGCACGTCGAGCACCGCCGCATGATCGCCGGCCGAGCGCAGGTGGAACGCGCGCTGGAAGGACTCTTCGACGGTCGGCTGGCGCTCGCCCTCGTGCGGCACGAGCGCAGCTGCGGCGGCGGCGTGCAGCTTGACGCGCTGCTCTTTCGACAACGACCGGTACACCGCCTCGCGCAGCGCCGGCCGGCTGAAGCGCCAACGCGCGCCCGTCGCGGACAGCCAGCCCGAGCGCGCGAGCCTCGACAACATCGCGTCGATGTCGCCGCGACGGTGTCCGGGAAACGCGCGCTGAAGGAAGTCCGCTTCGATGCGCCCGCCGACGACGGCCAGTCGGCGCAGCCACGCGCGATCGGGAGCGGGCAGCGCGCGGTAGCTCTCGGCGATCGCCTTGCGCAGCGATCCGGGCAACGGCAATTCGTCGGGCGACACCACGAGGTCGAGCGCCGTGTCGGCATCGCGCGCGCTCGCGTCGTGCGGACGCGCCTCGCCGCGCGCGATCAAGCCGCGCAGCATCTCGACGATGAGCCCCGGGTTGCCGCGGCTGCGCTTCCACAAGACGTGAGCGAGGCGCAGGTGGGGGACAGAATGGTGGAAGAGCTGCTGCACGATCGCGAGCACCGCTTCTTCGCCGAGCGGCTCGAGGCGCAAGGTCTGCGCACCGACCTGCGTCGCCAGCCGTTCGCGCAACGCTTCGAACGCAGCGGGCTCACGCACCTTCTGCGCGTCGCGCACACCGAGCAGGAGCAGCACGCGGCTCTTGCCTTGCATGAGCTCCGCGACGTGCGCGAGCACGGCAATCGTGTCGGTGCCCGCCCACGGCAGGTCGTCGACGTACAGGATCATCGGCGTGCGCTCGCCCAGCGCCGCGACCCATGTCGCCAGCGCGAGCGGAACCGACGACGATGAACTCCGCGCGCTTTCCGGCAGCAGTGCTCCGAACAACCCGTCGACGAAGCGCGGCGGCACGAGGGTCGCGAGCTCGGCGCGCTCACGCTCTGCGGGCGCGACACCCGGCGGCAACCGCAGGTAGCGCTCGAGCATGCGCACGAACGGGCCGCACGGACGCTCTTCTTCGAGCTCGCGGCAGCGCCCGTACAGATACAACGGCGGGTTCGCGCTGGCACGCGCGCGCGAAGCGAGCTCGTTCACCAGCCGCGACTTGCCGCTGCCGGCCGGACCGTGGATCCACACCGCGGCACCCGCGCTCCCGACCTCCGCTTTCGTCGCCTTCGCGTACGCGTCGAACAGCAACTCGATCTCGACTGCGCGACCGACGAGCGGCGTCTGATGCCTCGCGTCCGATTCGCCCGTGCCTCCACGGCGCGCGCCGGCTTCGAAATCGATCTCGCCGCGCCACCAGGAGCCCGTCTCCTGCTCCTCGAAGCGTAGGGCGAGATCGTCAGCGATCGGACGCCGAGCCGGATCGCGCGCGAGCACATCCAGAATCACGCGATCGAAGAAGGGCGAGAGCTGCGGCACGAAGCGCGACGGCGGCGCGACGCGCCCCGTCGCGATCGCAGCCAGCAACACATCCGCTTCGGGATGATCGAGGGCCGCGCGCGCGACGATGCCGCTCGATCCAGGCCGCTCGCCGCGATCGTCGTGCGGCGCGAACGGATGTACGCCCGTCGCGAGCTCGTAGAGCACGACGCCCAACGCAAAAACGTCGCTCGCCAACGAGCCGCTCTCACCGCGCGCCTGCTCGGGCGCGACGTACGGCAAGCTGCCCGGTCGCGGCGCGACGCCACGCTCGCCGCCCTCGTTCGCGCGCCGCGCAAAGCCCAGGTCGATCAGCACCGCGTGACCTTCCGCGTCGAGCCTGATGTTCTCGGGCTTGATGTCGCCGTGCACGTGGCCCCTGGCATGCAACGCCGCGAGCCCGCCCGCGACCGCGCGCGCGACCCCGCGCACGAGTGGCTCGGGCAACGGACCGTGCTGCCGCGCGAGCACCTCACGCAAGTTGTCGCCCGGCACGTAGGGCATGACCAGGAAGCGCCCGCGCGCATCCTCGCCCGCGTACAGCACGTGCACGATGCCCGGATGGCGCACCTGCAAACCGGCGTCGGCCTCGACTTCGAATGCGCGGCGCGAGCGCGGATCCTCTTCGAGGCCGGGACGCAGGTACTTGACGGCGATCGAAGCACCGCGCGGCAACTCGCCCCACGGTTCGATCAGCGTCGCCAGCCACACATGACCCGTCAGCCCCAGCCCGAGCTCGCGATCGAGACGGAAGCGCGGTGCGTCGGCCACGACGTGCGTGAGGAACGAACGGATCGAGGCGGCGGTCGTTCAACCGCCCTTCTTCGGTCCGGCGTCCTCACCCTCCTTCTTGGCAATCGCACTGAAGTGTTCCTTTTCGAGCGCGTCGAGGATCGCGTTCGTGTCGAAGCGCATGCGCGGCGCAGGCGCAACATTCGGATCCGCGGGCTTGTCGGACGCGTTGCCGCCCGGCATCGCGAGCACCGGTCCGCCACGCACGAGGTCGTCGAGAGCCACGGCGACCGTCAACGTGTGCGCCGCCGCGTCGACGTGCGCCGACTTCACGCCGCTCAACTTGGTGAGCGCCTTCTCGACCTTCTTCACGGCGGCGTCGTCGAAAGCGACCACCGTCTTTCCCGTCGAGTCGGGAGCCTTCTCTCCCGTTCCCTTTCCTCCGCCGTCCTTGTCCGCGTCCTTGCCGACCGTGACCTCGATCGGCCACGTGAACGTCTCCACCACGACGTGCCCGACGTCCTTGACCCCAAAGGGTTGAGCGAGCTTGTGGAACCGGTCGGCGATGACGTCGGCCTTGAGCTTGCCCGAGACGAAGAAGAACTCGGTGAATCCTTCGCCGGCTTCGAACCAGCGCAGATCGTTCGACATGCCGAGCACCCAATCGCGCGGCGAAAAACCAGCCATTCCCTTGTCGAGACCGGCACCGAGCGTCTTGTCCGCACTTTGGAAGCACGTCCACGCCACCAAGTCCGCGGACGCGACGCCTTTCTTGAGCGCCTTGATCACGTCCTTGGCATCCACCGTCGCCGGCGCCTCGATCACGACGAACACCTTGCTCGGGCGCGCCGTCGCTTTGACCGGACCGTAGAGCACCCGACACTCGGCATCCTTCGTCGACAACTCCGCCAACGCCTTGCGCACGACATCGGCCTTGATGTCCTCGGGCAGGCTGAACGCGTGCACCGCAGTCACCTGACGCACCGCCGGATACAACCCCGTTTGATCAGGCGGCCCCTTCCCCGCCTCCGGCGTCTGGAGCAACAGCGGAGCAACCAGCGGAGCAAGCAGCGCAATCACGGAGCAGGCGAACAACTTTCGGGCGAAGAACATGTCGGGTGCAGCGCAGATTGCGTTCGCTCACCTTAGCGCGAACGCCGTTCACTTGGCGCGGCTGTCGGGGAAACGCGTGGTG
>JBBQNP010000166.1:0-9308 GCA_038330085.1 Planctomycetota bacterium | reverse complement strand
GAGCTTGCCGGCGACCGTCGCGTGGAAGCGCTCGATGCGCGCCTTCTGCTTCGTCGATCGCGCCGGAGCGCCGCGACGCATCCACACGGTCTCGCGGCGGAGCAAGTTCGCGCGCGCCGACTCGCTCTTCTCCTCGCTCGCGATGCGGTCCGCGCGCTGCTCGAGGTAGTCGGCATAGGAGCCGTCGTACGAAACCAGATCACCGCGATCGATCTCGACGATGCGCGTGACGACGCGATCCAGAAAATAGCGATCGTGCGTGACCATCAGGAAGGGGACTGCACTCTCGAGCAGCCGATCCTCGAGCCAGTCGGTGACGAACGCGTCGAGGTGGTTCGTCGGCTCGTCGAGCAGGAGCATGTCCGGCGCGCTGAAGAACAACCGCGCGAGCGCGACCCGCCGTCGCTCCCCGCCCGACAGCGCATCGCACGAGCGGTCGGGATCCTCGATCCCCAAATCGTGCAGCACGTGCTCGATCTTGTGCTCCACATCGTGACCGCCGAGCCGCTCCAACAGCGTTTCGAGACGCGCTTGCGTCGCGAGCAAGTTCTCGAGCCGCGACATGTCCGATCCATCCGACAGGGCATGCGCAACGTCGTCGAGCTGTGACAAAACCGCTGCGCGCTCGGAGGCTCCCGCGCGCACGGCTTCGCGCGCCGTCAGGCCTGCTGGGATGACCGGCTCTTGCTCGAACCACCCGAGCTTCAGCCCGCGTTTCAGTGCACGCTCACCCGCATCCGGCTCTTCGCGTCCCGCGATGATGCGCAACAAGGTCGACTTGCCCGACCCGTTCGGCCCGACGAGCGCAATGCGCTCGCTGTCGTCGACGACGAGCGACACGCCGCGCAACAGTCGCTTGTCGTGGTAGCTCTTCTCGATGCCCGAGAGCGTCAGGAGCGCCGTCATCGATTCAACGCCGATCGCCCACGGCCGGCATCGTGCGCACGACGACCTCGATCACGCCACCGCTCTGCAAGGGCACGTCGACCATCGAGACGCCGCGCTTGCCGTCGGTCGTGTTCGCGAACACGCGCCAACGTCCCGCCGGCAGCAAGTCGAACGCGACATCGCCGCCGCCGTCGCTCGTGCCCTCGACCGCACCACCGACCGAGCCGCGACCGGTGACCGCGACGCCCGGCACGACGTGACCCTGCTCGTCCTTCACGCGCACGACGACCGAGTACAGCCTCGGCAACGTGATCGGCTCGATCGTCACGTCCTGCCCCGCGACGGTCACGTTGTTCGCGCGCGCAGTCGGGTTGTCGCGCGGACCCACCAGCACGTTCCACCTGCCAGGCAACAGCGATCCGACCTTGAACCCGCCGCTCGCGTCGGTGACGCCCGCACGCGTCATCGGCGGCGCGCTCGTGTGCCCGCTTTGCGTCACAAAGCCCGGCACCAGCCATACGTCGAGCCCGCGCGCGCCGGCGCCATCCGCGTCGATCACACGGCCCAGCATCGCCGGCGCCGGCTGCATCTTCAGTTCGACTTCGGCGACAGGTCGCTGGGGCGGAAGCTGGCATCTCTGCGTCAAGCTCGCCATCCCTGTCGCATATGCGCAGACGGAGTGGACGACGCCCGGCCGCACGTTTACTGCAGCACTCGGCGCGTGTTGCTCGAGCGTTCGTCGCGCACCTGGGTCCTTCTTCGCCGCGCTTTCCGTGTCTTCGATCTCGAGCGTCCAGTCGCCGACGAACGGCTTGCCGTCCGCGCCGGTCAGATGAATCGTGATCGCGCCGGTGGTCAGCTCATCGGGTTCGCCCGACTGCGGCGTCGCATCCGTTGCCGTTGTTTTCGGCTTCGGGACGTGCGCCGCCTGGGTCCGCTGCGACGATCGATCGGGACCAGGGTCTTCTGCGGTCTTGCTCTCGGTGTTCGATCCTGCGGGACCGACGGTCTCCGCTGCGGCGTGCTTCCCCGACCGATCAGCCGACAGCCACCACGACAGCCCGCCGACCAGCATCACCACGGCGAGCAGCACCACCAGCACCACCACCGACTTGCCCCCGCGCCCGGTCATGATCCCGCCGGTCGCGACAGTGCGCGCAAGAAGGCCACGAGCGAAGCGCGTTCTTCCTTCGAGAGCTCGATGGGCCGGATGCGCTCGTCGAGTTCGCTGCACGCAGTGCCGCCGCGGCTGTAGTAGTTGACGACCTCTTCGAGCGTCGCCACGGACCCGTCGTGCATGTAAGGCGCCGTCATCATCAGGCCGCGCAGCGTGGGTGTCTTGAACCGACCTCGGTCCTTCACTTCGGCGCTGACTTCGAAGCGTCCTGCCTGCGCCTTCCCGTCCTGCGCACCGACGCCGGTCGCGTGGAAGTCCTCATCGGTGTAGTTCGGTCCCGTGTGGCAGCGCCAGCAACCGCCCTTGCTCTCGTAGATCCACAGGCCCGCACGCTCGTGATCGTCGAGCGCCGCGAAGTCACCGGCCTGGAACTTGTCCACCGCACTGTCGCCGTTGTGGATGCGCGCGACGAAAGCGCTCAACGCCGTCGAGAGCGACTCGACCGAAGGCGGCGCGCCGAAAACACTCTCGAAGCGCGCGCTGATCTTCTCGTCCGCGCTCAAACGCTCGACCGCAGCCACCCTCGACGAACCCATCTCGAGCGGGTTCTCGATCGGCAGCAGCACTTGCTCGGCGAGCGATGCAGCCTTGCCCGTCCAGGAGAAATGCTTGCCGAACCCGCGGTTGAACAAGCTCGGCGTGTTGCGCACGGTCTGCTGTGCGCGAATGCCCGTCGAAAGCAGCGCCGTATCGGCGAACCCATGCGCCGGCTGATGACACGAAGCGCACGCCACCGTTCCGTCCGCCGACAACACGGGATCGAAGAACAGAGCACGTCCGAGAGCGACCACATCCTGCTTCACCGGCGCGTCGTTCGCCGCCAACGGACCCAGCCCGCGCGGCACATCCACGCCGAAGTCCGCGGGCAACTCATCCGCCGGCAGGCGCGGCAACTGGACCACGCTCACCGCCGAAGCGACGGACGTGACCAGAACGAACAACAACGTGCTCTTCAAGATGGACCGAGGATGGGCTCGAACGCGCATCTACGCAAGCGACCAAGCCGCGCCAGCCCCATCCGCCCGCACCGCGCCCCGTAACAAACAGGCGGCAATCTCCCTGAGGCCGGTCGGCGCCGTGACCCCCTTGGACGGCCGGCGCGACCACGGCCGGTACTCCGGTCGTTGTCGCGTCGGTCGGAACCGCGCCGTAGGCGCGGAACAACTTGCTGTTGCTCTACACCTGCCGTTGCGTTGTGCGTGCCCGATCTCACACCGACATCAGACATGGATGGGCAGCAAAACACTCTCGCTCGGAGCGGATCGGGCGAGCGGTGCCAGGCACCGATCGCCGGGAATACCGGCTATCGGCGCCAGGCACCACCCGCTCACCGGTGCACCCCCGGCGCCTCGAGCCCCGTGTGCTCGACCCAGTCCGCATACGTCCGGTGGAACACCTGCGGCTTCCCGCCCTCGTCGCCGGGCAACACCAACACCCGATTGGCCAGCCCCCTCAAGAACGAGCGGTCGTGGCTGACGAACAACATCGTGCCGCTGAACTCCTTCAACGTCCCGACGAGCATCTCCTTCGTGTCGAGATCCAAGTGGTTCGTCGGCTCGTCGAGCACCATGAAGTTCGGCGGGTCGAACATCATCTGCGCCAGGATCAACCGCGACCTCTCTCCACCCGACAACACGCGGATGTGCTTGTCGATGTCATCCCCAGGGAAGTCGAACGCTCCCAACAGGCTCCGCTTGCTCGGCGTCGTCGCCAACGGGAACGCATGATCGATCTGCTCCCACACCGTCAACTCCGGATCCAAGAGATCCAGCGCGTTTTGCGAGAAGTACCCCATCTCCAACGACGCGCCCGACTTCACTTCGCCCGCATCCGGCGCAATTTGTCCCGCGACCATCTTCAACAGCGTCGACTTCCCGGCACCGTTGTGACCGAGCACACACCAACGCTCGCCGCGCTTCACCTCGAAGTCGAATCCCTCGTACACGACCTTCGCCCCGTACCGCTTCGACACGCCGATCAACGTCGCCACGTCGTTGCCCGACCGCGGCGGCTCGCGGTACTCGAAGGGCACGATATCCCGCACACGCGGCGGCTCGAGCTTCTCGATCTTGTCGAGCTTCTTGACGCGTGACTGCACCTGCGCGGCCTTCGCGGCGTGCTTCTCGAACCTTTCGATGAAGCGCTCTTCCTTCTTCAGCATCGCCTGCTGACGCGTGAACGCCGCAGCCTGCTGCGTCGAGCGTACTTCGCGTTCGCGCTCGTAGAAGTCGTAGTTCCCGCCGTACTCGACGAGCTCGCCCGCGTCGATCGCGACGATCCGTTCGACCGCCTTGTTCATGAAGTCGCGGTCGTGGCACGTCATCAACACCGCCGCGCGCGTGTCGGCGATGAACTGCTGCAGCCAGATGATCGACTCGAGGTCCAGGTGGTTCGTCGGCTCGTCGAGCAGCAAGACGTCCGGATCGCCGATCAGCACCTTGGCCATCGCGACGCGCATCTTCCACCCGCCCGACAGCGTGCCGACGTCGTCGTCCAAGCGCGCGTCGTCGAACCCGAGCCCGTGCAGCACCTCTCTCGCGCGCGCTTCGAGCTCGTAACCGCCGCGCTGTTGGTACTCACCCTGCACTTCGCCGAAGCGCGCGAGCAACGTGTCCAGCTCGCCTGACTTGTCGGGATCGGCAAGACCCAGCTCCAAGTCATGGAGCTCGTGGTGCAAATCGCCCAGTCGCCCGCTGCCTGCAATCGCCTCTTCGATGATGCTGCGCCCCGACATCTCGCCCGCGTCCTGCTTGAACCAACCGAGCGATAGGGACTTGGGCACGTTGACCTGGCCGTCGTCGGGGTCTTCGTCGCCCGCGATGAGCTTGAACAGCGTCGACTTGCCCGATCCGTTGGGCCCGACGAGCCCGACCTTGTCACCCGGGTTGAGCTGGAACGACGCCTCGACCAGCAGGAGCTGGCGGCCGTAATGCTTCGAGACTTTGGAGAGTGCGATCATGGGTCGAGCCGCGCAGGATAGCACTTCACGAGTGCACTCCCTCGGGTGCACGTCCCGGAGTTCGCGCATTTCGTCCAACGCTTTCGCGGTCGCTGCATACTCCCGTCGTGGACGCCATGCACCCAAGCGCCATGGATTCGAGCGGGCCCGGCCCGTCCGGGATCGACGTCGAGGCCCTGCTCGACGAGGGCGCGTGGGTACGCGCGCTCGCGCAGCGTCTCGTCGGAGCGGGTGACGCCGACGACGTCGCGCAGGACACGCTCATAGCGGCGCTGGAGCACGCGCCGCGAGACCCTCTGCACCGCCGATCGTGGCTCGCGCGCGTGACCACGAACTTCGCGCGCCTCAAACACCGCGGTGACGCGCACCGCACCCAGCGCGAGATGCGTGCTTCGCATCCCGAGGCCCAACCCTCCGCATCCGAGACGCTCGAACGCCTCGAAGCGCAGCGTGCGCTCGTCGACGCGTTGCGCGCGCTCGACGAGCCCTACCGCACGACCGTCATGCGCCGCTACTTCGACAACGAGAGCGCCGCCGACATCGCGCGCACCGAGAACGTTCCCGCCGCGACCGTGCGCTGGCGCCTGATGCGCGGCGTCGAAGAGCTGCGCGCGAAGCTCGACCAGCGCTACGGCGACCGCGCGTCGTGGAGCGTCGCCTTCATCCCGCTCATCCGTCACCACGCCGCACTCCCCGCCGCAGCAGTGGGGACGAGCGCGGCGACGATCACCGGAGTTCTCGTCATGAACGCACTCAGCCGCACCGCGCTCGTCGCGGCGCTCGTCGTGTCCGGCTCGCTCGGGATCTGGCTCGCCGTGCGCACGGAATCGCCGCTGGACCTCCCCGACATCGCGCACAGAAGCGCGCCCGATGAACTCGAGAAGCCCGAGACGAACTCGACTCCGACCACGGAGCTGGCCGCGCCGAAGGCACCCACCGAAGCACGCGCCGCCGTGCCCGCGACATCGATGCCGGTCGCCGCCGCACAGCTTGCGAGGACGACCGGTCACGTCGACGGCCGCTTCGTCGACGCGTCCGGTCGCGCGATCGCCGACGTGACCCTCGTCGAGCCCGTCTTCGCGGATCATGCGACGGTGAAGAGCGACGAGCACGGTGCCTTCGTGCTCGACATCCCTCTCGCGCCGGCGAAGGGAACGATGAAGTTCGAAGCTCGCTGCGCCGGCTGGGCCACGTTCTACGGCAACATCGCGCCGCGACCGGATGAGACGCAGCGCATGGGGGACATCGTGCTCGAGCCGGGTGGTTCGATCGCCGGCGTCGTTCTCGGTCCCGACGGCGCGCCAGCTGCTGGTGTGCAAGTGATGGCGACCGATCCGCAGTTCACCGACCTCGACAGCGAACGTCGTCAAGGTCCAGGCGAGGTGCGCGTGCCGAACACGACGAGCGCTGTGGATGGATCGTTCCGCATCGACGGCGTGCCGGCGCGCATGATGCGTGCGTGGGCACACGTCGACGGCACGCGCTGGGCGTTCAGCGATCCGATCGACGTGCCGGCGGTCGGCGTGCGCGCGGGGATCGTGTTGAACCTCGAGGCGCTCTCGGCCGACGATCGCATCGAGGGCATCGTGCTCGATCCCGCAGGCAAGCCGCTCGCGGGCGTGTACGTGAACTTCGCCTGCACGAGCGCCGGACACTCGTGGTCTTCGAGCATCCAGACGCACGCCGACGGCCGCTTCCAGATCCTCGTGATGCGCAAGGTGAAGCACGATCTCAGCGTGCGTGACGGCAAAGGCGAGTGGTCGGCCGTAGCGCTCGACGGCGTCGAGCCGGGAACGTTGGACGTCGTATTGAAGTTCCACGAGCCGCGGCGCCTCGACCTCGTCGTCACCGACGAGAAGGGCGCGCCGCTTGAAGAGTTCCGTGCCAAGCTCACCAAGCCGAACGGGTACGAGGAGCACTGGAACTCGATGCAAAAGCAGCACCGGGACGGCCGATTCTCCATCCCGATTCCGGACTCAGCGTTCGTCGTCGTCGCGTGGTCTCACGGCCACGCAGAGATGAAGTCGATCATGTACGAGCCAACTGCCGCTCCTGCGCGCGTCGACATGGTGCTACGCACTCTTCCAGGCGTGCGCGGTCACGTGCTCGCCGACGGCAAGCCCGTGAGCGGCGCGCGCCTCGAGCTGCACGACGTGGGCGGCGCGTGGGCGGGCATGCGCATGGAGAAGGACGGCTGGCTCACGCGCATCAACCCCAACGTCATGGAGCACGAAACGAGCGACGACGCGGGCGCCTTCGACATCACCGTGCGCAAGTCGGGCAAGTACGTGGTCGTGTGTGAGGCACCCGGTTTCGCGCGCGCGTTGAGCGCGACGATCGACGTCGATCCCAAGGTCGGAGTGTCGGGCCTCGAGATGAACCTCGGACGGGGCGGAGCGATCGAGGGGCACGTGCTCGTCCCCAACGGACGCGATCCCGGCGGCATCATCGTCGGCATCACGCGCTACGACCTGGCTCCGCGCACGCAGCGCACAGGGTCCGACGGAGCATTCCGCTTCGAAGGGCTGACACCAGGTGATTGGAGCGTGCGCCGGGTTGCCGCGGAGATCGATCCGGGCATCCACGGGACGAATTTCTCGACCGCGAAGGGCGAGATCCAGTACCCGACGGACTGCACCGTCGACGATGGCAAGGCCACGCGCTTCGACCTCGACCTGCGTCATGCTTTCGACGTGGTTCTCGTCGGCCATGTGTCGGTGAACGGCGCACCGGCGGCAGGCTGGAGCGTCAACTTGTGGCCCGACGCGACGTTCGCGCACTCGGGCGCGCTCCCGGGTGGGACCGTCGACGAGAGCGGAACGGTGCGCATCGTGATGCCGCATCCGGGGAAGGTGCGCATCCAACTGCTCCCGCACGTCGAGGGCGCGTCCGTCAAGTTCGATCAAGAGATGGAGCTGACACCGGGCGAAAACCCGTGGATCGTCGACGTGCTCACGGGCTCGCTCGAAGGAAAGTCTGCGTCGGGAGCGGGGACGGCGTTGAGCTACGAGTGGAAGGAGAGCGGTCCGCTCCTGTGCACCGCGCGGTTCATGGTCGACGCGGACGGTCGCTTCCGCTTGGCCGTCGTGCCGATCGGGGCTGCACAGATGAACGTCGAGTCCGGTGGCAAGTTCGTCGACACGCGCATGGTCGAAGTGAAGCAAGGTGAGACCGCGGTGGTCGACCTGCCGTGAGCCCGAACGTTCGCAAACCGGTCACGCTGCGCGCTGCACCGGGCGCGCAGTGCGGAACACGACGACGAGTGCTACGCCGAGCACGATGACGAGCGCACCGGCGACGCGACGCAGCGTCAGCGGCTCGTGACCCAGCCACGCGCCGAGCAACAGCGCGACGATCGGGTTGACGAACGCGTACGTCGCCGCGCGCGCGGCGGTCGTGTGGCGCAACAGGTAGAGGTAGGCCGTGTACCCGATGATCGAGCCTGCGACGGCCAGGTAGGCGACGCTCGCGATCGATTCGAACGAAGCTCGCGCGAGGTCGACGCGCGCGATCTCGCCCAGCGCAGCACCGGCGCACAGTTGGAGCAACCCGCCGCACAGCATCTGCATTCCTGCAGCCAGGAACATCGACTTCGGCAGGTCCGCCGTGCGCGCAAAGATGGACCCGCTCGACCAGAACAACGTCGCCAGCAAGAGGGCCGCGACACCGGTTGGGTCGAGGCTGACCCCGCCTTGCACCGGCCACACGAGCAGAACCACGCCGCCCATGCCGATCGCGATGCCCGCGATCGTCAGCTTCGACGGCCGCACGCCGCCCGGGCGCAGCCAGTCGATCCACATCATCCACAGCGGCACCGTTCCGACGAGCAACGCTGCGATACCGGAGTCGACGCGCTCCTCCGAGCAGCACACGAGCCCGTTCGAGGCGAGGATCAAGCACGCGCCGATGATCGCAGCACTACGCCACTGACGCAGAGTCACCGTGATGGCGCGTCCCGCGCGACGCTCCTGCCACACGCCGATTCCAAGCAGAACGACTCCAGCCGTCGTGAAGCGCGTGCCTGCCATCAAGAAAGGGGGAAGGGTCGAGATCGCGACCTTGATCGCCAGGTACGTCGAACCCCACAGCACGTACACCGCGGCGAACGACGCCATCAACCGTCCGCGCGGCGCGGGCTCGATCGGGCCCGTGTTCATGTCCGACTCACGCGGGGCTCATGCGCGCGGATGCCCATGCTCTTGCGCGGCTCATGCGCGCGGATGGTAGAGACGGTGCAAGCTCGCTAGCGTCTCCGCGTCGAGGTGCGTGTACACCTCGGTCGTC
>JBBQNP010000165.1:0-9363 GCA_038330085.1 Planctomycetota bacterium | reverse complement strand
TTCGCGCCGTCGTCGACAGGCATCGGTGCGCTCGACGTGTTCTCGGTCGCGGCCAACCCGCTGAATTCGCACGAGCTCGCGATCTGCTTCCAGGGTCAGAACAACGGTGGCGTGTACTCGTCGACGAACGGCGGAATCATGTGGACGCCGGAGTCCGTGCCCGGTACGCGCTACAACCAAGTGAAGTTCTCGCCCGCCGGCGTCTTGTACGCGATCTCTGACGGTCCATCGACGATTGCTCGTGAAGCGCTGTATGTCCGCAACGGAACGACGTGGACGAGCATCGGCCCCGACCAGGGCACGCTGTTCGAGAGCGAGCTCTATGGAATGCGCGTCAGCGCCAACAACCCCGGCCTGATCATCGCCGTCGGACAAGACTTCGGCGTCGCGGGCTTCGAACCGACGGTCTGGCGCACGACGAACGGCGGCGGGCTGTGGACGAAGGTGTACGAGGGACTCGGTCAGCAGTTCCTGCCGTTCGAAGACCTGTGGCCCGTCGATCCGGCCACGGACACGACGTTCGTCGCGCCCTTCTCGGACTTCAACGGTCCGCAAAGCGGCGGCGTCTTCCGGTCGACCGACGGCGGCGTGACATGGACGCCGTCGATGACAGGCTTGCCGACCGTGTTCCAGGGATCTTCGATCTACGGCTCGGCCGGCAGCCAGAACACGCTCTACGTCTCCAACGCGGTTTTCTCCGGCGGATTCGGCGTGTACAAGAGCGTGAACGGCGGCGCGAGCTGGACTTCGACGGGCTACTTCGGCGGTGCACAGGAAGTCGTGACCGACGCGAACGACAGCCAGATCTTGTACATCGCTCCCGTCAACAACCCCGTGCGCGTGCTCGCATCGACGAATGACGGTGCGACGTTCAACGCGTACGACACCGGCCTTGTCGGTGCCGGCTTCGCCCGCGATCTGCAACGATCGGGGAGTGCGCTCTTGCTCGCGACCTCAACCGGCACGTTCGCGAACGACCTCACGACCGGAGTTGGGTTCTGTTTCGGTGACGGCTCAGGGACGGCCTGTCCGTGCGGGAACAACAGCCCGACGGGCAGTGGATCGGGTTGCCTGAACTCGTTCGGTCAGGGTTCCGTGCTGAGTGCGACAGGAACGCCGTCCGTATCGAGCGACTCGGTCGTCCTCGTCGCCGCGGGAATGCCGGCCTCGACGAGCGCGCTCTTCTTCCAAGGCACGTCGCAGCAGGGCGGAGGAACCGGTGCCGTGTTCGGTGACGGTCTGCGCTGCGCGGCCGGCACGATCGTGCGGCTGAAGACGAAGACCGTGATCGGAGGCACCGCTGCGTATCCGCAAGGCGGCGACCCGAGCGTGTCGGTGAGAGGCCAGCTCCCGGCCGGAGGCGGCACGCGTCATTACCAGACGTGGTATCGCAACGCCGCCGCGTTCTGCACGCCTTCCACATTCAATCTCACGAACGGATTGACGATCACCTGGACTCCCTGACCGTGTGCACGACAGCGCCCGCGAGCTCTACGGCTCGCGCGCGCTGTTTCGTTTCCAACGCGTGCGTCAGGGCACGAACAGGAGCGCCACCGTGTTGCTGCCGCAGCTCGGCTCCAGATTGATCGTGTCGAACGTGAAGAAGCCGTGGTGGACGGTGCGTCCGATCAGAGCCGGCAATGCCATGGGCGGCACGACGACTTGCAGGTGTGCGATGCCTTGAGCGTCGAAGTTCGGAATCACGCCGTACGCGTTGGGCGTGCCGCCGCGAACGAGCGGCGAGGTGCCGGTCGTCATCGCGTACGTGTATCGGTCGAAGTTCAGGTAGAGGCCCGCGGTCGCGAGGAACGGGCTGCCGGGCAGCGTGCCCGACATCGAGCCCGTCAGGTACCAGAAATTGGGCAGTTGGCTCGGCAGGACGCTGAGGGTCAGGTTCTGGACCCCGCCCGCGGAGATCGAGACGACGGAGACGTCGCCGGTGATCGAGCCGGCACAGGCCTGCGTCTGCGCGGACGCAGAAGCGTGTGCGATCGAGAGCGCGAGAACGAGCGAGAGCGAACGGATCAGACGGTTCGAGCAGATCATCAATGGCACTCCAAAGGGATAGCGAGTGAATCGGGGCCAGGGAGTGCGGGGTAAAGGCAAACGTCATGCCTTCGGGCGGCCGTCGGATGAATGGCGCGGCGTGACACCGTATTGTCTGCGGTCGCATGAGCCGATCGCACGACCCCGACTTCTGGCGCATCACGCCGCTCGCTTCGTTTCCCCCGCCCGAACAGTGGGATGACTGGGCCGAGTGGGACGCGAAGAGCTGGCCGAAGAAGGTCGAGCGTCGCTATACGTTGGTGCCGACGACGTGCTTCAACTGCGAAGCGGCCTGCGGTCTCGTCGCGTACGTCGACAAGGAGACGCGCGAGATCCAGAAGCTCGAGGGCAACCCGTTCCATCCCGGCTCACGCGGTCGCAACTGCGCGAAGGGACCGGCGACGCTCAACCAGATCCAGGATCCGCAGCGCATTCTCTATCCGTTGAAGCGCTCCGGTCCGCGCGGATCGGGCAAGTACGAACGCACGACGTGGGACGAAGTGCTCGACACGTTCGCGACGAAGATCCGCGCTTCGATCGTCGCGGGCCGCATGACGGAGGTCATGTACCACGTCGGTCGTCCGGGCGCCGACGGCTACATGGACCGCGTGCTGCAGAGTTGGGGCATCGACGGACACAACAGCCACACCAACGTGTGCTCGGCGGCGGCGCGCCTCGGATATGCGCTGTGGAGCGGCGCGGATCGGCCTGCACCGGATCACGCCGAGTCGAAGTTCATGCTGCTCTTGAGCTCGCACCTCGAGACCGGTCACTACTTCAACCCGCATGCGCAGCGCATCATCGACGCGAAGATGAAGGGCGCGAAGCTCGCCGTCATCGACGTGCGCCTGTCGAACACGGCGTCGATGGCGGACTACTGGTTGGCGCCGTGGCCCGGCACCGAAGCCTTCCTCATGCTCTCGATGGCGCACGTCATCCTCGAGGAGAAGCTCTACGACCGGAAGTTCCTCGAGGACTGGGTCAACTGGCGTGACGCGCTCGCGGCCATGGCACCACAACGCGAGAAGACCTTCGACGCGTTCCTCGACGAGCTGTCGAAGCACTACGCCGAGTTCACGCCAGAAGCAGCGGAGAAGGAGTGCGGCGTCGCTGTCGAAACGATCCTCGCCGTCGCGCGCGAAATCGGCGCAGCCAAGAGTGCGTTCGCCTCGCACGTGTGGCGCAACGCAGCGTCGGGCAACCTCGGCGGATGGCAGGTCGCACGCTGCCTCGAGTTCCTGTGCGTGCTCGTCGGCTCGATCGGAACACCCGGCGGAACCAACCTGAACTCGCAGACCAAGTTCGTGCCGCCGCCGTTCTTGAAACCCCCGCCGCAGAACGCGTGGAGCGAGCTCTTGTACCCGCGCGAGTGGCCGCTCTCGCACCACGAGCTCTCGTTCATCCTCCCTCACATGATCCTCGAGGGCCGCGGCAAGATCGCGGCGTATTTCACGCGCGTCTACAACCCGGTGTGGACGAACCCCGACGGGTTGATGTGGGAGCAGGTGCTGCGCGACGAGACCAAGATCGAACTGCACGCAGCGCTGACCCCGACTTGGAACGAAAGCGCGCAGTACGCCGACTACGTCCTGCCGATGGGTCACGGCGCCGAACGTCACGACCTGATGAGCCAGGAGACGCACGCCGCGAAGTGGATCAGCTTCCGCCAACCGGTTCAGCGCGTCGTCGCCGAGCGAGAAGGCGAGAAGATCGAGCACACGCACGAGACGAATCCCGGCGAGGTGTGGGAGGAAGACGAGTTCTGGATCGCGCTCTCGTGGCGCATCGACCCCGACGGATCATTGGGCATCCGCAAGTACTACGAATCGCCCTATCGTCCGGGCGAGCGCATCAGCATCGACGAGTACTACCAGTGGATCTTCGAGAACTCGGTGCCTGGCCTTCCCGAAGAAGCGAAGAAGCTCGGCCTGACGCCGCTCGAGTACATGCGTCGCCACGGCGCGTTCCTCGTGTCGACGGATGTCTACGAAGGCCACAAGAAGAAGCTCGGGACCGCGGAGCTCGAGGGTGCCTCCGCTGATCCACTCACGAAAACCGTGGCGAAATCCGGCAAGCCGATCGGCGTCGTCGTCGACGGCGCACCGCGCGCCGGTTTCGCGACGCCGACGAAGCGGCTCGAAATCTACAGCCAGACGATGGTCGACTGGGGCTGGCCCGAGTACGCGATGCCGGCGTACATCGAGAGCCATGTGCACCGCCGTCACCTCGACAGTGCGAAGGGCGAGTACGCGCTCATCCCCACGTTCCGTTTGCCGACGTTGATCCACACGCGGTCGGGCAACTCGAAGTGGCTCTACGAATTGTCGAACACGAACCCCGTGTGGATCCATCCCGAGGACGCCGAGCGCATCGGCGTCGAGACCACCGACCTCGTGCGCGTGACGACGCGCATCGGCTGGTACGTGAACAAGGTCTGGGTCACCGAAGGCATGCGTCCGGGCGTCGTCGCGTGCAGTCACCACCTAGGGCGCTGGCGCTTGCACGACGAAGTCGGGACGGACAAGTGGGCGAGCGCGAAGGTCGTCAAAGACGAAGTGTCACCCGGTCGCTTCCGCTTCCGCCGCGTCGAGGACATCAAACCCTTCGCATCCACGGATCCCGACAGCAAACGCGTGTGGTGGACCGACGGCGGCGTGCACCAGAACCTGACGTTCCCCGTGCAACCCGATCCCGTGTCGGGCATGCACTGCTGGCACCAGCGCGTGACGGTCGAGCGGGCGCACGCAGGCGACAAGTACGGCGACGTCGAGGTCGACACGCAGAAATCGATGGCCGTGTACCGCGAGTGGCTCGCGCTCGCACGCCTCGGTCCGCGGCCCGGCAACCTGCGCCGGCCTCTGCACTTCGCGCGCGCGGTCAAACCGGCGGCGAGTGCCTACGATCTGAGTTGAGCGGCTCGCGCGTCAGCTCGTGATCCCGCGCATCGTCGGCGCCCAGCCGGGGAACACCGTCCCGAGGCTCGTGCACGCCATGCGATCGGCGAGGATCTCCGACAAGATGTCGCGGTAGTCGACCGTGATCGCGAGATCGCCGTTGTCGAGGTTCGCGGGCGCGAGACCCGGCCACGTCGCGAGCACTTGTCCGCCGTTGACGTGACCGCCCATCACGATCATGCAGTTGCCGTGTCCGTGATCGGCGCCACTGCTGCCGTTCTGCGACGCGCGCCGGCCGAACTCGCTCATCGCGACCACCGTCGTCCGCGACAAGTTCTGTGCGGCATCGTTCAGGTCCGCGTGCAACGCAGCCAGACCGCGCGTGAGATCGTCCATGCGCGTCGCCATCGAGCCCGTGATCGGACCGAGGCTCGAGTGCAGGTCCCATCCGGTCACGTCGACTTCGATCACCTCGACGCCGACCTGCGCCTTGATCAACGCGGCTGCGCTCTTGAGGCCCTGACCGAACGTGCTCGTCGGGTACACAGCGCCGTTCGCCGGCGTGTAGTTGGCGAAGTCGATCAGCGCGAGCAGGTCGATCGTGTCGAACGTGTTCGTCGCCGAGTAACCCAGCGGATCCGGCGCGTTGGCGTATTCGGCGGCGATCACGGCTCTCCGCGCCGATGCAGTCGAAGCCGTGCCCCCGATCGTGAACGTGCCGGGATCCGCGACGGCGAGCGACGCAGGTCCTCCGATGAACGAGCGCGGCAGGATCTGACCGATGCCCATGCCGCGCAGCAGTCCCGCGCCCGTCGGTGCGATCGCCTGCAGGTAGCGGCCGATCCATCCGGTCGTGACGCCGACGCTCTGCGCGCTCGTCACGCCGTACTCCATCCACTTCTGCATGTCGAAGTGCGAGCGCGACGGATCCGACAACCCGGTCGCGTGCACGAACGCGAGGTGTCCCGCCTGGTACGCGGGCAGGAGCGGCGTCGATGCGGGCGCGAGCCCGAAGAAACCGTCGAGGCTCGTCGCTCCGTCGGTCGAGCCCGGAGGCAGGACCGCGATCGTCGGCCGGCGGTTGTAGAGCTCCGGGTCGCCGTACGGGACGCACAACGACAGACCGTCCGCGCCGCCGCGCAGGAAGATCACGACGAGCGTGTCGCGCGCGGGGCCCGTGCTCGATCCGTAGCTCACGCGCGGCATCCAGGCCGGCGCGCTCGCGATCACGGCTGCTCCCGCGGCGGTCGAGCCGAGGAACTTGCGGCGGTTCATCGTGAGCGGCGTGCCGACTTCGATGTCGCTCCGGAAGATGTCGCCGCGTTCGCTGTCACCGCGTTCCGTGTCGCCGCGTTCGCCGTCGGCGTGACCGCAACCAGCATGCTCGCAGCGAGCCTGCTCGCTGACCACGCCGCTCGCGTCCATTCCGGCTCCCAGGATGTCGTCGTGTTTCATCGAAGTCCCTCTAAGGTCAGTACATCTGGAAGCTGGGTGTCGAGCACATGAGCGCCATGACGTCGCGACGCAACGGGTCGTTCAACGTCGGCGCCGCATCGGCGTAGCCTTGCACGGCCGCGATCTCGTCCGGCGAGAAGCGTCCCCCGTTCAGCAACTGCGCGGCGAACGCGGCCAACCCGCTCTTCGGGATCCCGCTGAAGATCTGCGCCACGTTGACGGTCACGGTCGGGACCTGGTTGTTGAAGTACTTCGCGAGGAAGCTCCAGCGCGGCAAGAGCAACGTTCCCCAGTCTTCCGCGGTGTCGGGATACCCGTCGGGTGACGTCCAGCGCATCGGCTGATGGCCCATGAGCGCGAGCTCGCTCACGAAGCGGGACCACTGCGTGACCGTCGGCGATGTCGCGCGCACGACGGCAGCCACCAAGTGAAACGGGCGCTTGACCTTGGGCAGCACCATCGGCGCGAGTGCGAACGTGTCGCGCGCGAGGATCCTGCGCACGGTCGCGCGGATGTCGCCGCCCGTGGCGAGGAACGTGCGCGCAACGGTGTTGACCGTTTCCACGGGCGGGTCGTACGACAACAGCCAGCGGCACATCTTGAGCGAGATGAAGTGCGCCGTGACGAAGTGCGTCGCGAGGAAGGCGAGCATCTGCTCTCCCTCGGTCACGCCGTTAGGCAGGATCGTCTGACCGAGCACGTGCTTCGTGCCGTTGTCGTGCTGGGTCGGGCTGAAGCGGAAATCGCCGTAGTTCGGCTGGTTCTGTGGGTAAAACTGCCAGCCCGTGATGCAGCGCGCGAGCTCCTGCACGTCCGTCTCGGTGTAGTTGCCGACGCCGAGCGTGTGCAGCTCCATCACTTCGCGCGCGTAGTTCTCGTTCGGCGAGCCCGCGAAGTTGCGGTAGTTGTCCAGGTAGAAGAGCATCGATGCGCTCTTCGCGTCGGCCAGGAGCAGGTCGGTGAAGCGCCCCATCGCGTGCGCGCGGATCACGTCGCGATCTTCCGTCGTCTTGAGCCACTGCACCGCGCTGTCGGAGTGGTCCTCGTTGAAGTGGTCGGTCCAGAACTCGACCATGCGCTCGAAGAGCTGCCGCTTCGTCAGCGCAGCGCGCAGCACGGTCGCGCCTTCGAGCTCGAGAACGGGCACCTGCTGCTGGCTGGGCGTGACGTTGACGTACTGGTCGTAGATCTGCTTCGACGTGAGCGTCAGCGTAGGGAAGCCCGCGAGCATCCCGTTCAGCGCGGAGTCGTCGATCAACTCGAACGCGAGCTGCTCTTCGAGGAACGCGTCGTACCCGATCGCTTGGATGTGCGCCCACGACGCGCTCGTCCAGCCGTACGACGAGCGGTCGAGCAGGAAGTACTGGTTGCGCGGGCCGTTCACCGTCGCACCCGTGCTGCTTTGCTGCGCGCGCAGCTTCGACGCGAACCCCGCGAGGATCGCAGCGCTCGCACCCAGCGTGAGGAAGGATCGGCGCGCGGCTGCCGCAGGATCAGGAAGCGCTTCGCACCGGACGCTCTGCACGAGCACGCCCTCGTCATGCGGGGATGTCATGGGAACCTCTTCTTGGGCCTTGTCGAGGACGCAGGTTTGGGGCTCGTCTTGGATGGCTGACCGGGGGGAGTCGATGCGACCACGGATCGAACCACCGCGCAACCCGCGAAGAGATGGTTCCGGCCGCCCCGCCGACGAACCGGATCCACCGAGGCAACCGGATCCATCGAGAGCGGTTCCGCAGATTCCTCTGCGTTCCGCGCCAACGCGCGCGTTCCCACGTCTTCCCATTTCCCGTTGCATCCAACCGGGCGAGTGGATGCGTACTCCAAGGCTGGGTCCTCTTCCGGCCGGTTGCCCCCCTGCTTCCACCCGGAGTCCAAAAATGCATCCCCTCTCACGCGCGGCCCTCACCGTCGCGTCCATTGCTTCCATCACGGTGGCAGCCATGCCCTCGAGCCATCGCGAGGCGCCGATCACCGCTCTCGATCACGCCGCGGACATCACCGACCTGTACGCGTTCGTGAGCTATGACGCCGCGACGAGTCAGACTGTGCCTGCTTCCAAGGTGACGCTGATCCTGTGCGTCGACCCGTTACTCGATCCCGCGAACGGCCCGACCTTTTTCCCCTTCGACCCGAGCATCCTGTACGAGATTCGGATCGACAACGATCACGACGCGGTCGAGGACAAGATCGTGCGCTTCCGCTTCACGACGCAGTACACGCTCCCCAACGTGTACACGGCGGAGGCCGGCATCGGACTGAACGGCGCCAGCGATCCCCACACGGGCGCACTTGTCGTTCCTCCGCAGATCACCTCGTTGACGTCGCCAGGTCTGAACCAGCGTCAGACCTACACCGCCGAAATCGTCGACACGCACACGGGTGCGATCACGATGCTCAGCGCGCCGGGTGGTGGGCCGTTGCGCGCGTGCCCCGCCAACGCCGGGCCTCGCACGCTCGCGTACGAGCTTTTGTTCGACGAGGCGACCTACCATCTCGCCAACGGAGTGTCGGTGTTCGCCGGCACCACCGACGACCCGTTCTGGATCGACTTGGGTGCCGCGTTCGACACTGCGAACTTCCGCACGCTCGGCAGCGGCATCCCCGGCGTGCTCACTGCGCAGGAAGACGCTTCCCATCGGAACTTCGCAAGCGACACCGTGTCGGGCTTCGCGGTCAACACGATCGCGATCGAGATCCCGATCGGCATGCTCACCTCGACTGGAGCGGTCGAGCCCGCGACGTCACCCGCAGCGGTACTCGGCGTGTGGGGCGTCACGTCGCGTCCGATGACAACGACGCGCATGGCACCCAATCCCGCTGTTGAGAGCGGACCGTTCGTGCAGATCCAGCGCCTGGGCAACCCGCTCATCAACGAGCTCGTGATCGGGATCGGCATGAAGGACCGCTGGAGCATGGACGAGCCGTCGAACGATTCGCAGTTCGCCTCGTTCTTCCTCGATCCGCC
>JBBQNP010000164.1:0-9407 GCA_038330085.1 Planctomycetota bacterium | reverse complement strand
CCCGCTCACGTCACGCGCGCCAGCAGCGCGCGCACGACAAAACCCCTCTGCTGGCTGCGTTGGAACTTGGCCGCGTGCGCAGCGAGCTTCGACACCTCCGACAACGCCGCAATCGCTTCCTCCCGCCTCCCGAGCGCTTTCAGCGCCAACCCCCGCCGAAACGCGCTCTCCGGATTAGGCCCGTGGTTGCGCTCGAACCGCTTCAACGTCGCCAGCGATCCCTCTCCATCCCCCGCGGCCCGTTGCGCCTGCGCGAGCCGCAACAACACCGATCCATACGCATGCTCTTCATCCAGCTCCGCCGCGCGCTGCAACGCACTCACAGCCTCGCCCTTCCGTCGCGCGCGCAGATAGGCCGTGCCCAATCGATAGTTCCACTCCGCAACATCCGGCTCGCCCGCGACCGCGCGCTCGAGGTGCGGGATCGACTTCCCTGCGCGACCCTGTGCCAACAGCAGCGACCCGAGCTTGCCCTGGTTGTGCGGCGTCTCGACCGTCCCTCGCAAATTCCGCTCGAGCACACGCGCGCGCCGCCCGTCCATCGCACGCACGCCCGACCACGAGATCACCAAGCTGACGAGCGCCGACGCGACGATGAATCCGAGGAACGGAATGCGGAAGAGCTCGCCCACGCCCGGCACCTGCCGCAGCACGTACAACACCACGAAAACCAGGATGAAATACCCGACGACACGCATGAGACCCGTTCGAGTCTAGTGTCCCCGCTCGCCCGATCGCCACCTCGAAGCCACGTCGCACGCCTCGTGCACAGGCTCAGACGCACCGCACCCGCAGGTTCCAGCTCGCAACGTGCGCCCCGAGCACGTCGGACCTATCCTGTTCGCGCCCGATGACGTCGCTGCCTGCCATCCCTGCCGCAGAGGGCCTGCGTGCGCCGCATTCCCCGCGCGGAATGGCACCCTCGACGGCCGTTGCGCTCGAGCTCGCGCGCACGCTCGCTCAAGGCGCACTGCTCTTGCCGAGATCGATTGCATATCTCGCGCGACGAAGTGCACTGCGCGCACAAGTGCAAGACGACCTCGCGCATCCCTCCCCAATCGACACCTTGCCCGCGCTCACGTTGCCGCGCGACCGTCCGCTCTCGATCTTCGTCGCGTGCGCCGAGGTGTCGGGAGAGATCCACGCCGTCAACGTCGTGCGCGCGTTGAAGCAGCGCATCGCTCGCGACGGAGCGCCTTCTCCGATCCTGACAGGGTTCGGCGGTGATCGTCTCGCTCACGAAGGCGTCACGATCCTCGGCAACCCGGTCGATCGTGCGCAGATGGGTCTCTCCGTGTGGGGCTCGGTGCCGTGGTACATGCGGCTCCTCTCTCACGCCGCGTCGACGTTCCGCTCGCACCGTCCCGACCTCGTGCTGGCCGTCGACTCGCCTGCGTTGCACCTTCCCCTCGCGCGCATCGCACAGCGCTACGACGTGCCGACGCTCCACTTCGTGACGCCGCAGTACTGGGGCTGGGCACCGTGGCGCACACCCGCCTACCGTCACTCCATTGCGCGCGGTCTCTCGATCCTGCCGTTCGAGAAGCGCTGGTTCGCGCGCCGCGGCATCGACGTCGCGCACGTGGGACATCCCTTGCTCGACGAGCTTGCGGACATCTCACCGACCGTTCCGCACCCAGACGCGCGCGAGCTCGTGATCCTGCCCGGCAGCCGCAGCGGTGTGATCGCGCGCAACCTGCCCTGGATGCTGCGCGCGGCGAGC
Source organism: Planctomycetota bacterium (assembly GCA_038330085.1). GTDB lineage: Bacteria > Planctomycetota > UBA1135 > UBA1135 > JAEUIA01. Next base: position 7,684 of record JBBQNP010000164.1, on the reverse strand, counting down.
GAACTGCGCGCGCGTGTCGGCAACGTGCCGGTCGTCGTCGCGCACGAGCGCGAGGACTTGGGCCGCGAAATCCAGGCCCACATCTCGCGTGAGGGTGCGTCGGACTGGGCGCACCTCGAAACCGGCGACCTGCACGCTTGTCTCGCGCGTGCGCGCACAGCCCTCTCCGTATCGGGCACGGTGCTGCTCGACCTGCTCCACCATTCTCTGCCGACGCTCGTCGTGTACCGTCTCGCCCATGCACATGAGTCCTGGCTCGCCAAGCACGTGCTGACCGTTCCCTGGTTCTCGTCGGTCAACCTGCTCGCCGGCTCCGAGGTCTACCCCGAGTTCTGCTTCGCGGGTGAGGGTCCTTTCACGGACGTCGTCCACTCCCTGACCCGACTCCACGCCGACCCGGCATCCCGCTCGAAGTGCATGGAAGGAATGTCACTGGCACGCGCGCGCCTCGGTCCCCCCGGAGCCTGCGAGCGCGCCGCCCATCACGCCCTCGTTCTCGCCGCGGAAAACGCGCGCACCCGAGTTTCTGCGAGGTTCGCGTGAAGGCCGACTCCAATCCGCAGTACGACGCCGCCCAGATGCAGTGCGAGGCCACCAAGCTGATGCTGGCGGCGAAGCGCGGCGATCGCCAAGCCTTCGACGCTTTGGTCGAGAGCTTGCGCGGCCGTGCTTTCCACGTGGCGCGCGCGCTGGTCGGATCGCACGACGACGCCATGGAGCTCTCCCAGGAAGCCTTCTTGAAGGTCTACCGCGCCCGCGAGACCTTCCGCGAAGGCGAGCCTTTCCTACCTTGGTTCCACCGCATCCTGCGCAACACGTGCTTCTCGTTCCTGCGCGACAACAAACGCGCGCGCAGCCTGACCTCGACCTCGCACGAGGACGACGAGGACTTCGACTTCGAGATCGTCGACAAGGAGCCGGGTCCCACCGAGGCGATCGTCGCGGACGAACGTGCGCAGTCGTTCTGGACTGCGTTCCGCGCTCTCGGCGCGCGCGATCGGGAGATCCTGGCGTTGCGCCACTTCAAGGAGCTCTCGTACAAGGAGATCGCGGGCGCGCTGGGCGTCCCCGAAGGCACGGTGATGTCGCGCTTGTTCCACGCACGGCGCAGGCTGCGCGAGAAGCTCGATCCCGGCGTGTTCCCGCCCGACGAAATGGGCCCGAGGCCGGAGAGCGGCACATGATCGAGCGCGAAGAGACGTCACCGAGCCCCGACGAGTTGATGGCGATGGCTTACGTCGACGGTGAGCTCGGCGCCCCGGCGCGCATCGCGTTCGAGATGCGCCTGGGACGCGAACCGCTCCTGGCGCGCGAGGTCGCGGCGCAGCAGAGATTGAATGTGCTCGCGCGGTCCGTCGCACCGTTGGAGCCCGAAGATCACGAGTGGACGCGCATCGAGCGCTCGAAGAGCCGAAGGTTCGCGTTCTTCCTGGCGTGGACGATGATCGTGATCGGCATCCTGGGCGTGACGGGCTTGTGCGAAGTCGAGCTGCTGCAGTCGCACGCGCCGCTCTCGTTGAAGGTGTTCGTCAGCCTGATCGTCGCGGGCGGCATCCTCCTCCTCACGCTCGTCGTGCGCGGTCGCATGCGCACGCGTTCGCTCGATCCCTACTTGGAAGTGCGGCGCTGATCCGTTCTGCGGTCCCGCGATGAACTCCACGGAGTGCCTGCCATGATCCTGACGACGACCGAGACCATTCCCGGCCGCGAAGTGCTGTCCGTGATCGGGCTCGTGCGCGGCAACACCGTGCGCGCCGCGCACGCGCAGCACGACATCTCCGCGTGGATGAAGAACCTCGTCGGCGGCGAGATCCACGAGTACACGAAGCTGATGGCCGAGGCGCGCGAGCAGGCGCTCGACCGCTTGGAAGCCGAAGCGCGCGCACGCGGCGCGGATGCGGTGGTGGGCATGCGCTTCGTGACGTGCGAGATCGCGTCAGGCGCAGCCGAATTCCTCGCGTACGGGACGGCGGTCAAGCTGCGCGCTTGATCCCGCCGAAGCCGCCGATGCGCTCGCACCGCTTGCTCCTGACCCTGGCCTGGTCGGCAACCATCCTCTCCCTGATCGGATTCGTCGTCGGTTGGTTCAGCCACGAGGAGTCGATCCGCGCGTGCACCAGCTTCCTGGTAGGTGTTGCCTCGTTCACGCTGGCGATCGTCGTGCGGCGGGCCCGGCTTGCACCCGGAACCCGAACCGATTGGCCCTTGACGAAGGGCGCGCACGGGTCGGGGAAGGCCACGCGTCATGAACTGGGGTTCGATCCGCAACAGGGTTATCCGGCCGGCGCATCCCTCTTCTACGAATGCCGGCGTTGCGGCGATGTGCTGCCTTCCTCGCTCGCGCGCTCGAGGCATTGCATGTGCAACAACATCCGCATCGACGCGGATGCCGGACGGATCGTGATCGAGGAGCCTCTGCAGGCGAAGTTGTTCTCCCTGTCGAACTGAGCCGCGCACGGCGCGTTGTCTGCCACGAGCCTCGTCCCCGCCGCACATGTCCGCGCAATCAAGTTGCCCGGCGTCCAGACTCCCGTTCCGTCCATCTGACCCCGAAGATCGATTCGGCAGCCTTCCCAGCCCTGGCCGGCCGACAAGTTGGCACTTTTCTGACGTACTCGCTGCGTGCGCGGCGATAGATGCCCGCCGTGCGTGAAGAGCCTTCAGCGGATCCCAGCCGGATCGAGGACCAGATCGCTTCGGTCGCGTGGTTGCGGCGACTGGCGGTGGCCATCGTGCACGACACGGACGTCGCCGAAGACATCGCACAGGACGCACTCCTCGCGGCGCACCGCGGCAGAGCGAACGCTGTGCATCGCGAACCCGGCTGGTTCGCGCGCGTCGTGCGCAACCTCGCGTTCACGCGTTTGCGTCGCGATGCGCGTCGCACCGATCGTGAGCGGATCGCCGGCCGCTCCGAGGCCGGCGAGGAACCCGCCGCTGCGCTTGTCCGGCTCGAAGTGCAAGAAGAGCTCTTGCGGGCCGTGCGCAACCTGTCCGAGCCCTATCGCTCGACGGTGCTCCTGCGCTGGTTCGATGGACTGGATGCAACCGAGGTCGCGCGGCGGATGAACGTTCCGCTGCGCACGGTGCACACGCGCACGACGCGCGCGCTCGCGCTGTTGCGCGACGACCTCGACCGGCGCTCGCACGGCGATCGCTCGCGCTGGATGAGCGCTTGTCTCCCCTTCGTCGCGTCTTCCAAGACGCTTCCGTGGATCGTACTGATGAAAACCAACCTCAAGTCTGCGGTCGTCGTCGTGCTCGTCCTGCTCAGCTTCGCATCGCTGTTGATCTTGTCGCGCACGAGTTCCAAGGCCGCACCTACGACGGATCCGCGTGTCACGCTGAGCCCTGCATCGACCGCGTCGCAGTCGGAGGCCACAGTCGCGAGTAGTGAGCCCCGCGTCGAACGCACAGCACTCGGCTCGGCGCCAGAAGCGAAGGATGAGGCGGCCGAAGGCGTCATTGCACGTTCCGTCGCGGGCCGCGTGATCGACGCCTCGGGTGAGCCGCTCGCTCTCGTGCATCTGAAGTACGTGGCCTTGGACGCCCACGATTCGGCGAACGGCGCGCTCGCGACGACCGATGCCACAGGTCGATTCGAAATCCGAGCGGCTGCCGAAGGCGGCTCGATCGTCGCGGCGGACAAGAACTGGATCACGCTGTTCGAGCCGCACACGAGCGTCCCAGATCCGGCGGACGGTTACGTGCTCGTCCTCGCGACACATCAACGCGTGCGCGGGGTCGTCATGAGCGCGAAGCACGAGCCGATCGCACACGCAAGCGTGTGGATGCGACTTGGCGGAGCGACCGTCGGGATGGAGAACGCTGGGAGCAAGATCGACCCGCGCTCGGAACCCAATTGGCTCGAGAACGGCGAGTGGGAAACCCCCGCCGACTCCGCCGAACATGCATCCAGTCGCCTCGAACGCTTCGGCGACTTCGGATCCTTCGACACATTGCGCTCCGGGCTCGACCTGCCGCTCGATCGTTCGGTCGCGCGGATCTGGAAGACGAGGACGGACGACCGCGGGCGGTTCGAGTTCGTAGACGCGCCCCGCGTTGCAAGCGCGCGCCTGCTCGTCCGCGCAGCGGGCTTCGTGCCGCGGATCTTCCCGCTCGGTGCGGATCGCGACGGTGTGGTGGTCGATCTCGAAGCGACTCCCGCCGAACCCGTCACTCTGGACGGACGCGTCGTGGATTCGGAGGGCAAGCCCGTCGGCGATGCGACCGTGATCTGGGGTGAGCGCATGTGGCGCTCGGACGGCGAAGGGCGCTTTGCATGCGAACTGCGCGCAGAAGTGAAATCCCGATCGATGATCGTCACCAAGCCCGGATGCAAGCCGTGTTCGACAATGGCCCGAGGAGAGCCCGGCTTGCGTTCAGCCTGGCCGCAACCGCTCGTGATCCGGCTCGAGAAAGAACCGCTCGCGGCCATCCGCGGGGTCGTGGTGAACGCCTCCAAACAGCCGCTCCGCGGAATCATCCTCATGGTCCTCGATCCCATCACGGTCGCAGAGCTGCGACGGAGTGTGGGTGAATCACCGTCAGAAGAAGTCGTGAGCTACGGCGCGGACTTCTCGTCCACGGCGCGAACGGACGCAGATGGAAAGTTCGTCCTGACCTGCGCACTCCCGCGCGCGTTCCGGATCCGCGTGCTCAACTCGGGCACGTTGGAGTGTCTGACGACCGATCCGATCGTTCCGGGCGGACCCGAGATCGTGCTTCAGCTCGGTGTCACGACACGAACGGGCGTCGTCCGCGGCCAGATTGTCGATCCGCGCGGCGTGCCGATCGCGGGTGCCAAGGTGCATCCGCAATTGCTGCTGCCCGGGTCAGAGCGCGGCTCGCGAGCCTGTGTCGCGGACACGGGGACCAAGACGGACGACGAAGGCCGATTCGAGTTGCAGGACGTCTCGCTCGAAGTCCGTGAGCTCGCAATCCAGGTCCGCGAAGATGGACCGGGTGTCACGCGCGACATCGACAGGTCGAGCGCCGCAAATGTGCGCATCGTCGTCGGACGCCTCGGACACTTGTGCGTGCGTATCGAGAGCAAGGAGCTCGATGCGGACAATGTCGCGGTGCTCGACCAGGACGGGCGTGTGCTCCAGCTCGGCGTGAGCCGCGGCGACTCCGCGTGGTACGGAGACGACTCCATGCCCTTGCTGCAGAGACGCAGTGAACCCATCCTCGTGCCGGAGGACGGCAGCACGCTCGTGCTGCGCAGTGGCAACCGCGAGGTGGCGCGGAAGAGCATTCACGTCCTTCCCGATGTCGTGAACACGATCGAGATGTAGGGACGACAGCGGCGAAGGTCGGCATAGGAGCGCGTCCGTCGCGCTAGGCGCCAAGTCTTTTTCTCTCGGTCCCGCGAGGAGTTGGCGCGCCGGCTTCGTCGTGATGTGCTTGGTAGAACGGCCCGCCAGCGTGGCTAGGATGGGCACATGAAGTACCTGGCCACGATTTTGCTTTTCCTGGCGAGCGGATTCGCGCTCCCGACGACCCACGCTCAGCCGCTCCCGCAGAAGCCGGCTGCGGCGCCCGAAGCCAAGCAGGCGCAGGTCCCCGATTTCAAGGACGACATCGACACGAGCGTGAAGTGGCTGCGCTTCCAGCAGGATCGCAAGGACGGTAGCTACGGTGGACAAGTCGAGACCACGGCGTTGGTGCTGCGCGCGATGTCGGAATGCCCGCGCCACTACGGCCGCAACGACGGACCTTTCGTGTTGAAGGCGATCGACTTCCTCGTGTCGAAACAAGACGCCGACGGATCGATCCACGATGCGGGCGCGAGCCCGGCGGACGCGCTGAGGCAGACCCGCCTCGCGGCCGGGGCGCTGGCGGAGAACGCGCATCACTCGACCGAAGCGACGTTGAACAAGGCGCTCGCGTTCATCGGCAAGGACCCGCAGGCGTCGAGCGAAACCGGGCCGTGGCAGGACGTGAAGCTGCCTGAGTCGAAAGCGGACGTCGGCGCGCTCGCGGTCAAGCTGCTCGCTCAGCGTGCGCCCGATGCATCGTGGAACGGCGAGTTGCGCAAGACCGCGGAGAACGTGGTCACGCTTTCGCACGCGCTGCACGTGCTCAGCCCCGGCGACGACGAGGAAGAAGGCGGCGCGAAGACGCCGGTCAAGCCGCTGCCGAAGATGGAAGCGGTCGATCACGACAAGGCCGTCGCTGCGCTCGCGAAGGGTGCACTGTGGTTGTCCTCGGCCGGCAACAAGGGCCTGTACGGCGCACCCGGCAAGCCCAACCCCGGCTTCACGGCGATGGCGATCGGCGGATTGTTGTCGGCGCCCGAACCTCGCGCGCCGCAGGTCCAGGAAGCGATCGACAACGCGCTCACGTGGCTCGTGTCCTTGCAGAAGCCCGACGGTTCCATTCAAGACGGCGAGCTCGCCAACTACACGACGTCGGCGGCGGTCCTGGCGCTCGCGCGCAGCGGTAGACCTGAGTACAAGCCCGTGATCGCGAAGGCACAGAAGTTCCTGATCGAGCTGCAAGCCGACGAAGGCGAGGGATTTTCGCCCGATCACCCCTACTACGGCGGCAACAGCTACGGCGACGAGCAGCGTCCCGACATGTCGAACGTGCAGATGGCGCTCGAGGCGTTGGCTGCGTCAGGCGTCACGAAGGACGATCCCGCGTTCAAGCGCGCGCTCGTGTTCCTGCAGCGCTGCCAGAACCGGTCGGAGTCGAACGACACGCACGTCGAAGCGGACGGCAAGACGGTCGTGTCGGGGAACGACGGCGGCGGGATCTACACGCCGGTCAGCTCGAAGGCGGGGTACGTCGACCTCGAAGGCGGCAAGCGGGTGATGGTGTCGTACGGCTCGATGACGTATGCGCTCTTGAAGTGCTACGTGCTAGTAGGCGTGCCGAAGGACGATCCCAGGATGAAGGCGTGCTGGGAGTGGTTGAAGAAGAACTACACGGTCGATGTCAACCCGGGGTTCGAGAGGAATGCGGATCCGGCGGCGGGGTACCAGGGGCTGTACTACTACCTGCACACGATGGCGAAGGCGCTCGATCTGTACGGCGAGGAGACGGTGACGGATGCGCAGGGGAAGCCGCACAGTTGGCGCAAGGAGATGGCGGGCAGGTTGGTCGCGATGCAGCGCAAGGACGGCTCGTGGACGAACGAGAATTCGCAGCGCTGGTACGAGGGCAATCCCGTGCTGGCGACGAGTTGGGCGCTGATCAGCTTGCAGATTGCGGCGAAGTGAGCGAGGGGACAATGCGGAGCCGGCCCAGGCGCTTTCCTGATCGCATCACACCCAGTACTCCCAGTAGGTGCGCGCTTCGCCCTGGAGCAGCGCACCGAGTGGGTGATCAGGAGCGGCCAATTTCTTCAGGAAGGTGGTACGGGCGGCTTCATCGAGCGGATGGTCGGCGCCACCGACGACGGCACTGAGGAACTCGGCTAAGCGTGACCATTGCTCCGGCGAGATGGCGTGCGTGCGTGAGTACTCGGTTGCGGCGGCGAACACGCCGTGAACGCGATCGGGGTCGGAGACATTTGCATCCGACTCCGACCAGGAGTGGAAACCGGGAAGCAGAGACTCGAGGCGCGCTGTCAGTTCGGTGGCATCCATGTCGGACTGCGATCAAGCTGGTCGCGCGCTAGCGCGCGACTGGAGTATTGGGGGTAATGTGTGTTGGGGGGGGGGGCACGCGCACTAAA
>JBBQNP010000163.1:0-9490 GCA_038330085.1 Planctomycetota bacterium | reverse complement strand
GAGAAGGTGCCCTCACAAGCGCTCGACCGCCGCCGCGAGATCGCCCGCGTCGAGGTGGATCGTGACGCTAGCTTCGTTCGCGCTTTCAGGAACCACCACGTGTGCCGAGGCCGTCGTGTTGAGCTGCACCACCTGGAATCGGTCGGCCTGATCTTCATTCCGCCCGACATACCAGCACGGGAAGTACTCGCCCGGACCCTCGACGATCACGTCAGCGGAACCCGAGCCGTCGAACTGCCCAGCCCTGTACCAGTGGATCGTGCTGCGCGCGGCGAGGTTCTCGATCCGCGCTTCGTCTTGCGTGTCGACGACGAACCAAGCGTGCTTGTCCACCGCGACCGGCTGTCGCACCAGAGCGACCCTCAATCGCAGAGGCGGCGCAGGCACGCCGGCGCCGTCGAGCACGAGACGAACTCTCTTGCCGCGCTGAAGGACGATCGTGCGCTCACCCTGGGTTGCGACTACACGTTGCGTGCTGAACCCGGGTGCGCTGACGTCGAACTCGGCGCCGATACGTGCGTAGAAGGTTGACGTGCCCTGCTCGATGGGCTGGGTCCTGTCGTCCTCGCTCGAGGAAAGGCTCCGAAACCGCACGAGGCTAGTGGAAACGCGCGCACCCGCCGGGTCGTTGATCGTGAGCTTCACGAGCGCGAGGACACTGCGTAGGTCGAGAGGGTTCACACGCGGATCGTCGGCCCACCCATGGCTGTGCACGGTGATGCCGTTGACAGTTGCGATAGGGTCGCGGGCCGTGTCGATGCTGACGATCATGCTCCACTGGTCTGGCGCGAGCTTTGGAAGCGTCAGCCGTATGGCGCACTCGCCGCTGCCAAGTTCGACCAGTGCATCGGTTTCGTCGGTGGGCAGCAGAGGGTGAGAGTTCAGGAGAACGCGTCTCTCGGAAAAGCCGCCGTTGAGCTGTGTGACCAGAACACCTGATGCGTCCGTCGAAATCGACGGACTCGTTTGCGACCAGTTGAACGGCGAGAAGTAGATGTGCAGCCCTGCCAACACAGCGTCGCCCGGCAACACGACGCGCGCGTGCATCGAGCCCGCCATGTGCAGGACAAGCCGCGCGTCTTCGGTTCCAGGCTGGGACACGCAAGCAGCCGGATCCGTCGACTCGGGGTGCGTCGCCCTGAGGTTCAACCCTCCGTCGACGTAGGTGCCACGTATTTCGAAGTGACCATTCTGGTCGGAGCTACACGAACCCATGAGCTCGAGGTTCAGCGTTCTGATCCCACCCGAACTTTGACGCAGATGGATGGAGCGCGAGGCGTCCAGTATGTGCACGCAGTTGAGCTCGACGAGTGCGTCGGAGATCGGATCCCCCGCGTCGTCCACGACGACGCCCGCGACGAGAAGTGGAAGGTCCTTGGCCGTGACACTTGGCTCGATCGTCGGCGAACGCTCGGTCGACGTCGGCGGTGCTTCGAGCTCCGCAGCGCGAACGCCGGCTTGCAAGCTGTCGTCGTTCGCAACTTCTTTGGATGCGACGGAAGGTGCTGCGTGTCGCGTGCCCAATGACCACATCACCGCCGCCAACACGATGGCGAGCAACACGATCAGCCGCATCAGCCTGGGTTTTGTCACGTGATGAATCCCAAAGCGAAGTGGGAAGCTACCACACGAAGCGAATGCACAGGACGTCGTACGTCACGATGCACAGAACGAACGGCGTAGACACTCTTGCGCACGCTGGCGCTCGTGAGCATTGGCGATTAGGAGAGTCCGCCTCGACGATCGAGCGCGGGCAGGCGTCCCGCATTCCCCTGAGAAACGCCGCGGAATCAAGCCGGAAGTCGTCGCCCTCTCGAGCGTCGAGAATTGCATGTCGGCCCGAAGCAATTGGGTCCCTCCATGCGTGATGTACTTCGCGTCGTTCTTCGCGATCGGCGTGATCTTGATCGGATTGGATGTCATCCACGAGCAACTACCCCGGTGCTTCGGGTCCCACTGCAGGCGGACGAGTACGGATGTCGTCTGGATCCTCAGCAGCGCCATGGAGTTCGCCGCGGACCACGAAGGGCATTGGCCGAAGAGCCTTGACGAGTTCTTCTTCCGCGACAAGCTTGGCCGGAAATACTTGGATATCGACGCGTGGCCGCTAGATCCGTGGGGACGCCCGTACATCTACGTGCTGCCCGGTGAGAGCGAAACCGAGCCGCACGTGATCACCTTGGGCGCCGACGGCGAGATCGGCGGCACCGGCGAGGACGAGGACATCGACTCACGCAAGTTGTTTCGGTAACTCGACTCCCACTGACGAAACCGCCGACCTCCACCTCGACGCGAGGTGTACGCACTGAAAGGGATTCAGCGTTCGATGCAGCCGCTGCTCGTGAGGTGCTCGAGAACGCGCGCGACGCTCTGCTCGATGGTTTCGGTGTGCGTCTTCACGACCACCTCGGGCTTCAGCGGCGGCTCGTACGGATCGGTGATGCCGGTGAAGTGCTCGATCTCGCCGGCGCGGGCCTTCTTGTAGAGACCTTTGACGTCGCGCTTCTCGGCCACCTCGAGCGGAACGTCGACGAACACTTCGACGAAGGGCGCTTGGGCTCGCTTGCGGCACTCGTCGCGCACCGAACGGTACGGCGAGATCGTGGCCGTGATCGCGCACGTGCCGTTGCGCGCGAGCAAATTGGCGACGAACGCGATGCGACGCACGTTCGTGTCGCGATCCTCCTTCGAGAACCCCAGGCCCTTCGACAGGTTTTCGCGCACTTCGTCGCCGTCGAGCACTTCGACGCGCACACCTTTGTCGCGCAAAGCGGACGCAACGTGCTCCGCGAGCGTGCTCTTGCCGGCGCCCGACAGGCCCGTGAACCACAGGATGAAACCTGGCTGGCTCATGCGCGCCTCAGCGAATCTTGCCCTCGAGGTACGGCACCTCGAAGCACTTCTCGTGCATGATCGGACCGTGGCCGAAGTAGCCGCCCTCGCCGAACAACTCGCCGTGATCGGCCGTCACGATGACGTACGTGTTCTTTGGCACGAGGTCCCACAGCTCCGCGAACACGCCGTCGAGATACCGCACCGTGTCGACCTGACGCTCCTTGAGCTGATCGAGCTTGTCCTGGTCGAAGAACTGCGGCGCGTCCTTCGTCGCGACGAGGTTGCCCTGCGTGTCGATCTGGCTGTCGAGCGACTTGAAGACGCCGTTCACGCCGCTGATGCGCGGCCACATCGAGCTGTCCTCGTCCGGTTTCGCGTACGGGTAGTGCGTCTCGCCCACGTTGAGCAAGTAGAAGCTCGGCCGGTCCGCCTCGAACTTCAGCGTAGGCAGCATCGAGCGCATGTCGTTGTGCTTGTCCATCAACGTGAACGAGTCGAAGTCGCGGTTCACGCCGGTGCGCGGGTTCAACACGGGCAAGCTCACGCGCGCGTGCGTCGAGTAGCCGAGCGTGTTGCGCAGGAAACCCGGCAGCCACAACCCCGGCACCATCTTCGCGAACTCGACGTCCTTCGCACCGAGGCGCTTGTTGAAGTTGTAGAAGTCCTCCTTGTAGTACTCCGACGCGTACACGTTCGGCGGGCTCGTGTGCGGCAAGAGTCCCGTGAGCAGGTTGTAGTGCGACGGCCCCGTCCAGCTCGCGTAGCTCCAGCGCTTCTCCGGCTTGCCGAGCTTCAGGATCGTCTTCGGCGCCGCCTGCATGAACGTGTCGAAGCGACACGAATCGAGCGTGATGACGATGAAGTTGTTCTCGGCCGTCGGTGCCGGCCGTGGTGCAGCGCCCATCGGACGCACGAGCGGTCTCGGCGCGCTCGTGGGCGCGGGCTTCGTCTTCAGGAAATCGAACAGTCCCATGCGGCGGTCTTGGCTCTTTCGATCAGCGCGTTCGTTGCGTGAGCGGACTTCGAAGATCGACCGGCAGGACGCGCGATCGAAAGGTTCGGGTCGAAAAAGATACTCGGAGGGCGTGTTGTGGACCGCATCCGCTCTGCAATCCCCCGTGGGCGGCTGCCGCGTCCTCGCGTCCGAGGGTATACATGAGGACGAACCATGCGCACCACATCTCTCGCTGCACTGCTCTTGATCGGACTTTCCGCCTGCTCGGGCAGCCCGAAGTCTCTGACCGAAGACGGCTACACGGCGCTCGGCAGCGGCGACAACAAGGCGGCGCTCGCCGACTTCGAAAAGGCGCTCGACAAGATCGGCGCCGACACGAAGTGCCCTGACTATCTGCCCGCCGCTCTCGGACGCTGCAAGGCGCTCGCCCACATCGATCCCAAGCGGGCCGCAACGGACTTCATCGCGCTCGCGAAGGCCCAGAAGGGACACATCGTCGAAGGGGACGTAAGCCTGATCGCGTACGAGTTGCTGCACGTCGACACGAACGAGTCACGTATGCGGGCGATCGACGTGATGGTCGCAGGCAACACGATGTTCCCCGAGTCGACGAAGCTGAAGGGCATCGGCAACGAGGTCATGACGTCCGCCGAGCGCGCGCATGACCCCGAGTCGGTGAAGCGGCTGAGCGGTTTGGGCTACGGCGGCAGCGGCAAGTAGTCAGCCCCTGCCGCGAAGCGCGCCCCGCGTCAGGGCGAGAGCTTCACGCGCATCGCGAACGCGAGTTCTGGATCTCCCGTGAGCCACGTCTTCGCGAGCGTGCCCAGGTCGGCTTTCGGAATGCCGCGAAACACTTCCTTGTCGTTGAGCTTCACGACGACTTCCTTCGTCACGTCCACGAGCGCGTCGTCGAGCAGCACTTCGAGACCGCGCGCGTCGACGCTGCACGTCACGTCGATTTCGTTCTTCGCCTTGTCAGCGTCCGCGACGACGATCGCTTCGAGCGCCGGCGAACTCCACCACAGCCAGTAGAACTGCCGCTTCCACTTCAGCGCCGGCTGCCACACGACGCGCGTCGGTCGCGTGTTGCGCACGTCGTCCTTGATCTTGGCCAGGAGAGCGGGCATCCCGCCCGGCGCTTCCTGGTGCTGGCGTCCGGGAACCTGCCAGTATTCGTGCACGAAACCACCCCAGCGCGCCTGTGCTTCGTCGAGCTTCTTCGTCGCGATGCCGTTTGCGGCCGGCGGAACGTTCGGGTCGTCGTCGCTCTGGTAGACGACGATCGGCACGTTGCGCAAGTTCGGGATCACGCCGGGCGCGACGTCGACCATGGCACCGCCGGATCCGAGGATCGGAGTCGGCGCGCCTGCTGACGCAGCCAAACCTGCGACGCGATCGGCGTGGTGTGCGCCGAGCGTCCACGTGCCGTAGCCGCCCATCGAGTGGCCCGAGAAGTACACGTGGTCGCGGTCGATCTTCCACGTGCGCAACGCCGCGTCGACGAGCTGCAGCACGAACTCTTCGGAGCCCGAGTCGGTCCAGCCGTGCTCGGTCTTCTCGAGGACCTCGGGACAGATCATCAACCAGTCGAGCTTGCTCACGGCTCCCGCGAACTCACCCTGAGCCGACGCTGCGTCGCCTGCACCTTGGCCGCCGCCGTGCATCGCGATGAGGAGCGCCTTCGGTCGACCGAGCTCACCGCCGAGGATGTAGAGACCCTTCTTGTCCTTGCCCTTCTCCCACAGGAAGTGCTGGCCGGTCTTTTTCTCGAGGCGCGCGCCCTTGTTCCAGAGCTTCGAGAGCTTTGTGCTCCAGTCCTTGATCTCGGCGCCAGTGTGTATTTCGATGGATTCGAGCTCGGCGACGTCCTTGTCGATCGCGGTGAGGTCGGCTCCGAATCGATCGGCGTCGAAGAGCGCGTCGAGGATCGCCTTGGGGTCCTTCGCTGCGGGTTTCTGCGGCGCGAGCGCGAACGCAGCGCTCACGGACACGGCGAGGAGGACGATGGCAAGCGCGCGGATCATAGTCGTTTCTCGAGGGGAAGCTCGGCGCGTCAGTGTCCAGCTCGCGGCCGCAGAGTGCAACGTACGGCGGCAGCCTCTGTTGTCCACTCCGGCCATCGACATCCCGGGCAACGACCGCTGCGGGAGATGTCGGTGGCCGGAGTAGACAACAGAGGCTGCCGCCGTACGGTCGGACGTTGACGCGCGTCCTCTTGCACCGAACGATCTTGCCATGAACTCACGACTCGGCCCAACCTTGACGCTCGTTGTGATCCGCCCTGTGTTCTTCGCGCTCGCGATCACCGTCTGTCCGATCATCACGGCATGCAACACGATGCACGCGTACGCGGAGCCGTCGAACGACAACTCAGCGACCGAAATCCAGGCCGTCGTGCACGCGCAGGAAGCGGCGTGGAATCGCGGTGACGTCGAAGGCTTCATGAGCGCGGGCTACTGGCACTCACCGGGCCTCACCTTCTATTCCGGCGGAGACGTGACGCACGGTTTCGATCCGGTGCTCGCCCGCTACGTGAAGCGCTACAAGACCGGCGACGCCGAGATGGGCAAGCTCGCGTTCACCAACCTCGAGGTGGTTCCTATCAGCAGCGACGCCGCGATCGTGCGCGGCAGGTGGGACCTCGACTTCGACAAGCAGCCTCACGCCGGCGGGTTGTTCACGCTCGTGTTCCGTCACCTCGACGAAGGCTGGCGCATCGTGCACGACCATACGAGCGTCGCGAAATGAGCCCCGTGCCCGGCAGGCTCCGGGCTTTCAGTGCCAGAGGACCTCGAGCCCGTTCGTCAGGTTGTACGTCGCCGACGTGCAGAACAAAGTCGGGTCGCGGAACCAGGTCTGGTAGTCGTACGTCCCGACCGTTGTCGCGCCGGACTGCGAGATGGAGAGGTCGCCGGCCCCAGGATGCATCGCGATTCCGTTCAAGGCCTGCTGCGTGCCGAGCCGTTTGAGCGTGCCGCCGGTACAGCGCAAGCCGTCGCCGAAGACCACTCCGTTGCCCGCGTTGACGCGCGACGTTCCCTGAAAGAACAGCACGGGCGCATTCGGCGGGAGATTCCAGGCCTCGAGCAACAAAGTGTCCATCGCGATGCTCGGGTTGCCCGACGCGCGCAGTTCGGCGCCTACGCCAACCGACGTGACGCACCCTTGTTGCGATCCGGTCGTGCTCGCGTTGCCGCACGGGCAGCCCGTCCCAGACCCGTCGCCGAAGCAGAACGGCGCGCCGACGCCGCAGTCGGTCGTGTTGGGGACGAACCGCAGGCCGCCGTCGAGGTTCACGAGGGCATCGGGCCGCCCATCTCCGTCGAAGTCCCCGATCGCAAGGCTGTCCGACGCGGACATGCGCGTGAACAAGTCCGTGGAGGAAGGCGCCTCGAACGTGGCGTTGCCGCGGTTGCGCAACACCTGGATCAGGCCCGTGAACCTCGCCACGGCCACGATGTCCTGGTCGCCGTCGCCGTCGAGGTCGGCGATCTCGATCGCGCGAGATTCGCGGACCGGAATCGTGCTGGTGAGCGTGAAGTTCCCCTGGCCGTCGTTGAGATGGATGCGAACCGTGGGGGGGAACGTGTTCGTGTTGACGAGGTCAAGGTCGCCGTCCCCGTCGAGGTCGGCGAGTTCGAACTCGGGCCACTCGCCGCCCATGGGCCCGGGCGCGAACGGTGCGAAGTTCCCCGTGCCGTCGTTCAGGAACACCCGCTCCTGCGACGACGTGCCTGCGACCGCGGCCAGGACGTCCGTGTCGCCGTCGCCGTCGACGTCCGCCAAGCGGACGCACGTCGGCCCTAAGAAGTTGATCGTGGTGCTCGATGTGGGCACGTACGTTCCGGCGTTGTTGCGCAGCACTGTGAACGCGCTTCCGACGAGCACGATGTCGGCGTCGCCGTCCCCATCGAGGTCGCCCACGGCGGGCGTGGCGTAGCCCGGCGAGCTCACCGGGATGGACTGGCTCAGGGTCGAGCTGCCTGCGCCCGTGCCGAGGTAGATGTCGAGCGCCGACTGCCCGGACACGAGGAAGTCCGACAAGAGATCGCCGTTCAAATCGGCGACGGCAGTGGGAGGGATCGACGTGAAGGTCGCGACGATCGGACCCAGTACGATGTCGGCCATTCCCTGGTTGAGCAGCACACGCAGCTCCGGTTGGATCGAACCGAACGGGTCGACGGTCACGACGAGGTCGAGGAGGCCGTCGTGGTCGACGTCGGCCTTCGCGACGATGCTCAAGTTCGGATCGACGGGGATCGCGATCGGGATCACGAAGTTGCCGCCCTCGTTTTCGACGAGCGACACGACACCTTTGTCACTGCGGGCGACCGCGAGGTCGAGGTCGCCGTCGCCGTCGAGATCAGCCAGCGCGCAGCCCGTCACCTGGGACATGAACGGCCCCTGCTCCGCCACGAGGTGCCCGTTGCCCGGATTGCGCAGCACGAACCAGCCCACTTGGCCGCCTGTCACTGCATCCACATCGCCGTCGCCGTCGATGTCTGCGCACACCACGCGCGAGCTGGGGCAGCATCCCGCAGGCGACGAGTACTGCGGCCCGCCCGAGAACTGCACGTGGAGCGCGAGCTGGTCGACGAACACGTACTCCGCTCGGCCGTCGCCGTCGAGGTCGGCCATGGCGAGTGCGCTGGCCGTGTTCGTGGGGAACGAGGAGAAGAACGCGAAGTTGTCCCCTCCCAGGTTCTGGTAGACGAAGACGGAGTGGGCCTGCAGCGCGTCGTAGCTCAAGCCGGCCACGTCGGCATCGCCGTCGCCATCGAAGTCACCCGCGCACAACTGGTTGAGGACGACGTTGCCACCGGAAGCCGAATGGCCGAGGAAAGTGCCCAGCCCGTCGTTGACCAGGATCCACGTGCCTGAGGGCGTCGAGCAGGCGATGTCGGGATCGCCGTCCCCATCGAGATCGACCATCACGAACGGCCGATTCGTCGTCGCAACCGAGCTCAGCAAGAGTTCCGGGGCGCCGAATTGGCCAGTGCCGTCGCCGCGCACGAGCACGAGACGCGGCGGCCCAGCGAGCAGCAGCACGGCGTCCGCGTCGCCGTCGCCGTCGACGTCTCCCAGCGCGATCTCGTCGATCGAGGCACCGAGCGCGAGCGTACTCTTCGGCTGAAACCAACCGTCGGGACGTGCGACGGACACGCTCAGGTTGCCGAGGGAGTCGCCGATGACCGCGTCAAGCACTCCGTCGCCGTCCACGTCTGCGAACGTGGCGTCCGGGCGCGAACCGGTGGGGAAGGATTGACCGCCGAAGGGCGGACA
Organism: Planctomycetota bacterium; assembly: GCA_038330085.1. Lineage (GTDB taxonomy): Bacteria > Planctomycetota > UBA1135 > UBA1135 > JAEUIA01. Next base: position 417 of record JBBQNP010000163.1, on the reverse strand, counting down.
CGCGCCCTGGCCTCGCGCGTGGGAGGCAGCCGAAGCGAAGCACAGGACGACAACGGAGAACGAGCGCAGCGGCGGGATCATGCTTGGGCTCCTGAACAGAAGAACGAAGCGCGCGTTCATCTTCGCCCAAGCATGCTGATTCCGGCAAGGTCGTGCGCGCCAGCCCCCATGATCCGGGGGAAGCATCCGGCGCCTACTTGTGGTCGCTCATGTAGCCGGCATTCGGCTTCTTCAACGCGTGCGCTTCGAGGTCCTTCACCAAGTACTCGTACGCCTCGTCGACCGAGTCGGTCCGGAAGAACAACTTCACGTCCTCCGCCGAGATCGTGCCGTACTTCACCATCGGCTCGAAGTTCAGGATCTCGTTCCAGTACTCCGTCCCGAACAACACGATCGGCAAGTGCTTCTTGATCTTCA
>JBBQNP010000162.1:0-9666 GCA_038330085.1 Planctomycetota bacterium | reverse complement strand
GAGCGCTTCGTCGTCGAGCGCCGTCCCCGGCCGCACGTAGTGCGCAACGTCCGCGATGTGCACGCCGATCTCGACGGCACCGTCACCAAGGTCCTCGATGGAGATCGCGTCGTCGAAGTCCTTCGCGTCCTCGCCGTCGATCGTATAGACGATCTTCGTGCGCAGGTCCTCGCGCCCCTTGTACTCCGACGGGTCAGGATCGTGCGGCAGCTTCGCGACCTCGTTCTGCACGTCGCGCGGGAACTGAGTGCGCACACGGAAGGACGCCAGGATCTGCATCTCCTCCGAGCCTTCGTCACGGTACGGCAGAGGGCCGTGTTCCATCGGCCCGAACGCGTGCGGGCGTCCGTCGATGCGCTCGCGCGTGGTCGCGTCTTCGGGCACTTCGCGCTGTTTCGATTCTTGCGCGCGCTTCGCCAAGCTCCCTTCGAGACGCACTTCCGCCTCGACCGGCTTCGCAGGTTCACCCCCCGAGAGCTTCTTGAGGTCCTTGAGGCTTTTGAACTTGTCGCGCGGTTCGGTCATGGCGAGCGGGAGGATAGCGAACGGCCGCGCCGTCGCTCCCACAGATCGAGGATCCCCCACACCGCGGCCAGCACGAGCAGTGGCTCGATCGGGAACCGGTAGCGCTCGAGCACGTGCGTCACGCAGTACATCAGCGGGAACAAGAAGAAGGCCAAGAGCAGCACGCGTCCGGCGAGATCGCGACGCGCCCAGCGCACGGCGCCGAACACTCCCAGCACACCGGTCAACGCGAACGCGACGAACTTGATCCACGTCCCTACGTCCGTGATCGCGCGGCGTCCGCTCTCGTCCGTGCGCGGGTCGGTGATCGGATCCTCGCCGATCCAGAAGAAGACGAAGCGACGCACGCACAGTCCGACGAAGCGCCCGGGATGTTCCGCGATCCAACCGCGTGCTTCCTGCATGGCCCAGGCTGCGTACTTCACCTCGCCCAGCTCGCGATACCGCACGAACTCCGCGCCCGAGTTGCTCGGGTGGTGCGAGATCTGGAACCGTCCGTTGGCGTCGTCGTTGTTCCCGACCATGAGCTCGACGCCCAAGTTCGTGCGCATCGAGAACGAACCCAGCCTGCGCTGGTTGCGCAGCATCCAGGGCAACACCACGACGAAGGCCATGAGAGCGAACAGCGCCACGTTGCGCCCGAACACCCGCACCGACTGACGCTGCAACCACGCCGGCAGCAGCGCGGCCGGCAACAGCGCCAACGGTGCCGGGTTGAGCATCAGCAACAGACCGAAGCCCGCTCCGAACCAGCCCCACTTCCGCATCGACCCACGCGCGCACACGAACGCGCCCCACATGAACAAGACGATGGCGCACGCGACGAACGTCGTATCCCACACGACCGCCGACGCATTCCACACCGCAGCCGGGAACACCGCCAGCACCCAACCGGCGACGAGCCCCGCGCGCTCGGCGTTCAGCGCACGACCGAGTCCGACCACCGCGACGCAAGTGAATGCGCCCACGATGCTCTGCACGAAGAACAGCGCGAACGCGGTCCCCGGCACAAGTCCTCCGAACACGTTCATCAAGAGCGCAACGAACCCCGGGTACGCCGGCGACAACCAAGCGGTCGCTCCCGAGCCGAGGTTCCAGGGGACCTCCGCGCGCGTCCATGGCCCTGCGAAACCGTGACCCGCGTGCAACGAGTCGGCGATGCACGCCGCTTCGTATCCGAAGCCCCACGCTCCATGGTCGACGCGGTGCGCGAAGCCGGACGCCAGCATGGCCCCGAGGCGTAGGAAGAGTGCCACCGCGAACAGGAGCCGCACACCGCGCAAGTGTCCGAGCTTCTGGAGGGCGTTCGTCTCCAGCACCCGTTCAGTCCCCGCGCGCAGGCAGCTCGCTCACGTGAACGACCGCTCCGTCGAGCGCGCGATCGATCACGCAGTTCGTCGTGCCACGCCCGCCGAAGGTGAGGTGGCATGCGGACAAGCTCGAAGCCATCAAGGCTGCGAGCACGAACAGGAGCAAGGTTGAACGACCGCGCATGACACCCGGTAGACGGCGCCGGAACGAGCTCAAGCTACTTCCAACACGCGGCGAGATCCACGTCCTTGGTTAGATCGGGCCGAGGATCGATGGATGGCCACTACCCGTGACCGAGCTTGAACTCGAGACGTTGCAACGCCTGCACGCGCGGACTGTCGGTCACGTCCTCGAGCGACTGGAACCGCCAGTGCTTCAGCGCGCGCACGGCCTCGTCGTCGAGCAACGAGAACCCGCTGCTTACTTCGACGACGACGTCGATGACTTCGCCGTCGCGCCCGATCGTGAGACGGCATGTCACGACGCCCTGGTCGCCGCGCTGGCGCGAAGCATCGGGATAGCGCGGACGTTCGACGTGCTTCGCGTGCAGAAGCCCCGAGCTGATCAGCGGTGGACCGTTCCCCGTCGACGTCGTGCCGACTCCACCCGGTTGGCCCTCGGCGGATCCACCCGCGCTCTTCGCTGCCGTCGCAGGACCGACGCCGCCCTCGACACCGTTCGGCGATCCCTTCGCGACATTTGGTGCGCGCAGGTTCAGACGTGCGTTCGAGATGGCCGATGCCGGCGGAGGAACCGAGTTGGAGAACGAACTCAGCAGTGTCTGTGTCTCTTCGACGAGCGGCTCCGGGTCGGGCTCGAGCTCGAGCGGCGGCAAGGGAACCAGATCGACTTCAGGCGGGGCCGGGATCGACGACTCCGCCCTCGATTCCGGCAGAGGATCGAGGACCTGTTGCTGCGTGTTGCTCGGCAGGGTCGAGGCCGTGCGCAGGTCGAGCGTCAACACATGCGCATCCGGTTCGGTCGTCACGACCTCGCGCTTGCTCGCGTGGAAGACGACGATGAAGACCGCCGCGCCGAGCAAGGCCGCGTGCACGAGGAGCGAGATCAGGAGCGCCGGCATCCACCCCGATCGTGAACGTCGCCTGTGCCGCGGGATCGGTTTGGATTCGAGGGACATCGGGCTCGGGGGAACGACCCGCGCGGGTGCCGGATCCGCCGTCGACCGCACCAGCTCGAAGCGGATCGGCGTGCGGATCACGGGGTTGATGCGATCGGACATGGGAACTGGAGGATGCGCTCGTTGCAGTTTCTGCGCGAGCGCAGCTATGTGGCGCGAGCGAAGTGGTCACGCATTCGAGTTCGTGCGCTCGAGCGATCCTCGCCCCTCCCCGATGGCATCTCATCGACCGAGTGCACAAATCTGCAGGATGAGGCTGTGACTCGGGGCTGCCTTCCTCGCTAACGCGCGCCCGCGCATTGCTGTCTCGAACAGCGCGCACCGAGCCCCCCGCGAGTTCCAAGATGCCCCATGTTCCGCTGCCGATCTTCTCGCCTCCGATTGCCATTCTGGTTGCGGCGCTGACTGCGCCGATCGGTGTTTCGCCGTCGGAACCAGCTTCGACCTCGGCGAACTCTGTTGCGTCTGCCATAGCAGCAACGGCTCCGGCCCCGAGCGCTGTCGCAGCGAACCCGCCCGCGTCGACGAGCACGCCGGCGAGCACGAGCAACGCTCCAACTGTTCCCGATCGACCGCCGACGCAGGACCCGAATGCCGCGAAGCCCGTTGACGCGACGGACGACAAGTCGACGAAACCCGCGCAGGGCCAGGCAGAGAAACCCGCGACGCTCGAGACGCTCGTGATCAGCGCCGACCGCGGCGTGCCGATCGCCTATCCGGGTGGACGCAGCGTGATCGAGCCCGAGACCAAGAACACCTATCCCGACGGGGGAACGGCGGCTTTGTTGCGTCGCACGCCCGGCGTGACGGTGCTCGCCGAGAACGGCAACGACTCGCGTATCAACATCGGCTTGCGCGGCAATGACCCGCGTCGATCAGGTCTGACGACGATCATGGTCGACGGCATCCCCATCAACGAAGCGCCGTATGGAAACACGGATACCGATGGTCTGCCGATCGCTTTCGACCGCATCTGGCGCACGGACATCCTCCGAGGCGGAGCGTCGATCCGTTACGGACCGAACTCTGCCGGCGGCATCGTCAATTTCATGACTGAGCCCGTGCCGGACCATTCCATCCTGCGCCTCGGTTCGCGCATCGGGAGCGATGGCGACTACGCCGGGAGCATCGCCGTCGGTGGCACGTACGATCGTGTCGGCGTCCTCGCGACGGGTGTCGTGAAGGGTGGCGACGGCTTCCGCGACAACGGCGAATATCAGGACTGGGACGGCGCGCTCAAGGCGCAGTACGCGCTCAGCGACCACGAGACGTTGTTCGCGTACGTCAGCCGCTTCACGGAACTCAATGCCGAGCAGCCCGGCGGTCTGTCCCAGGCGAGTTACCAGGCGGACCCGTCGCAGTCGACGCGGGAGGGTGGTTCGTTCGACTTCGACATGAACCGGTATGTGATCGGCTATCACAACGAGATCAGTCCGGATTCGGCGTTCGAGGTGAAGACCTGGTACCAGGACGGCACCAGAGTGCTCAACGACTTTCGGCCGATCCTGCCGCCGTTCACCGTGACGCGCGTTCAGAGCTCCGAGTTCTTCTCGGGTGCGATCGAAGCGAGCTACTCGTGGGCCACCGAGTGGGGCGGCGTCAAGAACTCGTGGTATCACAGCATGCGCTACCTCGAAGAGCAGAACGACGAGGTGTACACGCGCACGCCGATCGCCGGCGGTCCGCCGAACTTGCCGCTCGAGCTCAACGCCAAGTTCAAAGGGAACGCGTTCTCGCTCTTCACCGAGGACGTGATCAGCCTGAATGACCAGCTCGACTGGGGCATCGGGGCGCGCATCGAGAGCATCGCCATGTCCGGCAACGCGCACGACACCGGAAACGAGATCGTGCAGGACTACAGGCAGTTCCTGCCCGAGACGAACCTGACGTACAAGGTGTCGCCGGAGACGGCGGTCTACGCGACGTACCAACAGGGCTTCTATCCGCCGCAGTACGAGACCGGGTTCGATCCGTCGAGCGTGCTCTACGCGCCGACGAAGCCCGAGCACTCCGAGGCCTACGAAGTCGGTGTGCGCACTCACGAGATCGAAGGCGTGCAGACGAGCTTCGCCCTCTTCGACACCGAGTTCAAAGACAAGATCGACTTCATCAACACGTCGGCCGGGATCAAGGTGCCGGTGAACGTCGGACACGCGCGCACGTACGGCGCGGAGCTGGGCTTCGACTACGACGTGGGCACAGCGGCGAGCACGTTGGACGGTTTCGACGTGTACGGCACGCTGACCGCGCTGCGTTCGAAGAGCTTGGAGGGCGTCAACGAGGGCAACGACACGACGAACTCGCCGCACTGGCTCGCAAGCTGGGGTGCGCTGTACAAGCTCCCCGACACCGGATTGTGGGGACGCTTCGGCGGCTCGTACACGGCCTCGGCGTACTCGAACCCGGCGAACACGCACGAAGGATCCGCGGACGGCGTGACGGGGATCGTGCCGAGCTACGTCCTGTGGGATGCAGCGGTCGGATGGAGCCCGCATCCGGATCACAGCGGCTGGGGCGTCTCCGTCGGCATGACCAACATCTTCGACAACGAATACTACAGGCGCTTCTCGACCGGCATTTTTCCCGGCGCTCCGCAGCAGGTGTTTGCGACGGTTGGTTACACGATCTCGCTCTGAGATGCGCCACGTTCGAGACGCCATCGCCCTGACCATCGTGCTCGGGTCGGTGGCGTGCACACGCGAGCACGCCGTCGCCCCCGTGGTCGGTGGTCCGCATCGCATCGTCGCGCTCACGATCGGATCGGTCGACACGCTCGCACTTCTCGGCGAGCTCGATCGTGTCATCGCCGTGGAAGAGGACTGCTTCGTACCGGGCACGGAAAAGATGGTCAAGATCAAGAACGACGATCACGCGGGTCCGTCGAAGGCGCTCAACGTCGAGGCGGTGCTCGCGCTGCAGCCGGACCTCGTCATCGCCAAGGAGGATCTACGCCCGGCACTCGGTGATCGCGGCATCGACGTGTTGTGGACGTCGAACAAGAGCGATCTACCGACCGTCGAGCGCATCGTGCAGGAGATCGGCGACCGCGTCGGCGTGCCCGACAAGGCGCGCGCCGCTCTCGCGCAGATGCACGCTCGGGAAGCAGCCATCTCAAAGCGTGTCGCGAACCTTTCGCGCGTGAAGGTCTACTACGAATCCGGTCGACCCGGGCGCACGTCGGGCCGCGACACGATCGTCGACGAGATGATCCGACTCGCTGGCGGCGTCAACATCGCCGGAGACCAGGCGCTCGCGAACCCGCAGCTCAGCGCGGAAGCGGTCGTCGCGGCGAACCCGGACGTGATCGTGCTCTCGCCCTGGGGAGATTCGCCGGAGGAAGTGATGCAACGTCCCGGTTGGAATCGAATCGCCGCCGTGCGCGAGAAGCGCGTGCATCGGATCGCCGAGCGCGATCGCAAGATGCAGTATCCGTCGCCCAGCTGCGTCGACGGGTGTGAGCAGTTCCTCGTGCCATGGCTGCACCCCGAGCTCGACGAGACGGCCGAAGGCAAGCGGTGAACGCCACCCTTCGACGTCCCCTCCCGGTCGCGATCATCGGCCTGGCGGCGATCCTCGTCGCGCTCATCGTGTCGCTCGCAGTCGGGGTGATCCACGCGCCGTTTTCGGAGGTGTTGCGCACGCTCATCGACGGCATCACGGGGCGAGGCAGCGACTCGATGACCCGCACGCTCGTGCTCGAGATGCGTTTGCCGCGCGCGATCGGAGCATTGAGCGTCGGAGCGGGGCTCGGCGTCGCGGGCTGCATGCTTCAAGCGCTGCTACGCGATCCGCTAGCGAGCCCGACGTTGATCGGCACGGCGCAAGCGTCGGGTTTCGGGCGCGTGCTCGGGGTCTTTCTCGGCATCTCGTACGCGGGCTCGGTCGCACTGTCGTTCGTGATGGCGATCATCGGCACGTTGATCGTGTTGTGGATCGCGCGTTCGCGCCGCGGATTCCCTTCGCAGATCGTGCTCCTCACCGGTGTCAACGTCGGGTTGCTCTTCGCGGCGCTGATCGGATTGTTGCAGTACTCCTCGCGCGACGAAGGACAGCTCAGCCGCATGGTGCTGATGCTCCTCGGCGGGCTGTGGCAGATCACGTGGAGTCCGCTCGCGCTCGTCGTGCCGCTCACGCTCGCCACGATCACGTTCGCACTGTTCGCGACGCGCAAGCTCGACCTGTTCTCGCTCGGGGAGGACAACGCCGACCGACTCGGCCTCGCCACGGGACCGATCGGCACGGCGATCCTCATCGCGGCCTGTTTGCTGACGAGCCTCGCGGTATCGATCGCGGGCATCGTCGCGTTCGTCGGCCTGATCGTGCCGCACGCGGCCCGGCGCATCGTCGGTCCGGCGCACCACGTGCTGCTGCCCGCGTGCGCGATCCTCGGCGGGCTGCTCGTTCTTGGGGTCGACTGCATCGCGCGCACGGTCGTCGCCCCGAACGAGCTGCCACTCGGCGTATTGACTTCGATCATCGGCGTGCCGAGCTTCCTCATCCTGCTGCGCTCGCTATCGCGAAGGGGGACGTCCGCGTGAAGCTCACGGCGACAGGCATCTGCTTCAACTACGGTCGCACTACCGTCCTCGACGACGTGTCGATCGACGTGCCCGAAGGCGAACTGCTCGGCGTCGTAGGGCCCAATGGCGCTGGAAAATCGACTCTCCTACGCTGTCTGCACGGCTCGATCCGTCCGCGCGCGGGCACGGTGACGCTCGACGACAAGCCGCTGTCCGAGTACTCGCGCAAAGAGGTCGCGCGCGCGATCGCCGTCGTGCCGCAGCGCTGTGAAATCGCGTTCCCGGTCAGCGTGCGCCATTTCGTCGGCCTGGGCCGTTTCGCGCGCGAAGCCTGGCTCGGTGGTCCGTCGAAAGTCGACCGCGACGTCGTACGCAAGTCGCTCGACGAGATGCGCCTCGATCCGCTCGGCGATCGTCCGGTCGACGAGCTCTCCGGCGGCGAGTTCCGGCGTGTGCTCATCGCGCAAGCGCTCGCGCAGGAGCCGCGCATTCTGCTGTTCGACGAGCCCGTGCAGCAGCTCGACCTGCTCCACCAGCTTGATGTCATGGAGTTCGCGCGCGCGTTTACGCGACGCGAGAGCACTTCGGCGGTCGTCGTGCTCCACGATCTAGCGCTCGCCGCGCGCTACTGCGATCAGCTCGTGCTGATGCAGAAGGGTCACGTCGTCGCACGCGGGAAGCCCGACGACGTGATCACGCCGGAGTCAGTGCAGGAAGTGTGGAACGTGCGCGCCGCCATCGAGCGCAGCCCCGCGACCGGCACGATCCACGTCGTGCCCATCGAATCGGTATTCCCCTGATGCGCACACACGGAACACGCTCGCGTCACAGCAATACCAGAGGTCATGAAATGGACGAGACCCGAAAAACCCTGCCCACAATCCTGCTATCGCTGCTCGCGTGCCTCGGCGCCGGGTGCGCATCCACCACGCCGTGTCAGGACGTCGAGTGGAAATCTGTCGTCGCTTTCCAGGGTGTGAAGCCGATCGAGCGCATCCGTGTCGGACATCCGGACTCGACTGATCCGGGACTGCAGGCCGTGAGCGTCGACCAGAACGGCGATGTCGCGCTCATGCACTTCAAGGACAGCAAGCCGCGTTCGGAGATCGTGTACACGAACGGCGCGGAGCTCACGGGCCTCGTCCTCGGCGACATCGACCGTGCACTTCCCGGCGAGCAGATATACGCCGGCGGTTGGGTGCAGAACGCCGAGGGCAAGGAGACGACGGGCGCGATCTACCAGATCGTGCTGCACCCCGGCGCGAAAGCGCGCGTGCGCCAGATCTTCGCGTGCCCGGTGTACGTGCACTCGATCGAGCGCGTGCCGCTGCAGAGTCCGACCGACGTGCCGAAGCTGCTCGCGTCGACATACGACGGGAAGATCCACCTGCTCACGCCGACGAGCGGGAGCGGAATGTGGAACGATCGCGTGCTCTTCCAGACGCCGACGACGAGCAATCCCGAGGACGTGAAGGCGAAGGACGCCGTGTTCATGGTCGATCCGACCGGTCGGCCGCCGCATGAAGCGCTGATCGCGTACAAGGCTGGGCGACTGTTCGCGTTCGACCTCGATCATCCCGAAGCAACGCACATGATCCTCGAGGAACCGGGCGGACTGTCGCGGCTCACGCTCGATCCGAAGGGCGGTGCGTACCTGACCGGCTACTTTGGTCGCTTGATGCACTTCCACCGCGAAGGCACGGAGTGGAAGTACGACGTGCTCGACTCGGAGGGCGTCGACAGTGGTTTGCGTGGTGCTGTGCTCGGCAATTTCCCCGTGACGAGCGACACGACGGCGCACATGGCTGTGTGGGGTTTCCACAAGAAATGCCGCCTGCTCGTGCCTCGCCTGGGGATCCTCGACCCCGTGACGATCTTCGTCGACGTCGACAAGGGTCACACGATCGAGGTCGCCGATCTCGTTCCCGGCAACGGCGCCGACGAGCTCTTGGTCGGCGGGTTCTCGAACGCCGTCAAGATGCTCGTCGCGCAGTAAGTCAGGCCTGCGGCCGGCCGGCGAGGTTCAGTTCCCGTCGGCTTCGATGCTGCCCATCCCCGCGACGGACTTCGACACGTCCTTCGGATGGCCGCGGTAGCGCACGTCCCCCATGCCCGTGATGTTCGCCCGCAGCCGCCCACGGACGTTGAGCTCCGCGCCGCCCATTCCCGCCA
>JBBQNP010000161.1:0-9849 GCA_038330085.1 Planctomycetota bacterium | reverse complement strand
ACTTTTCCTTGAGGAGGTCGATGAGCTCAGCTTTCGTTTTCACGTTGACCGCGAAGCGACGGAAGTCTGCGTCGCGCGAGAGGCGTGAGATCCAGCGCATCATCTCGAGGTGCTTCTCGGGATCGTGCTGGTCGGAAGCTTTTTCGGGCCGCAGCACGGTGAACACCAAGTTCACGGGTGCGCCGTCGATCGCGGCCCAGGGGACGCCGTCCGCGTGCACGGACAGGCTGCAGGCCACGCGGTCCAGACCGGGGAGCTTGACGTGCGGGATCGCGACGCCGGCGCCGACGCCGGTCGAGCCGGTGCGCTCGCGCTCCAGCAGCGCCTCGAGTGCTGCGGCACGCAGGTCCTCGGGCAACGCTTCCGAGGCGACGAGCGCTTCCACGACTTCGGTGAGGACGGCTTCCTTCGTGTCGCCTTGAAGGCGCAACGTGCAGGTCTTGGGCTTGAATTGCTTCCAGAAGTTCATGGGCAGCGGTCCGGATTCGGCGGGATCGGCGGGCGGAGAAGATAGCACGATGCGACGCCCCGCCGAACACGACAGCGGCCCGAGACACGCTTTTCACGATCCGACGCGTGCTCGGTCGCAGAGGAGCGCGCCGTGATCGCGCTGCGCTGCGAGCTCCTGGGTGAAATCCCACCCTGCACACGCCGGCGGGTGCCGCCCGGTTTCAGCGCCGGCGGCGCTGGAAGGTGAACTTGTCGTGGTGGCGTTTGAGCATCCGCTCCATGCGCGTCATCGCCTCTTCGAGAGCGGCCGAGAACTCGTCGTTGCGCGAGTCGGCGACGAGCACCGCTCCGTGCCCCACCGCCGCGACGAGCTCGACGCGGTGCAGATCCGCCTGACGCTCCAGCAGCGCACGGACCGACACGATGCGGTCGTAGAACTTCACCAGGTGCTGCAGCTTCGAGTCGACCGTGTCGCGCACCGTTCCGGGGTAGTCGTGGTGAAGGATCGAAACGTGCGTCTGCATGCGATCTCCGTGGGCGTGTTCTTCGCCCGGTTGTCGAACTCGAAGGACGACCTTTGGGCGCGTGCGCCCTCCGGCCTGGACGGCATGAATGCGTCGGGCACGGTCGCGTCGGGGACCGTCGCGTGGAGAAGCCTCGCGTGGGGAAGCATCGCGCGGCGAAGCAGCGCGTGGGGAAGCACCGCGCGGACACGCCTCGCGTCGGGAATCGTCGACTCGGCACCCGTCGGGATCCCTGCACGTTCGCGCGCGCGAAGCTCCTCGGCCGATCCGGTGCGGAGGCAGGCGGGTCCAAGCCTCCAGGCAGAGTGGCGCAACGTCGAAGCGCGCACGACATCCGCCGATTTCACGAGCAGGGTTCCCGCAGGCAGGGTTCCATCCAAGACGCGAACCACTCCCACAAGTTCGCTCGGATCGACCGATCGGTCAAGTCGCGCGAGGCACACCGCGGTCATCCCCTCTGCTTCGACAACCGCTTCATGTCCCACGCAGGCAATCCGTTCCGTCGGATCGACCCCGCTTTCCCTGCGTCAAGGCGTCAGGACCGGAAAATTCCGGCCTGCCCTCGAGGACCGGAATCCGGTCCTTGGAACAACGGCGTCGGGTATTGCGCGGACAAGAAGTAGAGGCCACGTGCGGGCGCCGTCGCCCCTGCGTCGGTGCGCACACCGCTCGCAAGCGAGCGACGAACGGCGTCCGGCTCGCGCTTCCCTCGTCCGACCTCGAGCAGGGTGCCGGCGATCGTGCGCACCATGTTGTAGAGGAACCCGTTCGCCTGCACGACGAACGCGACACGCTCGCGGCGCGCGATGAAGTGCAGGTGGTGCACCGTGCGCACGGTCGTGTTGCGCGGAGAGCCGGCGTTGCCGAAGGGCTTGAAGTCGTGCGTGCCGATCAGATCGGCGGCCGCCTGCCTCATGTGTTCGAGGTTGAGCGCATAGTTGGTCCAGTGCTGGTACGCGCGTCCGATCACGGGCTCGAAGCGCGTCGTCGCGACGACGTACAGGTAGCGCTTCGAAACGGTGCCGAAGCGCGCATGGAAATCGTCGGGGCAGGTCTCGAGGCGTGCGACGGCGACGCCTGGGTCCACGTGCGCGTTGATGGCGTGACGCAACCGGTCGTCGTCGAGGCGCGTGTCGACGTGCGCGTGCGCGATCATGCGCAGGGCGTGGACGCCGGTGTCGGTGCGACCGGCGCCGTGGACGGTGATGGTTTGGCCGGTTGAGGCAGTGATGGCGTCCTCGAGCGCTTCCTGCACGGTGCGGAAGCCGTCCTGGCGTTGCCATCCGTAGAAGCGCGAGCCGTCGTAGGCGACCTGGAAGCGGACGTTGCGCATCGGGGCAGGAGCGTAGCGATGCCGGCCGAATCCGCGAGCACTTGGCCGGGTTGGAGCTCACGACCTCGGCGGTTTTCCCTGAAACGCGCGGTGCCCCGCACCCGTCGCGGGAGTATCCGCGGCGGGTTCCAGCCACGACGCGCGCTAATGTTTCTTGCGCAAGTACGAACTCGGCACGCCCATCTCGGCGCGGTGCTTGGCGACGCTGCGGCGCGAGAGCTTGATGCCCACCTCGACGAGGCGCGCGACGGCGTCGTCGTCCGAGAGCGGCGCAGAGGGATCTTCTGCCGCGAAAAGGGCACGAATTGCAGCGCGAACGTCGTCGACCGCGGACGTCGCGTTGCCGCCCGCCGCGCTCTGGAAGAACGCGCGCAAGGGCACGACGCCGTTCGGCGTCTGCACGTGCTTGCCCTGAACCGCGCGGCTCACCGTCGACAGCGCGAGGCCGAGTTCCCCCGCGATCGTGCTCATCGAAAGCGGGGCCAGATGTCCCGCGCCGTTCTCGAGGAACGCGCGTTGGTGGTGACACGCGGAGCGCGCGACGCGCAACAACGTCACGCGCCGACCTTCGACGGCTTCCGTCAACCAGCGCGCTTCCTCCACCTTGCCGCGCAACCATGCGCGCACATCGCGCGGTTGGTCGCGATCGGCGGCTTGCGCGACGACGGCCGGATCGACCGACACGGAGGGCAGGCCCGAACGCTCGACGCGCACTTCGAAGCCGCCATCGGTGCGCTCGACGACGATGTCGGGGCGGATCGTCTCGCTCTGCACGGCGCACAGCGATCGTCCGGGTCGCGGATCGAGCACCCCCAGGCGTTCGACGAGGCGCTCGAGCTCGACCGTTTCGATCGACAGCGCGCGCGCGACGGCCGGTCGTTTGTTGCGCGCGAGGTCCTCGAGGAATTCCTCGAGCAGTCGGCACAGATGAGCGTAGTCGTCGTCGTTGGGATCGAGCTGCAGCAACAGCGCCTCGAGCGCATTGCGCCCACCCAGACCGAGCGGTTCGAGCCTCTGCACGCAGGCGATCGCGCGCTGCAGGAGATCTTCGCTGGGCTCGAGCCCGGCCGCGTGCGCGAGCGCCAACAACTCCGCATCGCTGGCGGACAACCAGCCGTTGTCGTCGAGGCATCCGACGAGGAAGCGAGTCCACAGCTCGAGCTCCGGTTCGACATCCAGGAGCACGATCTGCTCGAGAGCGCGCTCGGCGACCCCCTTCTCGCGGTCGGGCGTCGACTGCAGCATCTCGTCGTGGCGTTCGCTCGCCTCACTCGTGCCGCGCGGCTGCCACTCGTCGCCGCGCCCGATGCGCGCCGGATCGGTGCGAGCCTCGTGCGTCGTTTCGTCCGCTTCGCGGGGATCGACGAGGCACAAGGCCTCGTTTTCGAGCGCTTTTTCAGCCAGGAACTGCACCAGGTCCTGCGTCGCCAACGCCAGCACCTCGATCGACTGCAGCATGCGCGGCTGGAGCAGCATGCGCTGCTCTGCACGCTGCACTTGCGCCGGACGCACGTCGAATCGGGCCATGGTGTCCGCTGTATCGACTTGGGCCCGGACGAGGTTGAGAACGTTTTTCCGCAGCCGAAATCCCGGTGCGGCGTGGTGCTTGGCGCCGGTAGCCGGTGGTTCCGGCGACCGGTGCCTGGATGGAAGCGCGCCGAAGACTCGGACGAGTCTCCTGTGTCGGGGATCGTGCTGGGCGCGGTGCGGAACTGTCACCGCCCCTATTCGTTGCTTGGCCCGCGGTGACGAACTCGCGCCTCGCCGAATCAAGTCGTGGCACTGGATCGAGGGGACCGATGTTGATCGCAACTACCATGAAGCTCCGCTTCATGCGCCGGGGTCGGTTGCGACCGATGGGCGACTTGATTGGGCGACGCACGTTCCCGTCAGTCGACGGAATTGCCTGAGTAGAAAGTCGCCGAAGCCTCGGACAAGTTTCGTGTGTCGTGATCGCGCGCGGCGCGGTGTGCAACTGGCACCGCTTCGCCGTCCCGTTCCGCCGCGCGCAAGTGGACCGAACGGAGCGGAGTGGGCGGGCGCGACCGGTCGCATCGCACGGGACTGGACCTATCGTGCGCGGAGTGTCCTGCTAGGTTGCACGCTTGCGGCCGCGAACCGGACGGCGGTCGGCGAGAGCGTCTTCCAGAACGCCTTTGTGCAGGTACTCGATCGCGCTGCCGGCGGGCAAGCCGCGCGCGAGGCGCGTGACGACGAGCTTTTCGGTTCCCGGTTTCTCCGTCAGAGCCTCGAGCGCTTCGAGCACGAGCAGCGCGGTCGCTTCGCCTTCGGCGTCGGGATCCGTGCCGAGGATCACTTCGCGCACGCCACCCTTCTTCACGCGATCGACGAGCCGGCGGATCGTGAGGTGGCGCTCTTCCGTTCCGTCAGCCGGATTGAACGCTCCCATCAACACGTGATACCGGCCGCGGTACGCCCCCGAGCGCTCGATCGCTTCGACGTGGCGCGGCTCCTCGACGACGCACACGGTCGTCGCGTCGCGCTTGTCGTCGGCGCAGATCGGACACGGATCGGTCTCGGCCACGTTGCAGCACGTCGAGCAGCGTCGCGTCGCAGTCAGTGCATGCTCGATCGCGTGCGCGACGTCGAGCGACTTGGGATCGCGCAACACGTGAAACGCCATGCGCTCCGCGCTGCGCCGGCCGACGCCGGGGAAGCGCTCGAATGCCGCGACCAGCGATTCGAGCGGCTCGGGGTAGGCCACGTCGATCTCCGCTACAGGATGCCCGGGAGGTTGAGTCCGCCGGTCACTTTGGCCATGCGCTCGTCGCGCAACGTCGCGGCGCGCGTGAGTGCGTCCTTCATCGCGGCGAACACCGTCTCCTCGAGCATCGTCGCGTCGTTTTGCGCGACGATTTCAGGGTGGATCGAGACCTTCTGCACCAGTCCGTCGCCCGACACTTCGACCTTGACCGCTCCCCCGCCGGCGCTGCCTTCGACGCGCGCCTTGGAGAGCTCGTCCTTCGCGCGATCGAGTTCGCGCTGCATTTGCTGGGCCTGCTTGAGCAGGTTGCCCATCTCGCCGAACGTGCCGCTCATTCGTGCTCCTGGATTCGCGTTCCGCTCATGGGTGCTCCTGGATTCGCGTTCCGCTCATCAGCCCTCGTCCTCGATGCGGCCGTCGAAAAGCTCGGCGACCTTCGCGGTGTATGCGTCCTTGGTGGCACGCACGTGAGATTGATCTTCGACCACGACCGTGACCGGCGAGCCGATCGCAGCCGTGAAGGCGTTCGTCATCGCGCGTTGCGAACGAGCGTCGTGAATTTGAGCGCGCTCGTGCTCGCGTAAGTTCGCCATCTGCACGACGGCGCGCCCGCTGGCGAAGTCGGCGAGCTTGCCGCGCGCACGCAACGTGTCGGCGAGCGCGCTCGACGTTTCGGATAGGACCTCGAGGAAGCGCGTCCAGGCGTCGTGCGTGCCGGAGATGCGCGGCTTCGGACGCTCGGAAGCGCTGCGTTCGGGGCCACTGCGTTCCGAGGCACTGCGCTCCGGGGCACTTCGTTCCACGGCCGCCGTGATCGCGCGCGGCACATCGAGATCGTCGTCGCTCGTCCCGGGCTTCGTTCTCGAGGTCGGTGCTCTACCCTCCGGCGTGGAGGAAGCGTCGGACACATGCAACTCTTTGGTTGCATGTTTCGGGCCATCTGCGGGCCTTGCTGCAAATCGTGCGATCGCCGCAGGAGGCGCGTCCGACGCAGGCGGCTCGTCATTGGGCGCACGCTCGCGCGAGACGGGACGCGGAGCGGGCTGCAGGACGCCGTGCGCTTCGCGCTCGGCCGCGGGGGAGGATCGGGAAGGCTGCGTCACGGCCGTGTCGCGCGGCGCCGGCGACGAAACCCGTTGCTCGAGCGCGACCAGGCGCGCCGCAATCTCGTCGAGAGCGAGGCTGGTCTCCTCGCGGCACAGGTCGAGCAACGTGACCTCGAGCACCGCGCGCGCGTGGCTGGGCAAGAGTCGCACTCGCTCGCGCGCCTGCAACAATTCCTCGAGCCATGTCTGCAGGCGTTCGACGCCGATGCGCTCGGCTCGTTCGCGCAGCGCACGCGCGCGCTCGGGTCCGCCGGAGACGATCGGGTTGTCTGCCCCGACGAGGAGCACGATCAATGCCGCGCGCACGTGCTCCAGCAGCGCAGCCAGCAGCTCGCCTTCGGATCCCTCGGTGGTCGGCAGCGCGAGCAACACGCCCTTGCGATCGTGCGCAGCTATGCAGTCGACGATGCGGTCGAGTTCGTCGACGCCCTGGCCCTCGGACAAGCGCTCGACGTCCGCGACGGAAGGCTGCATGCCGACGAGCGACAAGAGCTGGTCCGCCATCGACAGCGCGTCGCGCATGCCTCCGCGCACGCGCCGCGCGATCTCAGCCGTGACGCCGGGTGCGGCGGTGACGCCTTCGTTCGCGAAGACGTGGTCGAGTCGTGATGCGATGACCTTCTCAGGCAGAGGCGCGAGCTTGATGATCTGGCAGCGCGAGGTGATCGTCTCGGGCAACTTCTGCGGGTCCGTCGTCGCGAAGAGGAACTTGACGTGGGGCGGCGGCTCTTCGAGCGTCTTCAAAAACGCGTTGAAAGCCCCGCGCGAGAGCATGTGCACTTCGTCGACGATGTAGATGCGAAAGCGCGCGCGCATCGGCGCGTAGGCGACCTGCTCACGCAAGAGGCGCACGTCGTCGACGCCGGTGTTCGACGCGGCATCGATCTCGACAAGGTCGATCTCGCTGCCTGCGTCGGCCGCGAGACAGCGCTCGCAGGTGTTGCACGGCTCGATCGCCGGGCCTTTTTCGCAGTTGAGCGCCTTGGCGAGGACGCGCGCGATCGTGGTCTTGCCCGTGCCGCGCGGACCGGAGAAGAGGTAGGCGTGACCGACCCGGTTGTCGCGCAGGGCACCCTGCAAAGTGCGCGTCGCATTCTCCTGGCCGACCATGTCGGCGAAGGTCTGCGGGCGGTACTTGCGCGCCAGGACGAGATACGACATGAGCGCGATCTTACCCGCCGAGCGCGCCAGGTTCGCGCCCCGCGCCGTGACTTGCGCGCTCCCGCGGGACGCGAGGCCGCGCGCACCCGCTCGTAGGGGAAACGGGTGTCTGCGGCTCGCACTAGATTTCGATCCCTTTTCGAGCGGCAGCCTGCCGATGAGTGCCGCAGTCCCCTGCCCTTGCACCGAGACTCGCGCCATGCCCACAACCATGCAGCCCCCCGCCCGTTTCTCCGCAGGAGGCCTGCTCGTCCTGTACGTGGTGAGCCTCGCGGGCGTGTCCTACCTAGACCAGCAAGGGACCATCAAGTTCCCCACGAGCCTGATCTACGTGGCCGTGCCGTTCGCCTTGTTGGGCGTGGCCACGCGGGTCTCGTTCAAGCGAGGCGGCTTCATCTCGAGGATCGTCGCGCTGATCTTCGTCGTTCACATCTTGGGCACTACCGCCTGGGGTGTCATGCGGGGCTTTTCGAACGTTGTCGCCCGGAATGAGGGGATTCACGAGGCCAACGCCGAGTTCGCGCAGCTCGACAACGACTTCGCCACGGATACGGGCACCGACAGCGTGACCGCGCTGGCGAATCGTCAGATTGGTCGACGCCGCGCGGCAGCGACGCGCCTGCAGAGTTCGGAGAACCCCAACGCGGCTACGATCGGACAGGCGTTGGAGCTGGTGGAGGACATCATGAAACCTTCGAACAAGAGGCTGCTCGCGGCGGGCGAGGCGGTTCGTTCGGATCGGTTCCGCGACATCCCCGGACTCTTGTCATCCGGCAAGTTTGCCTGGCACAAGTCCGCGGCGCACGAGTACGCCGAAGCAGTCGTTGAGTCGCGCGCTGCGTTCCAGAGCGTCCCTGCAGCCGTCCAGCGCCAGTTGGCGTCGTCCGACATGGACCCTCATGCAGTGGAGGCGTTCGTGCGGGGCATGACCGATGCCCGCGCGAAAGTTGCATCCCTTCTCGAGGCCAACGCGCGCGTCGCCGACGCCTACCAGGACTATCTCACCTACGCACAGGCCCACCTCGCTGGGATCCACGTCGAGCAAGACCGTATCCGCGTGGACGCGGGTCCGACGAAGGATGGATACGACAAGCGAGTGAGCACGATGACTGCTGCCGAGGAAGAACTCGTGGCGATGGCGAGCGCCATGCTGCCGGGGGTCGCGAAGCGCTGAGCTCGAAGCCCTCTCTCCGACTGCGGCGAGCCCGCGATTGGGGCCGGGCACCTGGCACTTGGAACGGGGCTCTTAGGGCTGCTCCGTTCCCGGCCTGACCCGGTTCGTGCCTGTCCCATCACCAAGGACCGACCCCAACCGCGGGCTCGCACACATTTCACCTTCGGGTTCGCCACCCGATCGTCGTCGTCCGCATCGTCAGCGTCACGACCGACGTTGGATGGCGGAGAGGGCGGGATTCGAACCCGCGGTGCAGTTTCCCACACACGCGCTTTCCAAGCGCGTACCTTCGGCCGCTCAGACACCTCTCCTTGTTCAACGCGAGGATGGCGGAGAGGGAGGGATTTGAACCCTCGATGCACTTGCGCACATGCTGGTTTTCGAAACCAGTGCCTTCAGCCGCTCAGCCACCTCTCCACTGTCGCACGATCCCCCTCTCGGGGGTCCGACGACCTACTCGCGCTTCTTTCGAAAGAACTCCTGGAGCAGCTCGCGCGCCTCGTCGGCACGCACGCCCTCCGTGTACTCGATGCTGTGGTTCAGCCGCGGATCGTCGAGCACGCGGCCCAACGAGACGCAACCGCCGAACTTCGGGTCGCGCACCGCCCACACCACCCGCGCGACGCGTGCATGGCTCAGGGCGCCGGCGCACATGAAGCACGGCTCGACCGTAGTGTAGACGACCGCACCCGGCAAGCGCATCGCTCCAACCCGAGAAGCGGCTTGCGAGACGGCGATCATCTCCGCGTGCGCGGTCGGGTCGAGGCGGGTGCGCGTCAGGTTGTGACCACGGCCGACCACGACGCCGTCGAGCACGACGATGGCCCCGATCGGAACCTCGTTCTGCGACTCGGCCTCACGTGCGGCGGCGAGCGCGAGGACCATCCCGGCGTCGTCGTCGAGGACGCGGGTGGGCTCGGGCGACGGTGCGGTTGCCATGGAGCGGCGTGGCTAGAGCAGACAGAGCGGGCGGAGCGGGCCGCGATGATGCTGGCGGCGCCGAGTCGCGCCGCCGCGCGCCGCGGCATGGACTGGTACACCCTAGTGGACTTGAACCACTAACCTTCTGATCCGTAGTCAGATGCTCTATCCAATTGAGCTAAGGGTGCGCGGTGGGCCGAAGGTTGTAGCCGTGCCTTCCGGGGGTGTCAAGGCGCGCGCCGGGGTAGCGGAATCACCTGCGCCGTGCGGCTTGGAAACGCTCCTCGACGCAGTAGTCTAGGCCGCATGTCCGAGAAGCTTGGCGTCACCCACCTCATCCGCCTGCAGGACCTGGAGCGGCAGGAAATCGAGGACCTGCTCGAGCTCTCGATGCGCATCAAGCGACGCGCGGGCGGGTTCCAGCTCGCGGGCAAGAGCGTCGGGATGCTCTTCTT
>JBBQNP010000160.1:0-9925 GCA_038330085.1 Planctomycetota bacterium | reverse complement strand
TGGCTCGTGGACCTCCGCGGGGCCAAGGTGGGTGGCGCGTTCGACTGGAGCGAGCACGAGCGCGCGCGCGTCGAGCTCGCCGCCGACGTGCGCGAGCGGACTTGTGCGCGTCACAGGGCGCGTGTGCTGGTTGCGAGCCTGCGGTTTCTCGCCCGAGCGGGCTGTCGCGACCTGCCACGTGCGCGCGACGTCGCGCAGCGCATCGATCATGCGGCTCGAGTTCGCCGGCGCACGGTCCTCTCGCGCGCGAGCCGGCGCTGGATGCGCGCGTCGAGCGTGACGCAACCGATCGAGAGAACCACGCGCTCGGGAACCGAGCGCGGCTTGCGTGCGCGCGACGCGGACGAGGCGCGTTGCTGGCAGGTGCTCGACGACGCGGGCGCACGTCCGTTCGTCGCGGGCAACGCGCGCAGCGTCGAGCGCGCCTGGCGTACGGCCGCACGCTTGCACGAACACGGCATTCCGGTCGCAGCGCCCCTCGCCATGGTTCGCGGAGCGCACCCGCGCGCCATCTTCGGACGCGTTGACGGGCCGATCGATGCAAACATGCCGCGTGCGCTTGGGCTCCTCGACGTCGAGCGGGATTCGTCCCTGCGAGCGACCGCAGCCCAGAGCCTCGGCACGCTCTTCGGGCTCTTGTCCGATCGTGGGCTCGGCCTCGTCGATCGCATCGATGCCGGCGTGACCTTCGATGCGCGCGGAACGGCTTCGATCGCGATCGGCGCGCGTGTGCGCTCGGTCGATCTGTCCGAACCAGAGACGAACTTGAGCCCTCTACTCGACATCGCCGCGCGTGCGACCCGAATGGAACGCGCACGCTTCCTCGTCGCCTGGTTGCGCGCGCAGCAGCGGCCGGTGCACGAGCTGGCTCGATGGCGCGCGTCGCTGCGCGGGACACGCACGTGATCGAGCCCGCTCGATCCGCCCCCCGACCCGAGAAGCTGCGCCGCCGCTTGCGCGCGCGCGCCCTCGCCGGACTGACTCGTGCTGCGGCACTGGTTCCCCCGCCGCTCTTCCACGGAGCGCTCGCGGCCGTATCGCCGCTCGGTGCGTGGACAAGCTTCGAGCGCATCACGCGCGCCAACCTCGAGCTCGCGCTCTCCGACACGACCGACGCGCGCGATCGTGCGCGCATCGCCGGCGGCGTGCGACGTCACTGCGCGCGACAGTTCGCCGAGTGGGTGCGCCTCGCCAAGGGAGCCGCGCCCGATTCGCGCGCAGGTCGGTGGATCGAGGATCTGGTCGAGCTCGATCCGTCGATCGCGGTGCTCGAACGCGAGCTCGCGCGCGGCCGCGGTGCGCTCGTCGTCACGGCGCACATCGGCAACTGGGAGCTTCTCGCTGCGCGCATCCGCCGCGCCGGCCATCACGGTGCCGTCGTCGGGTTCGCGCGACCGAACGACAGCTCGGCGCGCTGGTTCGAGTCGATGCGCCGCGCGTACGGCGTCGAGACGATCGCGCAGAGCCAGAGCCCGCGCTCGATCTTGCGTGCGCTCGAAAGGGGTGCCGTCGTCGGTCTGCTCTCGGACCTCGAAGTGCGCCGGCTCGACGGAGAGTTCCTGCCGTTCTTCGGGCGACCCGCGCTGACCATGACCGCTCCGGCGGCACTCGCCCGCGCCGCGCGCGCACCGCTCTTGCCCGCGAAGTGCGTGCTCGAACCCGCGACCGGCCGCTATCGCCTCGCCTTCGAGGACCCGCTCGAGCCGAACCTCGCGCTCGATCGCCGCGCGCGCACTTCCGACGTCACCACGCGGCTGAACGGAGCCTTCGAACGCTGGATCCGCGCCACCCCCGAACAGTGGGCCTGGCACCAGCCGCGCTGGCGCACGCGACCCGACTCACCCCCTGTTCCGGCAGCCAAACGGCCCTGGCGCGCATCCCCGAGCCTCTCTTTACAAAGCCCTGATCAAGGATTGGCCGTGGACTGATGCGCCACCCCTACGGTCCATGCCCATGAAGAAGTCCCGTATCCTCGTCGTGGACGACGAGCCCGATCTGGTCGAGCTCGTGCGCCACCATCTCGCGCGCGAGCATTACGACGTCGTGACTGCTGCCGACGGCGAAACCGGTCTGGCCGAGGCGCGTCGCAAGCTTCCCGACCTCGTCGTCCTCGACCTCATGCTGCCGGGCATCGACGGCCTCGAGGTCTGTCGCCGCCTCCGCTCCGACGCGCGCACGCAGCACATCCCGATCGTCATGCTGACGGCCAAAGGCGAAGAGAGCGACGCAGTGATCGGCCTCGCGCAGGGCGCGGACGACTACGTGCGCAAGCCCTTCGGCATGAAGGAGCTCCTGGCGCGCATCGCGACGCGCCTGCGCTCGGTCGACGGCAAGACCACGGGCGACGCGCAAAAGGTCCTGCGCTTCGGCGACCTCGTCATCGACTCCGTCAAGCACGAGGTCTCGCTTGCCGCTGAGCCGATCCAGATGACGGTCACGGAGTTCAAGCTCTTGCGTCACCTCGTGCAGAACAAGGGCCGTGCGTTCACGCGCAACGAGCTCTTGAACGCAGTGCTCGGACAAGATGCCTACGTCATCGACCGCAACGTCGACGTGCACGTCGCGACCTTGCGCAAGAAGCTGGGCGCTTTCGGCGCGAACATCGTCACGCTGCGCGGGCTCGGCTACAAGTTCCGCGAGTCACCGGCACCCGTCCAATAGCAGCCGGCCCAAGAGATCACGCGTAGAACGGATCGCTTGAACGCACCGCACGAGAAGGTCGAATAGGAAAACCTTGCGCGGAGACTCTTTCTCGGGCCGGATCTTCCTCTCGCTTGCGGGCCTCCTGCTCCTGTTCCTGATCGCGGCCGCCATCTTCGGCGAGTTCAACCTGCGGCGCGTGCTCGGCGGCGACATCGACGAGCGCATGCGGCGCATGTGTGACTTGCTCGCGGATCCGGCGACCGACCTGATCGTGAACAACGGCGACAAAGGGCGGTTCGCACAGCGCCTGCGCGATCTGGGGGCGGCAGAAGGGCTGCGTCTGACGGTCGTCACCGCATCGGGCCTCGTCGTCGCGGACAGCGAGGTCGACGGTCCCATGGCGAACCACCTCGAGCGCCCCGAGGTGATCGAGGCCGAGCGCACCGGCACGGGGCGGGCGCGGCGGCAGAGCACGTCGACGGGCAAGAACTCGTCGTATCTCGCCAAGCGCCTCGACAAGGACGGCACGCACATCGGGTACATCCGGGCGACGGCGGAGGAAACGGAGATCGAGAGCCAAGTGCGCGGACTCGACCTGCGGCTCGTGCTGTTCGGCGTCGCCGCGGCCGTCGCGGGGCTCGTGGCGATCGCGTTCATCACGCGCTGGTTGTCGCGTCCGCTGGAGGTCATGGAGCGCGACGCTGCACGACTTGCGTCAGGCGATCTGCAGGGTCAACTGCACGCGGAGGGACCGCTCGAAGTGCGGCGTCTGGCGGAGACGCTGGAATCGATGTCGCGCGAGCTGCACGCGCGACTCGAAGGTCAGCGCCGCGCGCGCACGGAGATCGAGACGATCCTGGCCTCGATGGCGGAAGGCGTCGTCGCCGTCGACAGCCGCGAGCGCGTGCTGCTCATGAACCAGGCTGCGGCTTCGATGCTCGGGATCGCCGCGCCGCTCACCGCGGGCAAGGCCTTGTGGGAGAGCATCCGATACCCCGAGCTCGAGCGCGCGTTGCGCGGTGCGTTGTCGGGGCGCGGCGCATGGCACGGCGACGCGCTCTCGCCGGCGCAAGATGGGCGCATGATCGGACTGTCGGTCGCGCCGATCTCCTCGTCTGCGGCGGGAGAAACTGCATCTTTCTCGGGAGCGGTCGCGCTGTTGTCGGACGTCACTGCGATCCGCAGGCTCGAGCAGGTGCGCATCGATTTCGTCGCCAACGTGAGCCACGAGCTGCGCACGCCGCTCACCGCGGTGATGGGCGCGCTCGAGACGCTGAGCGATCCGGAGCAACCTGCGGAGGCGCACGTGCGCTTCCTCGACATCGCGCACCGCAACGCGGCGCGACTGCAGGCGATCGTGTCGGATCTCCTGGACCTCTCGTCGATCGAGGCCGAGGGTGACCGCATGCCGCTCGAGCCCGTGCGCATCGACGCGATCTTGCGCACGGCGGCGTCGGCGCTGGCGGGAGCGGTGGAGTCGAAGGGCGTGCGCCTAGAAGTGCAGCCGCCGCTCGATCCACCCCTGCTCGTCAATGCAAACGCGCAACGGCTCGAGCAGGTGTTCACGAACCTGCTGGAGAACGCGATCAAGTACACTCCCAAGGGCGGCCGGGTCAGTGCGCGCGTGCGCAAGTCGGGCCGCGACGTGTGTGTCGACGTCGAGGACACCGGCATCGGCATCCCGGCTGCACACTTGCCGCGCGTATTCGAGCGCTTCTACCGCGTCGATCGCTCGCGTTCGCGCGAGATGGGCGGGACGGGGCTTGGGCTCGCGATCGTGAAGCACGTCTTGCGCGCGCACGGCGGGCAGGTCAGCGTGAAGAGCGAAGAGGGTCGCGGCACGACGTTCACGGTCAGCTTGCCGGCGCTGGTGTCGGCGAATCGAAACTGAGTCCTGCGCACAGCGGGACGACGAGAAACGGGCACTGGATCATGTCGAAGCAGACGGACGAAGACCTCATCGAGATCACCAAGAAGATCCAGCACATCGGCGGGCTCGTCGAGGCTGCGGTCGACAAGTCGCTATCGGCGCTGTTGGACCGGGATGCGAAGTCGGCGCGCGAGGTGATCGAGAGCGACACGGTCGTCGACAATTTGGAGAACGAGGTCGAGGAGAAGTGCTTGGAGGTGTTGGCGATGAGGCAGCCGGTCGCGAGGGATCTGCGCTTCATCTGCGGCATGATGAAGGTCAACTCGGACTTGGAGCGGATGGCGGATCTGGCGGTGAACATCGCCGAGCGCGCAGAGGTGTTGGCGGAGGTGCCGCCGTTGCCGTTTCGGCCGGATGTGTCGAGGATGGCGGCGGTCGCGAAGAGGATGGTGAGGGAAGGGTTGGACGCGTTGGTCAGGAGGGATGCGGACCTGGCGTTGAGGGTTTGGAAGTCGGATGCGGAGGCGGACAAGCTTTATAGGGAGTTGATTGGTGAGGCGATTCAGTTCATGCGGGAGCATCCCGATCGGATTGGGGATGTGATGCACTTGGTCGGCGCCTTGAGGAACTTGGAGAGGTTGGCGGATCATGCGACGAACATCGCGGAGGATGTGATCTTCGTCACGAGTGGAAGGATCGTGCGACATCACATGGTGGAGTTCAGCAAGCAGAAGCAGTCGATG
Organism: Planctomycetota bacterium; assembly: GCA_038330085.1. Lineage (GTDB taxonomy): Bacteria > Planctomycetota > UBA1135 > UBA1135 > JAEUIA01. The sequence goes on along the minus strand of JBBQNP010000160.1, from coordinate 4,669 downwards.
GGTGAGAATGACGGGGAGATCGTGCGGGGGGGGGTGCGTCCGGGGAGGTGAGTCGGCCGGGCGGATGTTGTTTGCGGTGCTGAAGATCGAAGCAGCACCGAGCGCGCGGCGAGATGTTCCGCGCCTACGGCGCGGTTCCGGCCGGCGCGAGTCGCCCGGACATACCGGTCGGCTCGCGCCGGTCGGCTATTTGGGAGCCGCAATGTGAAGGGAAGATGGCGTCGTGTTGATGCGTGGCGTCGTCTGCATCGAGACAGTCCTGCTTCAGGTGCGTTGGATATGGAGCCTTGCTATTTGTCGTGGGTAGTCCAGCGAACATGGCCAAGTGGGGCTCGGGTTCATGGCTCGGCGCATGCCGACGAGCGCGCGCGTCGCCCAATCAAGTCGTGACCGTCGAGGGATGGAGCTGAGGCCGCTCGCAGGTTGATTGGGCGGTACGGAGGCAGCCTCCGTCGTCCACTCCGGCCAGCAGTGGACGCTCGTCGCCGATGGCGTCCGCGGCCGGAGTAGACAACGGAGGCTGCCTCCGTACGTTCGTAGGTCTGCGAGCGCCGAGCGCGGCACAGCGACGGTCATCGTCCCGGACGGAAGACTGGGCGCGCGTCTCCCAGCTTCGCGCGCAAGGTAGTCGCGAGCGCGCTCCAGGCGGCGCTGTCGGAGTCGGTGGTGGGTGATTCGACTCCGAGCAGGGTCGCGGCCTCACGCAGGAGCGGTCGCGCCGCATCCGGATCGCCTTGCATGAGGCGGCGCTCGGCCTGCACCGTGATCGACTGGGCGAGACGCGTCTTCGTCTCGGGGGCTTCGTCTCCTTCCCCGGCGATCTCGCGCGCTGTGCGCGCGACTGCGATCGACTGCTCCATGTACTCGTCGCCTTCTTCGCCGGGAACGGGGCTGCCCTGAGGCGCGTTGGGCACGGCGCCGATGCGGCCGTCTGCGCGCAGCGCTTCGCGTAGGAGCGAGTCGGCCACCATGAGCACGACCCGCGCGGAGTTGGGGGTGGCTTCCGCAACGCGTTTCGCGAGCACGATCGGATCGAGCGAGCTCTTGTGACCGCCCTTCCACTCGATCAGCGCGTCGACGAGGTCCGGCACTTCGCGATCGAGGTTGTCGCGCTTGTCGAACACGCTCGGCGTGGCGATGGCCTCGACGAGCGCGTTCGACGCTTCACCCAGTCGTGAGGCTTGCACGTGCGCGAACCCGCGGCCGAGCGCCGACATCGCCATCAGGTCGTGCGCTGTGTTCGCAAAGGAGGGCTCGAGGGTGACACTCTTGTCGAAGCGCGCGTGAGCCTGTCCGTAGGCGGCGATCGCCGCGTCCGGTTTCACCGCGCGGCGCAGATCTTCGGCTTCGAGCATCCACGCGTAGCCCGCGTACCAGACGGCAGCCCCTGAGTCGGGATGCTGCGACGCGATCCAGTCGGCTTTCAACGGTGCGAGATCGAGACGCCCGATCGACGAAAGTGCCTGGTTGAAGCCGTTTCGCAGCGTGTTCGACGCGGGCAGCCGCTCGACACCGGCCTGCCACGCCGCGAGCGACTCGCGCTCGAGGCCGATGATCGAAAGGAACGACGCGAGGCTCAGCCAATCGGTTTCATCCGACCCGGGCGACACGGCGACGAGCGCGAGCGCGCGCGATCCGCGCACGATCCCGGCGACCTCGACGTCGGCCGGCCCGCCTGAGCGCGCCGGAACGAGCCGCGCCGCCGCGTCGCCGAGCCAGCGCAAGGCCTCGATGCGATCCTCGTCGTCGAGCAGCGTGGCCGCGCGGCGCACGTCGCCATCGGGCGGATCCTGCGCTCCGAAGACCGCGCACGCTGTGGGTGACATCGCATCACGCGCGGGGAAGCCACCGAACGCAGCGCGTGCGATGCGCTCCTCCTCCACGAACTTGCCGAGCAGGTAGGCCGTCTTCGCGCGATCGAACGCGAGCTTCAGGTCGTGCGGCTGCGTCTCGGCCGCGCGCGCGAGCCATGTCTCGGCGTCCTCGAAGTTGAGACGCGCGTTCGCGCCGCCGGCAGTCTGGAAGTACAGACCCAACGCCATCGATGCCCGGCCGAAGCGCGCTTGCGCTGCAGGATCCTCCTTGTTCGCCGACAGATCGTGGTCGCTCGCCACCATTTCGGCTTCGAGGTCCTGCTCGCTCTTGGCCGCGTCGGCCTGTGCCGCGCGCGGCGCGGAATCAATTTGCCGCGAGAACAAGAGGAGTTCGCTGATCTGCGTTGCTCCGCCTTCGGACTCGATGGCCGCGGCACAGCGCGAGGGCATTTCGCGCGCGAGCTTCGGCGCGATCGCGTCACCGGCGGCGCGGCGGTCGACCTCGCTGCCGATGGACCACTGCGCTGAGAAGAAGGACCGCGTCGCCGCATCGCCGGAGCCGAAGCGCGCGAGGAGGGGCAACAACGATCGTTCCGTGTCCAACCCGGTCGCGCCGGGGAAGCGACCGCACCTCACGCGTTCGCGCAGGGCGACGAGCAACGCCGGCCCGGCGTGGATGGCCGCCGCCGTGTTGCCCACGCGCTCGATCAAAGCGCTGGAAGGCGCCGGGGTTCGCGCGAGCAAGATGCGCAGAACGCCGACGGAACCGACGTCGCCGGCTTCGGCGATCGCGTCCAGCGCCTCGTTGCACAAGCCCTCGTTCGCCAGGCCGTCGACGGCCGCTTCGAACGCGTTGCGCCCGAATGCGGTGTGAGCGGAAGCGAGGTTGCGCCACTGTCCGAGTCGCACCTTCGGGTTGCGCGGCTGACCTTTGTGGACCTCGTCGAGCGCAAGCTCCTTCGGTGAGTGCGGCAGGAGCGGCAGCGCTGAAGGTGCGGGTGCGCCGGTCGCCTGCTCTTCGACCTTGGTCTCGAGCTCGCTCCAGTCCCACTGCAACGTCAGGTCGAACACCTTCGTTCCGTCCGGCATCACGAGCGCGTGCCGCGGCGAGATACGCTCCCCGCCGAGGTACTTGTCGTAGAGGATCGGCTCGAGCGCGATGTGTTCGCCGCACGTCACGTTGCCCAGGCGCGGACACGGGATGCGCCTCCCCTTCTCGTCGAAGTCGCGCGGGTTGTGGCGCGAGATGCTGGCGACGACGCAGGCGAAGTTGCGCGTGAGGGCCACGAACTTCGGATCGTGGTAGACCTCGTCGACGATGCGATCGGAGGCCGACTCACCGTCGACGTTGACCGCGACGAAGAGCGGGCGGTGCTCGGTCACGCTGACTGCGATGGCGTCTTCGAGGCTGCGCTGCCAGAGGATTTGGTGCGGATCGAGGTCGGCGGGTGATTGCTGGGCTCGCGCCGGCCAGGCGAGGAGCAGCGCGCAGGCGGCGACGAGGAGGTTTCGTGCGGTTTTCATGAGGGAGCGTGAGCGTAACGGCTGGATGGCGCGTTCCAAGTCGGACTGCCCCCGCGGGTCACTCCGCTCACGCTTGTCCGCGCTCGTGCGATCCGCGAGGATGCCGCGCCCGACGCATGCACATCGACGCCGAGATCGCCTTTCACGCCGCGGTCGCAGCGGTTTGGATCGGCATGGCGCTCTCGACGCTGCGCGACGTCGTCGCAGTGCCTGCGCTCGAGACGACAGCCGATCTCGAGCACGTACGAGCGGCTCGCTCGAGCGCCGGCGTGCCGCGCCCGGCCCCGACCGGTCCCGGGGAAGTCCGACACGTCCCCGCCGTTTCGGTGGTGGTTCCCGTGCGCGACGAGGCCGCGCGCATCGGCGGCGTGCTCGCCCGCTTGCGCGCGCAGATCGATGTCGAGCTCGAGGTCATCGTCGTCGACGACCGTTCCGAGGACGCGACCGGCGCGATCGCGCTCGAAGCCGCTCGTGCCGACGCGCGGATCCGGCTCGTGCGCATCGACGCGTTGCCGGACGGATGGCTCGGCAAGCCGCACGCCTGCCAACGCGGGGCTGAGATCGCGCGACATCCGTGGATTCTCTTCACCGACGGCGACATCGAGATGGCGCCCGACGTGCTCGCGCGCGCCCTCGCCGTCGCGGAGCGCGAACAAGCGGATCACATCGTGCTCGCTCCCGGTTGTCCGCAACGCACGCTGGCTGCGAACGCGGTGATGAACTCGTTCGCCGCGTTGATGCTCCACGATCTGGCCCGCGCCAACCGCGACGCGCGCAACCGCGCGGTCGGGATCGGAGCCTTCAACATGGTGCGCAAGAGCGCCTGGCACGCGATCGGCGAGCACACATCGCTCGCGTTCGAAGTGGTCGACGACATGCGCCTCGGAATGCTCCTCGCGCGCAGCGGGTTTCGCACGCGTGCGCGCATCGCAGTGCACGACGTGCGCGCCGAGTGGGGTGGCACGGTCACCGCTCTCGTCACAGCGCTGGACAAGAACATGTTCGCACACATGGGCTACAGCGTGCCCCTGGCACTCTTCAGCGCATTGTCGATGGCCGCGCTGTGGCTCGCCGCGATCACGGCGCCCTTCTTCGCGACGACAGCAGGCTGGATCGCGTTCGCTGCGTTCCTCGTCAACGGTCTCGTCGGCGCCGAAATGGCTCGCCGTCAACGGGAGCCGATCCTACCGGCATTCCTGGCGCCGTTCGGGTTCGGCGTCATCCCGATCGTGATCCTCGTGTCGATGATGCGCACGCTGCGACGTGGCGGAGTGCGCTGGCGCGGCCGGCTCTATCCGCTGTCCGAGTTGCGCGCCCGCCGCGTGAGCTGA
>JBBQNP010000159.1:0-10083 GCA_038330085.1 Planctomycetota bacterium | reverse complement strand
CGACCTTCCAGGACGAGACCGTTCTCGAGAGCCAACCAAGCCTTGCCGCTCATCGTGCGTGCTTCTCCGCTCTGTCGTTGATCAACGCTGCTGTGTATCCCGCTCCGAAACCGTTGTCGATGTTGACGACCGTGACGCCCGAAGCGCACGAGTTGAGCATCGCGAGGAGCGCTGCGATGCCGCCGAAGGACGCTCCATAACCGACCGAGGTCGGCACCGCAATGACGGGGCGCTCGACGAGTCCGCCAACGACGCTCGGGAGAGCGCCTTCCATGCCGGCGACGACGACCAGGACTTCGGCCTTCTGCAGGAGCTCCGTGTGCGCGAGCAGGCGATGGATGCCCGAGACGCCGACGTCACGCAGCATCTCGACATGAGCGCCGCACATGCGCGCGGTGACGGCGGCTTCCTGTGCGACGGGGAGGTCGGAAGTGCCGGCGCAGACGACGAGCACGAGCCCACGTTCTTCGAGACCGCTCTCGGGCTCGACGGTGATGGTGCGCGCGATTTCGTCGTGATGCGCGCGCGGGATCTCGCGGGTGACGAGGGTGGCCGCGTCGGGTTGCACGCGCGTGACGAGCAGCCGGTCGTGCTGCTCGAGGATGGCGCGCGAGATCTCGAGGATCTGTTGCGGCGTCTTGCTCGCGCCGTAGACGACCTCCGGATGTCCGCAGCGCAACTCGCGGTGCGTGTCGAGCCGCGTGTGCCCGAGGTCGACGAACGGCAGCGACTTCAGGCGGCTCACGCCCTCGTCGACGCCGATGCGCCCGTCGCGCACACCCTCCAGCAGCTCTCTGACACCCGGTTTCAAGCCGCGTGATTCTACGGTTGAGCGCGCGAGGCGTCAGCCGACGAGGCCCGTTCGTGCCGCGGAGCGCGCGGATGCCGAGACATTCTGGACCGGGCGGTCCCCGACGTTTCGTCCTGCACCTCCGCGGCGTGACTTCTAGGGCTCACGGGTCATGACGTCATCTCGATCAAACTACTATGGAACTCTGATTACCTCGCCAGGGCCGGGTGCGACCGATGGGCCACTTGATTGGGCGACGCACGGATTCGTCACGAGAACCGTCCCGAGTGCGTCTAGATCGGGCAACTCGCGCGCTCGACGGCGCGCGCTCGCACCGATCAACGGCCCCTCAGAGCGACCAACCGAACGCCAAGCCGTTGCTCGAGTTGAAGGTGGAACTCGTGCAGAACGCCGCCGCATTTCGGTGCCACGCTTGGTGGGCACGAATGCCGGTGCCGGTCACCTGGCCCTGCACCGAGATCGGCGGGTCGCCTAGCCCCGGATAGACGGCGGTGCCGTGGCACCACACACGCCTGACTTCAGCGCGAAGCGGCGTCGAGCGTCATTTCGGCCGTGCGTCCGGCGATCAGCGCTTCGTAACCGAGGCCGGCGATCATCACGGCGTTGTCGGTGCAGTAGGCGGGGGAGGGGAACAGCGCGCGCAGGCCGGCCGAGTCGGCGGCGGATTTCATCTCGCGACGCAGGCGGGCGTTGCATGCGACGCCACCGGCGACGAGCACGGTGTCCACGCGTTCGCGCTTCGCGGCGGAGATTGTCTGCCCAATCAGAGCGTCAACGACGGCGCCCTCGAACGACGCAGCGACGTCGGCGCGATCGGGGATCGTCTCGGGCGCGGGCAACGGTGCGCGCGCGTCTTGTCCGCGCACGTGGTAGAGGACCGCGGTCTTCAAACCGCTGAACGAGAAGCCCAACTCACCTGCGGGCGGTTTGTAGCGCGGGAACTTGATTGCGCGGACATTGCCTTGCTCCGCGAGCTTCGACACGCGCGGACCACCGGGATAGCCGAGGCCGAGCACGTGCGCGACCTTGTCGAACGCTTCGCCCGCGGCGTCGTCACGCGTCGACGCGAGCAACGACATCGCGAGCGGTGATGTCGCGCGATACAACGCAGTGTGTCCGCCCGACACGACCAGCGCGACGCACGGATAGATCGGCGCCTCCTGCTCCATCATCGCGTGCTCCATCGTCGCAGCATAGATGTGCGCTTCGATGTGGTGCACGCCGACGAGCGGGAGCTTGCGCACCCAAGCGAGCGCTTTCGCGGCCGACAAACCGATCAGCAGCGAGCCCACGAGACCTGGACGCGTCGTCACCGCGATCGCATCGACATCGTCGAGCGTGACGTGCGCCTGCTCGAGCGCGGCATCGATGACCGGCAGGATCTTCTGCAGGTGCGAACGACCCGCGACCTCCGGCACGACGCCGCCCCACTGCGCGTGGATCGCGGCTTGGCTGTGCACCGCCGACGAGAGGATCTCGCGCCCGCCACGCACCAACGCCGCCGCCGTTTCGTCGCACGACGACTCGATCCCGAGAACCAGCGCCCCCTCGTGCGCGCTCATCGTACATCCGCCAGCGCGTGCGGACCTGGACGCTTGCCCGCGAACAGATCCAGCGCCGCCCTCATCTGCGCGTCGAGCGGAATCGACTCGACCAGCGGATCCTTCGTCGTGCGCTGCCACTCTTCGAGCGCCGCAACGCACTCCGCCGGCGGGCTCGCGCGCGCGAGGCGACGATGCAAGAGCTCCGTGCTCCCACCCAGCGGCACGCGGAGGTCCGGCTGCAGTCCGCGCTCGTGCGTCGGGTCGTTGTCGTGCTCGATGTTCCTGTGCGAGGGAGTGTAGTAGTACGACGTCGTGACCTTCATCACCGACGCATCGTGCGCGAAGTGGTGGATCGTCTGCACCATGCCCTTGCCGTACGTCGAGCTGCCGACGATGACGGCGAGCCGGTGCTCCTGCAGCGCGCTCGCGAGGACTTCGCTCGCGCTGGCCGAACCCTCGTCGACCAGGACCGCGAGCGGAACGTCCACGTCCCACGCAGCCGGTGGCTGCGCCGAATACATGACCGAATCTCCGTGGCCCTCCGTCGACACGATCGGACCCTCGCGCACGAAACGCCGCGCGATGTCGACGGCTGCGACCAGTACGCCGCCCGGGTTGCCGCGCAGGTCGAGCACGAGCGCGCGCAGGCCCTCGCCGCGCAAGCGATCGATCGCCGCGTCGAACTCGCCCGGCGTCTCGTGCGAGAACGAAGTGATCGCGAGGTAGCCGACGCCCCGCGCTTCGTCGAGGATGCGCCCGTGCCGAACGGTCGGCTCGAGCACGCTGCCCGTGCGCACGCGAACCGTGCGATCGGCCCCGTCGAGGCCGCGAAGGACGAGCTCGACGTCGCGCGGCTCGGGTCCCGACACCTTGGCGTGGAACGCCGCCTCGTCGAGGCTCTCGAACGCCTGGCCGTCGACGCGCACGAGGCGATCGCCGACGCGCACCCCGGCAAGCATCGCCGGCGATCCCGAGAGCGGGAACAGGATCCGACCCTCCGTGAACGGCGCTTGGATCACGACGCCCAACCCGTCGTAGCGGCCGGCGGTCTCGCGCTCGAGCCGCTCCGCTTCGGCGGCGTTGAAGTACTGCGAGTAATTGTCCAATCCGTCCGCCATCCCGTGCAGCGCGTGATCGAGCAGGTCGGCGTCCGTCACCGGATGGACGAACGCGCCGCGCGCGTAGTCGCGCACCTCGCGGTAGCGCGCGACGTCGGGCTCACTCCCGGCCTGCAATCGGACGATGAAGAACGCGCCCGTCGCAGCTCCGAGGAGCCAGCCCACGACGAAGAGAAGCCCCGACTTTCCCGACGACACATCCGGATCCTAGCGGATCCAGCGCTCATCCGACTGTCTCCCTCGAAGGACGCAGCCTCGTGCTGGCGCCGGGGGCCAGATGGGTACATGCTGGGCGCGGGGACGCGCAGGCCGCGCGGATGCTCACGACGCTTCTGGCACGGTGTTCGTTGGGCGCGCAGAACTGACTGGAATCGGAGGATTTCGCCATGAAGAACTTTCTCATCTGGACCGTGGCGGCGAGCTGTTTCGCCACCCAACCGCTCTTCGCGCAACGCGCGTCTTCGAGGGACTCCCTCGCCGGCGCGCGCGCTTTCTTCGAGCTCGCCGACTTCGACAAGGACGGCAAGCTCGGGTACGACGAGCTGCAGAAGCAGGGCCTGACCGTCCAAAAGGCCGAGTTCGACGCGATGGACGTCGACAAGAACTCGAGCTGGTCCCGCGACGAGTTCGTCGTGTACTACCGCCGGCTCCTGATCGCCAGCCAGCACCGGCCCGCGGCCGATCTGAACGCCGAAGTCACGCGCATCGAGGCCGCGCGCAAGGCGAAGGAAGCCGAGACGCGGCGCACGGTTCCCGAGGCGAATCCTGCTGTTCCGTCCACGCTCAGCATCGACGACCGGCTGCAGATCGCGATCAACGAGCTGGAGCTGAAAGCAGCCCAGAGGCAGGCGACGCGCGCCGAATTCCAGCACGTGCGCGACCTCATGGTCGAACGCGCCAAGGTTGCGGGTGCGACCGTCGCTACCGAGGCTCCCGATCTGCAGGCGAAGTTCGACGCGGCGATGACGGCGCTCGAGACCAAGGCCAAGGCAGGCAACTATTCGCGCGAGGACTTCAACGAGCTGCGCGCGATGTTGATCCAGCGCGCGCGGGCTTCGACGCAGACGCCGACGGCGAACACTGCCGACATCGATTCGAAGTTGCAGGCGGCGCTGGACGAGCTCGAGAAGAAGGCTGCCTTGCGGCAAGCGACGCGTGCGGACTTCGATCGCGTGCGCGACATGTGGACCGAGCGCGCCAAGTTGGCGACGGCGCAGGATCCGGCCGTGACCCCGGAACTGCAGACGCGGTTCGAAGGTGCGCTGGTTTCTCTCGAGACGCAGGCCAAGCAGGGCAACTACAGCCGCGAGGAGTTCGGTGCGCTGCGCAACCTGCTCATCCAGCACGCGCGCGAAGCCGCGAACGCCAACAGCGCTGCGCCGGTCGCAAGTGCGAACGCTGCCGACCTCGACACCCGTCTGCAGTCGGCGCTCGCCGACCTGGAGCACAAGGCTCAGGCACGGCAGGCCACGCGCGAGGACTTCGATCACGTCCGCGATGCGTGGATTGCGCGCGCCAAGGCCGCGTCCGCCGGTGCGGATCCTGCCGCAACGGCGCAAGCCAGCTCACTGGCCCAGCACTTCGGGACCGCGATGGACGAGCTCGAAAAGAACGCGCTGGCCGGCAACTGGTCGCCTGAGCAGTTCGCTGCAATCCAACAGTCGTACATCCACCGCGCGCGTGCCGCGAGCGGCGGTGCGGCGCCTGCTCCGGCTTCGGGAGACAGTGCGTCGATTCATCAACGCTTCGACGAAGCGCTCGACACCCTGCAAGCTCACGCGCTCGCCAGCGGTGCGACGCGCGAGGACTACCAGCGCGTGAAGGACCAGCTCGTCGCCCACGCACGCGAGTCGGTGAAGGCCGCCGACGGCACGAGCCCGGTGGAGGCCAATGATCCGCGCGTCACGGCGCTGGCCGCGAAGCTCGGCGCCGCCGTTGATCAGCTCGAGGAGCAGGCTCGCGCCGGCAAGATCACGCGGGCCGATTTCGACAAGTTTCGGCAGATGCTCGTCAACCGCGCGCGCGCTGCCGTGAACGCCACGGATGCGACGACGGGGGGTACTGCAGGTGGCGAGGTTTCCCCCAGCACCACGCCCGCGAGCAGGGGGCCGGGTAGCCGGGCGACCGATGCGAAGACGCCGCCCGCCAAGACGCCGGAACCCAAAGGCCCCGCCAGCGGTCGCGCGCCTGAGAAGGACAAGCAACCGCCTCCTCCGGCACCCGTCGATCAGCCCAAGCCCGACGACGGATCGAGCGGTCGCGAGAAGCCCCCGCCTCATCGAGGCTGAAAAGCGGATCGGTGCCAGGCACCGGTCGCGCCCCATGATGAACGAAGCCCGCGTCCTCGATGGACGCGGGCTTCGCGCATGTTCCCCTGCCTTGATCTGCGTGCTCAGGCTGCTTGCAGCGGTTCGTCCGAAGGACCCCACGAGTAGCCTTGCTCGAGGTTTCCGTCGCGGCCCGGGATGCGGACGCGCGTCGGATCATTCTGGTCGAGCGCGCACCCCAGTCGCTCGATCTCGCGTGTCGCGAGACGCATCTCGCGGCGGTGCACCGACAGGCGTCCTGCGATTTCCGCCAGGCGGTTCTTGCGGTCGTAGGCGTCCTCGGACTGGTTGAGGATCTCTCGGCGCCGCTCGAGGCGTGCGATCGCGCGACCACGCTCCTGGATCTCTTGCATGATGGAGCGCAAGAGCGGAACCAAGGCTTCGGCGTGCGTATCGTCAGAGACGTTGCGTTGCATGTCGACCTCCTTTGCCCGTGTGTAGCCGAAAGCTGGCGAGATTCCGGCCTTGAAATCCGTGCTGTCCACCCCGTTTGCAGCCCCCGGCGAGGCCTCGAGCCCGCAAATCCGAAGCGAACCGTCTCGCGAACCTCGCAACCTGCCGCTTCGATGGTCAACCGCGCAAGGTGACGCTACCTTCCAGGATCCACCCGCGATGGATGCGCCATGACCGAGCCCATTGTCGAAATCACGCGTCGCGAGGAGTTCTCCGCGGCGCACCGGCTGCACAACCCGGCGTTCTCGGCCGAGGAGAACCGGCGTCTCTTCGGCGTGTGCAACAACGAGAACGGTCACGGACACAACTACGCGTTCGAGGTGACCGTACGCGGCGTCGTGTCGAAGCCGACCGGCATGGTGATGGACCTCAACCGGTTGATGGTGATCCTGCGCGAGGAGATCGTGTCCGTCGTCGACCACAAGCACTTGAACCTCGACGTGCCCTTCCTCGCCGGCGTCAACCCGACGGCAGAGAACGTCGCCGTCGCGTTCTGGCAGCGGATCGAGCCGCACTTGAAAGGGTTCGAAGGATGTCGACTGCACCGCGTCCGGGTGTGCGAGAGCCGGAACAATTTCGTGGACTACTTCGGACCGGGGCTTTGAGCGAAGCTCCCGCGTCCGAGCCTTCGTCGAGCGAGACCCAAGTGACCAAGACCGCCGCCAACAAGCAGACCACTTTGACCGAGCCCACGATTCCGACGAGCGAGCTGATCCGCAGGCTCCTCGAGAACCTGGGCGAAGATCCGACGCGCGAAGGTCTCTTGCGCACGCCCGAGCGCGTCGACCGATCGTTCCAAGAGCTGACGCAAGGCAGCCGACAGACCGTCGAGGAAGTCGTCGGGCACGGCGTCTTCGAGGAAGACGTCTCGGAGATGGTGCTGGTGAAGGACATCGAGTTCTACTCGCTGTGCGAGCACCACCTCCTGCCCTTCTACGGGCGCGTGCACGTGGCCTACATCCCCGACGGCAAGATCATCGGCCTCTCGAAGCTGCCGCGCATCGTCGACGTGTTCGCGCGACGGTTGCAAGTGCAAGAGCGCATGACCGTGCAGATCGCCGAAGCGATCCAGCAAGTGCTCACGCCCAAGGGTGTCGGTGTCGTCGCCGACGCGTCGCACCTGTGCATGATGATGAGGGGCGTGCAGAAGCAGAACAGCTCGACGATGACCTCGTGCCTGCTGGGCTCGTTCCGCAGCGATTTCCGCACACGCAACGAGTTCCTGGGCTTCGTGCGCAGCATCGGGAGCTGAAGAACCCGCAACGTGCGCAAGCTGCTCACCTCGACCACGACCCTCTGGCTCGTCGGCGCGGCTCTGCTCGTCTTCGGCTTCGTCAAGCTCACGAGCGAGCTCCTCGAAGGGGAGCTCCTCGGTTTGGACCGCGCCCTGCTGCGCGACCTCGAGCGCGTGCGCTCTCCGGCCTTGACCTCGATCGCCCTCGATGTGACGGCTCTCGGCTCACCGACGCTGCTCGCACTGTTCGCGATCATCGCGGTCGGCGCGTGCTGGATCCGTCGAGATCGTGCTGCTGCGCTCCAACTCGGAATCGCGGCCGTCACGGCGCCGTTGGCCGCGTTGCTCATCAAGAGCTCCATCGAACGTCCCCGCCCGACGGAGGTGCCGCGTCTGGTCGAAGTCAGCGGGTTCTCCTATCCGAGCGGGCATTCCGTGTCGGCTGCCTACTTCTATCTGACCCTGGCCATCGTTCTGTGGACCCGTACCCGCTCGAGGTTCGCACGCGTGGTGGTGCTGGCGGTGGCGATCGCCCTCGGAGCGCTTGTCGGGCTGTCGCGCGCGTACCTGGGTGCGCACTACCCGAGCGACGTGATCGCTGGCATCGCGATGGGTGGGGGGCTCGCGATGTTGCTCGCGGGAGCTTTCTCCTGGGGCGGCAAACCCGAGCGCGCCGAGCCTGTGCACTGATACGGGACCCGCGTGCCCACGAGGCGTGACAGGAGCGCGAGGTCAGCGAGCCGGAGGCGGCACGTCGAGGTCGTCGACGTTCGTGCCGGGAGGCGCGTTGTAGGCCTGCCACACGACCTCGGCCACGTCCTCGGGCTTGTTCATCTTCGAGCGGTCCCACGTGCCGGGCACCTTGTCGAAGATCGTCGTGTCCGTCGGCCCCGGGTAGACGGTCGAGACGCGCACGTTGTCCTCGGCGAGGTCCAGGCGCAGCGAGTCGCCGAACCCGCGCAATCCGTACTTCGTCGCGCAATAGGCCGTGTTCCCGGGATGAGCGCGCTTCGCGGCACCCGAGGCGATGTTGAAGATGTGCGCGCGGTCGCTCTCGAGCAGCGCATCGAGCGCTTCCAACGTGACGTAGAACGGACCGTTGAGGTTGACCTCGACGTGGTGCTGCCACGTGGCGATGTCCATCTTCTTGAACGGCTTGATGTCGAACACGCCGGCGTTGTTCACGAGCACGTCGAGCGCTCCGCCCATGAACTCGATCGCACGGTAGACGGCAGCTTCGACTGAGCCGAAGTCGGCCACGTTCATCTGTTGCGGCCGCGGGTCGCCGCCGGCCTTCTTGATCTCGGCCGCAACCGTGTCGAGGTTGGACGAGTTGCGCGCCGCGATCGCGACCTTGGCGCCTTCTCGCGCGAAACGCAGGGCGATGGCGCGGCCGATGCCGCTATTGCCGCCCGTGACCAGGACTCTCAAAGGACTCATGCGGCGGCTCGGCAGTTGGACGTGTCGTGCATCACAGTGAAGCGCGCAGGATACCGCAGCATCAGCCCGCGATCTCGGCTTTCAGCGCCTTCGCGTCGTCGGTCGGCGCTGCGCAGGCGTAGTTGCGGCACACGTAGGCGCGCGCGCCGCGTGGTCCCGGCGTCTTGTCGGCCAGGAAGGGCATGAGCACGCTCGCGGCCGAATCACCGCTCTTCGCCACCACGCGCTGCGGACGGAACGTGCCGCGGATGGCACGCAGCATCTCGCTGAACCCGCTCGAGCCGGCTGCGCCTGCGATGACGATCTCGCGCGGCCCGGACTGCAGCCAGTCGACAGCCAAGAGCAGCGTGCTGAACGCGAGCGGATGACGGTTCGCGAGCGCACCGACCGACTTGATCGCGCGCTCGGCGCGCTCGGCCAGCTCGCGCCGACCGGTCAACTGCGCCAGACGCAACAGGTTGAGCGCGTGCACGCCGTTCCCCGACGGCAGCGCGCCGTCGAACGGGGCCTTGAGCCGCGCGATCAGCTTCTCGTGGTCGTCGGCGGTCGTGTACCAGCCGCCGCGTTCCTCGTCCTCGAAGTGATCGCGCACGACGTCGTCGAGCTCGAGCGCCGTCTGGATCCAGCGCGCGTCGAAGTCGGTTTCGTACAAGTCGAGCAGCGCCTGGATCAGGAACGCGTAGTCGTCCAGGTACGCCTCGAGGTGCGCGCGTCCGTTGCGCGCGGTCGCGAACAGACGACCTTTGCGAGAGCCCTCTGTCTGACGCATCGATCCGGTCACGTACTGCGCTGCACGCTGCGCCGCTGCCAGGTACCGCGGCTCCTCGAGCACCTGGTCGGCTTGCGCGAGAGCGGAGATCATCAACCCGTTCCAGGAGACGAGAACCTTGTCGTCCTTGCCCGGATGCACGCGCAGCTCGCGGGCCTCGAAGAGCTGAGCACGCGCCTTCTCCATCGCGGGTTCGAGGTCCGTGCGCTTCACGCGCAGATTCGCGGCGACGTCGTCGGCTTTCTCGCGGCGCCACAGCGCGCTCGTGCCGTGCTCGAAGTTGCCGTGCTCGCCGACGTCCCACCACGCTGACGCCCACGCTCCCACCCGGACGCCGAGCACCTGCTCGAGCTCCTTCGGCGTCCACGCGAAGAACTTGCCCTCCTG
>JBBQNP010000158.1:0-10168 GCA_038330085.1 Planctomycetota bacterium | reverse complement strand
GCCTTCGGGGTCAAGGGCATGTTCAGCGACCTGAAGCACCACGAGATGGGCGACGGCTTCAAGGAGCTCGACTTCGGCGGCACGGTCAACACGCTGTGGCGCACCCCGATGTTGTGGGGCGTCGGCAGCGGCTTCCCGTGGGGTCACGACGGAGCGTCGCTCACGATCGAGGACGCGATCCTGCGTCACGGCGGCGAAGCGGCTTCGTCGAAGACGGCTTGGATCAACGCGACGAGCGCCAAGCGCGCACAGGTGATGACGCTCCTGCAGAAGTTGGTGCTGTACGACGTCGAGACGCTGCACTGCGATGTCGACGGTGACAATGCGATCTCGGATCACTTCATGGTCGCGGGTGTGGATACGGGGTACGAGCGCTTCAACGCGGAGTGGCTCTTCCAGGTGCCGGTGCAGATCCAAGGGATGATGACGAATGGCAACGGCGTCAACTTCCTGAGCTGCGCGTGCACCAACATCGACCAGGCGTACGGTCGCAATTTGCCGCTGCGTCTCGACACGGACGGTGACTGCTGGCCGGACGTTTGGGATGCCGCGCCGACGACGGTCGGTTACAAGGACGGCGTGCACTGAAAGCGGGTGGTGCCTGACACCGACCGCCCGATCCGCTCCTTGCGGTGTCGGGCTGACGGGCTGACACGCTACGCCCGCGAGCGAAGCTGCTCGCCGCGATGAAGGCTGGAGTACCAGCCTGGATCCCGCCGGCCGGATGTACGTGGACACGTAGCGATCTGGATCCGGCGAGGAACGATGTGAACGCCCAGGTCGCTTCGGAGGAGGTACTGGTGCTGCTCTCGACGCGTGGGTGCTTGCCGCACGCGCGGGGTTGCTGACCCGAGTCAGAGTCTGCTCATTCAAGTTGGGAGCAATTCGTTCCGATCAGGCGACTTCCGCTACTCGGAGTGATCGCCTCATGAATGACTCGCATCCCAACTTGCTCTCGAAGATCCACCGACTCGAGCTCCTGCTCGTCGTCACGTTCCTGTTCGCGCTCGTGCCTTGGGCCGGGCTCGGCTACGCGGCGTGGAAGTTCTCGCAACCCGAGATCCGACTCGGCGACAAGCTGGTCGCGCAATCGATCGACCTGCGCTCGAACGACGGTGCGACGTTGGTGCGCCTCTCCGCCGACAACTTCGGCGGGAACCTGCAGCTCTCGACGCCCGAGGGCAAGGCGATCGTCAAGGTCATCGCGGGCGCCAACGGCGGCGACGTCACGTTGATGGCGCGCGACGGCGGCAAGTTCGCGCACCTCGGATCGGGTGCGGGCAAGGGTGCGTCGCTCCTACTCAACGGCGCGAACGGAAAGCAGACCGTCTACCTCGGGAGCGAAGACGACAACAGCGGCAACCTATCGCTCAACAACAAGTCGGGCGAGATCTCCGTGGTCCTGCGCGACAACGACGGCCACGGAGGAAGCATCTCGACGTACAAGGATCGCAACCACGTGCTCGCGTACTTCGGTGCCGGGCCCACGCGCGGTGGTGCGTTCCAACTCTTCGACGGCGAGGGCGTCGGCGTCGGGCGCATGATCGTCGACGACGACGACCAGTGCGGGCTGGAAGTGGGCGCCGACGGACGAGGCACGGTGTCGATCGGCGCCGCCGGCGACAAGGTCCCCTTCGTCGCGCTCCGCTCAGCCGACGGAAAGGGTTTCGCCGAGATGAGGAGCACGAAGCAAGGCGGCTTCTGGCACTTGGGCGACGAGCGGGGTCACGTGCGCGCGCGAGCCGGCTGGTGCAAGGACGGCAACGAATCGATCGAGGTGGACGGACCGGACGAGAAGTTGGTCGCGACGCTGTGCGATTCGAACACGGGTGGGTACTTCCAGACCCGCGCGCGCAACGGCAACACGACGTTTCAGGCTGGATGCGACGACCGCGAAGGCGCGGGGCTGATCTCGCTCTACCACGTCAACGGCCCGATGATCTTCGCGGCGGGCATGTCGTTCGACGACAGCAGCGGGATCATCAACGTGCTCGATCTGACGGGAAAGATGATCTTGCGCGCGCCGTGAAGCTCCACGTTCAACTCGGTGTGCACTTCATCACGTGACCCGGATCTGCGTGCATCGAGCCACGGACAATCCGCAGATCGTGAAGCGTCCGACGTGAAACTGCGCATCGGTCAGGTGCGAACCGTCGGCTTGTCCGCCGCAACCCAAGCGCCGATCCCCCCGATCAGGTCGGCGACGTCGGCGTGGCCGTGCTTCATCAGGATGCTCGCGGCGATCGAGCTGCGGTAGCCGCCGGCGCAGTGCACGACGATGCGCTTGTCGCGCGGAACCTTAGCGACACGCGCTTCGAGCTGATCGAGCGGCACGAGCTGTGCGCCGTCGATGTGCTTCTCGTTCCACTCGTTCTGCGCGCGCACGTCCAGCACGTGCGGCGGCGACTTCGACGCGAGCGCGGCCGCGAGCTCGTCGGCGTTCTTGCGGCCGAACGACGCGAGGCCCGCGAGCCCCGCAATCGACGCCGACCCGCCCTCGAGATACCCCGCGACGTGATCGAAGCCGATGCGACCGAGGCGCATCACGGCCTCCGTCTCCTTCCCGCTCGGCGCGACGATCCAGATCGTCTTTTCGCGATCGAGCAGGATCCCGGCCCAGCTCGCGTACTTGCCCGAGAGACCGATGTTGATAGAGCCCGCGAGATGCCCGCGCGCGAAATCGTCCGGCTCGCGCACGTCGAGCACGGTGTCGCCACCCTGGATCGCACTCAAGATGCGCTCGATCGGCACGGCGACGAGCTCGCGCTCGAGCAGCACGCCCAAGGTCGGCCTTCTGCGCCGATTCAAGTCGGCCGCGAACCCGAAGTACGCCGGCTGCAGCGGCAGGTCGCTCGTCGCCTCGCGCGCGAACTCGGCCTTGGTCATCGTTTTGAACGCCCAGTTCGATTGCTTCTGCGCACCGATCGTCGACGAGCGCTCCTTCGACAGGTTCTTGCCGCACATCGAACCCGCTCCGTGCGCCGGCCACACCGCGACGTGATCGGGCAGGCTCGCGAGCTGGTTGTGGATCGTGTCGTAGAGCCGCTCAGCCAAATCGTTCGCACTCGCGCCCGCCGACGCCATCAGGTCAGGACGCCCGACGTCGCCAACGAACAATGTGTCACCGGTCAGCGCCATCTGCGGCTGCTGCTCGTCTTTCTGGAGGTCGTACACGAGCACCGTGATGCTCTCGGGCGTGTGACCCGGCGTCTCGAGCGCGACGAGCCGCACTCGACCCATCTCGATCGCGTCGCGGTCGTGCAGCGGATGAAACGCGTACTCCGCGCGAGCCTGCGCACCGAGGTGAATCGACGCGCCCGTCGCCGCCGCGAGCTCGAGGTGTCCCGCCACGAAGTCGGCGTGGAAGTGCGTCAGGATCACGTGCCGGATCGACAACCCGAGGTCCGCCGCGTCCGCGATGTAACCGCCGACGTCGCGCTGCGGATCGACGATCACAGCGCTGCGCGAGGCTTCGTCTCCGACGAGGTACGAAGCGTGGGACAGACAACCCAGGTAGTACGGCTTGAAGATCATGTTCGTGCGCGGGCCTTCCGATGCCGATCGTACCGCAGACGGTCCCGGGCGCTCCACGTCCGGCCAACGTGAGAAAACCGGCCTGCTGCGACACTCCGCGGGAACCCGAGGGTTTCGGCTGGTTCTATCTCGACCCCTGATCCGCCCCGACCGAGACTCAACCGCATGATCCGTGCACTCAGCCTGCTCCTCCTGTTCGTGGGTGCGCCTCATTCCGGGGCGTCCGAGATCCAGTGGCAGCCCTCGTTCGAGAAGACGCTCGAGAAGGCCGCCGCCGACAAGAAGGTCGTCTTCATCGCGGTGAACATGGACGGCGAGAAGGCCAACGAGCGCATGCTCGAGAAGGTCTACACGGACAAGACGGTCGTCGAGCTGTCGCAGTCGACGTTGAACCTGATCGCGTCGGCGGCGGAGCACGCGTCGGCGGACAAGCCGTGCCCGCGCTTCCACGGTCTCACGTGCATGGACCACCGGCGCATCGACACGGCCGCGCGCAAGGAGATCCTGAAGGCCGACGCGGACGGGCTGACGATCGCACCGCAGAACGTGTTCCTCGGTCCCGACGGCAAGGTGATCCTGTCCGTGCCGTACGAGATCACGGCGCAGGAGCTCGAGTGGTGCTTCGTGACGGCTCTCACGAAGGCGGATCCGACGAGCAAGATCGCGATGCCTCCGGGCGCGCACATGCCTCGCCGCGTCGTGCTCGCCGGAGTGTTCGATCCGAAGTCGACCGCCGGCGGATCGGTGCAACCGCTCACGAAGAAGGAGCTCACTGATCTGATCAAGGAGTTGAAGAAGGGCACGCTCAAGATGGAGGAGCGCATCAACGCGCTGCGCCGCATCTTGATGTCGGACGAGCCCGACGCGATCGCGTTCATGCAGGAGGAGATGCGCAGCGGCGGTGGCGGCGGTGGCGGCGGTGGTGGTGGTGGAGGTGGCGGCGGGAAGTTCGGGGGCGGAGGTGGAGCCGCCGGCGGTCGAGGTGACGGCGGCGACGACAAGCACAAACGTCTCCTGCACGCGATGGGCGTCCTCTCACCGCCCGCGTACTGGGAGCTAGCCTTGCAGTCGATCGACGATCACGAGGTGGTGTTGCGCACGGAATCCGCGGTCGCGCTCGAGCAGCTCGCCGCGCCGGAGTCGGTCCGCGGCCTGCAAACGGCGCTGCAGAAGGAGAAGGATCCTGCGGTGCAGAAGGAGATCCTGCGTGCGCTCGGTGCAACGGGTGCAGCCGATGCACGCGTGCGCACGATGCTCGTCACCCGCGCGAAGTCGGACAAGAACGAGCTCCTGCGCCTCAACGCGATCCTCGCCCTCGGCTCGTGCGATCAGGAGGCAGAGGTGAAGGACGCGCTGAAAACCGCGGTCGAAAAGGGCAGCGACAAGGAGCGCACTGCCGCTGTATGCGCGATCGCGATCACGCGCGACGAGGCTTGGGTGCCGATCGTGGAGGCCGCGACCAAGGATGCGAAGGACGAGGCGCTCGTCAAGGCCAGCACCGCCGCCATCGCGGTGCTCAAAGGCGGAGAGATCAAGAAGATCCGCGAGCCGATGTCGCAAGTCGGGCAGGACAAGGTCCAGCGAGAGCGGTTGTTCGGCAAGGTCGAGGGCTGACAGCGGGTCGGCGCGCCTCGTGAACCGTGTGGGTCCGTCTCCGGTTGCCAAACGGTCCTCTTCCTGGTTCTCTGTGGCGCGTGTCCGTCGTGAGCGGCGGGACGCCCCGGAGACCCAAGCATGCAAGATCGCGTCAAAGCCCCCGCAATCGCGCTCATCGTCGTAGGCCTGCTCGATGCATTGACCGGGATTTCCTGGATCATGTTTCGATCGCTGCTCAGGGAGCTGTTTCGGAACAACATGAGTCAGTCGGACTTCGAGAGGTACGAGAGGAGCTTCTCGTCGGGATCCCACATCCTGACGGTCATCGGGATCGTCGTCTTGCTCACCATCTCCGGCTTCATCGTGTTCGGTGGGATCGAAATGATGAAGCTGCGCAACCGACCTTTGGCGATCACCGCATCGATACTGGCGATCATCCCGTGTTGCGACGCCTGCTGCCCCATCAGCATCCCGGTCGGCATCTGGGCGCTCATCGTGCTGCTCAACGATGAAGTGAAACGGGCCTTCTCGGTTTGAGACGTGCGCTTGCAGTTGCCGGAAAGCAGGCGTGAAGGATGAGTACGCAGGAAGGTGAAGTTGTTCCTCCCCCGGTGCCGCCGCCCAATGAGCTCGCCTTGCTGACTCGCGCGCGCAAGCTCGTTCTCGGGCCGGCCATCGGACTGATCGTCGTCGCCGTCCTTACAGCCCTTCTCACGCTCTCGAGCTTCTTCTTGGACGAGCCTGCACGGCAGTTCATGGCCGAGCATGCGCCGAAGGACGTGGACATGCATGGCTGGAACGATCCGGGAGCAAAAAAACCTCGTCTTCAGCATCGTCGTCAACACGCTCTTCTTGGCGGGAGCGGCGTTTGTCTTCTACGCGGGCATGCAGATAATGCGCCTGCGTCAGCGCACGGTCGGCATCGTCGCCTCCGTAGTCGCCATGATCCCGTGCTTCACCTGCGCGTGCTGCCTGCCCGGGATCCCCGCAGGCATCTGGTCGCTGATCGTGTTGAGCCGCGCCGACGTCAAAGCGGCGTTCACGAAGTGAACGCGAGACGATTCAGTCACCGAAGCGCAACAGCAACATCTCGAGCGACAACCCAGGACCGACGGCCATGAGGAAGGCGTCTTTTCGCCGTGCTTCAGCGGGGTTCTCCGCGAGCGCGAGCTCGAGCACGGTGAGCACCGACGCCGAGCTCAGGTTCCCGTAACGCCGCAACGCCTCGCGCGTGAACCGCATCGCGTGCTCGTCGAGACCGTGCATGTCGCGGTAGGCCTCGATCAC
This sequence comes from Planctomycetota bacterium, assembly GCA_038330085.1. Taxonomy (GTDB): domain Bacteria; phylum Planctomycetota; class UBA1135; order UBA1135; genus JAEUIA01. The sequence goes on along the minus strand of JBBQNP010000158.1, from coordinate 3,751 downwards.
GCGACGCCCACCGGGATGAATCAGGTGCAGCGCAATGTCGGCCACAGTGCGACCGTGACGCGCGAGGAACACGCGCTGCGCTTCCGGCAACTCCTCGAGCAACACCGACGGCAGCTTGCGATCGAGGAAGATCTGCAAGCCGGGCGCCCCGATATGAAAGCCCATGATGTCCGACGAGTCCGGGATCAAGTGCGACCCGCACGCCGTGATCGACGGACCGCGACCCTCCGGCAAGACGACCGCAGCTGCCGCACCGTCGCCGAACAACACCGACGCGATCAAGTTCGCGCGCGAGCTGTCCTCGTGCACGTACGACAACGAACACAGCTCGACCGCGAGCACGAGCACGCGCTGACCGGTACACGCGAACCGCTGCGCGATAGCGAGACCGAGGGCGCCGGCTGCACAGCCGCTTTCGGTGACCGGAATTCGCGTGACGTCGGAGCGCAGTCCGAGGAGCGGCGCGAGCGCCACGTCCACCGCTGGGATCGCGATGCCCGTGCACGACACGTCGATGACCACGTCGATCTCGTCGGCGCGCAGACCAGCGCGTTCGAGCGCGGTCCGACACGCGCGCGCCGACAGCTCGACCGCGGCCCGACCATAGCGCGTGTTGCGCTCGGTGAACGTGCTCGGCGCGAGCAACTCGTCGACCGTCGGCACGATCCAGCGCGTGTCGACGCCGCAGCGCTCGACGAGCCCCTGGATGAAGCTCGTGCTCTCGCGGGGAAAGAGCCGCCCGATCATCCCGGCCGCGGACTCGCGGTCGAGGAGCGTGTCAGGGAAAGCGCTCGCGACGGCGGCGATGCATGGATCTTGAAAGGGCAGAGAACGGGTCATGCAGGTGTGTCGATCCAGCGCCGGTCCGCTCATTCTCGTGCAAGGTGCGACGTCAACGCAAAGACGAGCGTCTCCCGGCCCGAGGAGCGGGCCCCCCGGTAGCCCCGGGGCCACGCAGGTTCGACGTCGATGTGCTCGATATCATACGCCGTGCTCGAAAACACGATCGGTCGAACCGCACCGGCCGATCCAAATCCAACGGGAGGTCGGGGTTCCACGCACCTGTCGACGGTCGCGCGGCACCGTCCGCCTGGCATTCGTGCACATGAAATGCGTCATGTGGGTCTGAGACCGGTGTCTCCGCGCCCACTAGCGAGCGCACTTCCACGGTACCCTGCACAGCGGATCAGCGGCCCCCAGCAGCCGCGCATCAGGAGCCTTCCATGATCTCGAACCCTCGCGGCGGCATGTTCCTCGCCGGCATGTGCGGCGGCGCACTGCTCACGGTGTTCGTCGCATGCCTTGGTTCGCCCGCGCGCGCACAGAGCACGACCACGCTCGTCAGCGCCGATCCTCTCGGCTCCCCCAGTACGCAGGACTCCAACCTCCCGTCCATCTCGAGGGACGGACGCTATGTCACGTTCACCTCCTGGGCCCCGAACCTCGTGCCCAACGACACGAACAACTTCTCCGACGTCTTCGTCCGCGACCGTGCCTCCGGCCACACCCGCCGCGCGAGCGTGGATTCGACCGGGATCCAGGGCAACTCCGTCTCGCGCAACCCGGCGATCTCGGGCGATGGAAGGTTCGTGGCGTTCTCGAGCTTCGCCACGAACCTGGTCGTCAACGACACCAACGACGCCTACGACGTCTTCGTCCACGACCTCGCGACCGGGCACACGGAGCGCGTGAACGTCACCTCGTCGGGCATCTCGGGCAATTCGAGCGCGTTGAACGTGGCCCTCTCCTTCGACGGACGCTACGTGGCCTTCGACAGCGACGCCTCCAACCTGGTCGGCGGCGACACGAACCTGTTCGAGGACGTGTTCGTCCTCGATCGCGTGACGGGACAGATCGTGCGCGTCAGCATCGACAGCAACGGCGCGGAGGGCAATGCGGATTCGTCGCAGCCTTCGATCTCGGACGACGGACGCTACGTGAGCTTCAGGAGCAGCGCGAACAACCTCGTACCGATCGACTTGAACCAGCGCGACGACGTGTTCGTGCACGACATGCAGACGGGTCAAACGGTGCGTGTGAGCGTGAACTCAGGCGGGGGCGAAGCAGCGAACGACAGCCAGAACGCGCGCATCTCGGGCGACGGTCGCTGGGTCGTGTTCGACAGCATCGCGAGCAACCTGGTGTTCGGCGACGGCAACTCGTCAGCCGACGTCTTCGTCCACGACAGGCAGACCGGGCAGACCGACTTGGTGAGCATCGATTCCGCCGGCGCGCAGGGCGACGGTACGTCGGGCTCTCCCAGCATCTCGCCCGACGGGCGATTCGTGTCCTTCGCGAGCGCTTCGACGAACCTCGTGACGCCCGCACCTTCGGCGATCTTCAGCGTCTACGTGCACGACCGATCGACGAGCACGACGAAGCTCGTCAGCGTCGATTCCACCGGCGTGTCGGGCAACGGCGCGTCGGCTGTCTCGTCGATCTCGGGCGACGGACTCGTCGTCGCGTTCGAGAGTCGCTCCACGAACTTCGTGGCGAGCGACACGAGCCCCGTGGAAGACATCTACGCCTATGACGAGACGGGCGGTCAGCACATGCCGTTCTGCTTCGGCGACGGCAGCGGCACGGGTTGTCCATGCGGCAACTCGAGCGCGCCGGGATCCGATGCCGGCTGCCTGAGCACGCTCGGGGTCGGCGGACGTTTGTTCGCGACCGGACTTTCGAGCGTCGCCGCGGACTCGGTGACGTTGATCGGCACGAACATGACCAACACCTTCGTGCTGTACTTCCAGGGCACGACCGAGACGAGCGCGGGTGCCGGTTCGGTGTTCGGAGACGGACTGCGTTGCGCCGGCGGTCAGGTCACACGCCTGGCGCCGAAGCTGAATTCGAACGGGGAGTCCGCCTATCCGGTAGCGGGCGATGCGAGCGTGTCGGTGCGCGGCAACTGCCACGTCGGGGACTTCCGCACGTATCAGATCTGGTTCCGCAACGCCGCTGCGTTCTGCACGCCGTCGCCGTTCAACCTCACGAACGGGATCGCCATCCAGTGGCACCCGTGATCCTGTCCTGATCAGCCTCTGATCAGCTTCTGATCAGCCTCTGCACGGATCACCAGCCTGCAGTTGCCGGCGCAGCGACGGAGAGCTCGCGCAAGCGCGCGACGAAGCGGTCGACGTCGGCTTCGGTCGTGTCGAACGAGCACATCCAGCGCCCGACCGAGGCCGATTCGTCCCAAACGTAGAAGAACGAGCGCTCCTGCAAGGGCGCGATCCAGTCGCGCGGGATCTGCGCGAACACGCCGTTCGCCTGCACCGGGTACGCGAGCCGCACTCCGGGCACTTCGAGAGCGGCGCGGGCCAGTCGCTGCGCCATCGCGTTGGCGTGCTCGGCGTTTTTGCGCCACAGGTCATTTTCCAGGAACGTGGCGAGCTGGCAGGCGACGAAGCGCATCTTCGACGCGAGCTGCATGCCTTGCTTGCGCTGAAAGCGGAACTCGCCGGCCTGTTCGCCGCGCGGGAACACGACTGCTTCGGCGCCCATCAAGCCGTTCTTCGTGCCGCCGAAGGAGAACACGTCGACGCCCGCATCGGTCGTGATCGCGCGCAGGTTCACGCCGAGCGCCGCTGCAGCGTTCGAGATGCGCGCGCCGTCCATGTGCAGGAACATCGAGCGTGAGTGCGCGAAGTCGGCGAGCTTCTTGATCTCGGCGGGCGTGTACACCGTGCCGACCTCGGTCGACTGCGTGATCGCGATCACGCGCGGTTGCACGTGGTGCTGGTCGCCGACGCCG
>JBBQNP010000157.1:0-10173 GCA_038330085.1 Planctomycetota bacterium | reverse complement strand
CCTCACGCGCGGACCACACCGTCGCGTCTCCGACCGGGACGCCGCGAATTTCGAACGAACCATCCCCGCCCGTGTGCACCTTCCCGCAATCCGCCGGCTCCGGCGCCAGCGGGTCGCCGTGCGAGATGACGTGCACGGTCGCGCCCGCAACGCCCCCGCCATCCGCATCCAGCACACGACCGCGCAAGCGCGCGCCGCGCGTCAACACCAGATCGGCCGTCATCGTCTGACCGGGCGAAACATCAGCGACGTCGGCGACGAGCGGAGCGAATGGGCCGGCGACGAGCGCGACGGTCCACTGATAGCCCTTCGGCAAGGCCGGCGCTTCGTAAGCGAAGTCGTCGTCGATCCGCACACTCCTTCTCACCGCCACACTCCCAGGCGCGAGCGGTGTGCCCTCCAACTCCACTGACGTCGCGAGCACTTCCGCGGTCTCGCGAGCTTCCGCCCCATTCACCTTCACGTGTCCGCGCAGCAGCCCGCCCACCACGGGATGCAATTCGATCGGACCTTTCGTCTCGCCCGATATCCAAATCGACGACGAATCGAGGAACAGATATCTGCCCATCAAGCGCACGTGTCCGCGGGTCGCGTCCGCAGCGAAGGCCACACGAAACCTTCCGTCCGCACCGACATCCACGCTCATCTGATCGAATTCCGCAAGCCCAGTCGCGTCGGCAGTCACGACCAATCGCTCGTCCGCGGGCACATCCTTCGGCAGCACGACGCGACCTTCGACCCACTGGGCCTTCTGCAACTGCTCGACACTAGGCGTCCGCGACGCAGGCCCCACCGTTTGCGCCGACGACAACACCTCGAACACCAACAGAGCGACAAGAAGGAGATGGATGCGCATCACCTGCGCATCCTACGTGCAACCTTCGAGCGCGACCAAGATCACAACCGTGCTCCCCCGACTTGCGTGTGAGGCCTCGCACGAATCACCTTCCCATCGACCCGCACGATGCAGTCCTTCTCGGCGAGGAGCGGATCGGGCGGGCGGCGCGAGGCACCGAACGATGAGGAATACCGGCTATCGGCGCCAGACACCCACCTGCGCTGCATCAACTTCGGACTCCGAGTGAAAAGATTCGACGCCTCATCGCTGCTGTCGGAATCATCGATCGAGCTTGTGGTGCGAGGCACCCCTCGCGGGAGGCTGCACCCTTCGTCACGCGAAAGCGCGCGACAGTGCGCCGGGTTCCATGCACCACGAGCTCTACGCACCACTCGCATGAACTTGCGGCCCAAAATTAGGGGACCGGCGGGAACCGGGGCCGGTACTCCGGTCACGATTCGCGTCGGCCGCAACCGCGCCGGAGGCGCGGAATCACCTTGCCGTTGCTTGGACCGCCCCGAACCGCGCGCTCCGACCAGCGTCAACGCACACACACCTACACACACCTACACACACCCAATCACCCCCTCACCCCGCCGCCACCAAATCCTTCGGCACCGCGAACTGCACCACCCTCGCTCTCAACACCTGCCACCTCTTCGCCACCGTATCCCTCTGCAACTGCATCCGCTCCCCAACCTCCGCATACGTCAACCCCTCCAACCCGCAGTGCACGAACAGCTGCCTCTCCTCCTCCGACAACCCCTCCACCCATCCCAACAACACCTTGATCCCCTCGTCCCTCGCAACCCTTCCACTGACCGCACTCGCACTATCCGGCACGTTCTGCATCTGGAACAGCCTCGTCGAAGGACCCGCCGCCATCCCTCCACTCCGCTGCACCTTCCGAAACCCCTCCAACAGCACGTTCTTCGCAATGCGAAACACCCACATCCGAAACGGCGTCGCCTCCGGATCGAACTTCTCGAACACCTTCCACGCCCTGCACCACACCTCCTGCACCACATCTTCCGGATCGATCGCCCCGCGCATCGACGGACGGATCCTCAAGCTGGCCCACGTGTACAACGCCGGCGCAACCCTCTCATACAACTCGGCAAACCTCCTGCCGTCACCGCTCTCCTGCGCCGCGCGCGCGATCTCCTGCGTCTCACCCACGCCGCGCGCGCCAGCGTCTTCGTCTTCGGGTTCACGTGCGTGGGAATTCGACACTCATGCTCTCCAGCTCGGCGATGCAGACTACCAGCAGGGCCACTTTCCGTAGAATCACCACGACGGATCGCATGACCCACGAGCCGGAAAACGCCGACGTCTTCGATTTCGTCGACGCCTATCTCACCGAGCTCGAGAGCGGGCACCTCCACCCGCTGACCCACTGGCTCGAGCGCTTTCCGCGCAGCCAATCCGCCGTCGCGCGTGAGTGGCTCAGGCTGACGTCACCACCTTCGAGCGCGCGTCCGCTCGACGAAACCTCCGCCGTTCCCGCCGACACCGAACCCCGCCTGGGTCCCTACCGCATCCTCCACGAGCTCGGACGCGGCGGACAAGGCACCGTGTTCCTCGCCGAGGACTCGCGCATCGCGCGCCGCGTCGCGCTCAAGGTCCTCACCACCGGCTTCGACACCGTCTCCGACGAGAAGCGCCAGCGCTTCCGCCGCGAAGCCGACGTGATCGCGCGGCTCGAGCACCCCGGTCTCTGCACCATCCACGACGCCGACCTCACATCGAACACGCCCTGGATCGCGATGCGTTTCGTCGAGGGCCGCACGCTCGCCGACCTCATCGCCGAAGCACGCACCACCCACGGCGATCCCGTCTTCGGCCTGCGCATCCCTCCGCGCACCGCGCTCGAGCTGAACACGATCCTCCTCCTCTTCGAGCGCGCCGCACGCGCACTCCACGCCGCGCACGAAGCCGGCATCGTTCACCGCGACATCAAGCCCGGCAACATCGTCGTCGCGATCGACGGCAAGCCGGTGATCCTCGACTTCGGCCTCGCGCGCGACGACGAATCGCACGACGACATTTCGCGCGCCGGAGCCCTCACGCAGCCCGGCGACCTCTTCGGCACGCCCGCGTACATGTCGCCCGAGCAACTCTCGCAAGCGAGCGCCGCGCTCGACCGTCGCACCGACATCTACTCGCTCGGCGTCGCGCTCTACGAAACCCTCACGCTCGCGCGCCCGTTCGATCACGCCGTGCGCACCGAGATGTACCGCTCGATCCTCCAGGACCCCGTGCCCGACGCGCGTCGGCGCAACCCGACGCTACCAGCCGACATCCAGGTCGTGCTCGAAACCGCGCTCGAGAAGGACCGCGACCGCCGCTACTCCACTGCGCTCGACCTGGCCGAGGACCTGCGTCGCATTCGCGAGTACGAGCCCATCCGCGCGCGCCCCGCGTCGACGCGCGTGCGGTTCGCGCGCTGGACGAAGCGCCATCCGACGCTCGCGGTCGCGACGATTGGCACGATCCTCTTGTTGTCGGTCGGCCTCGCGGTCACGTTGCACTTGCTCGCCGGCGAGAAGCGCGCGCTGCGTTTCGCGGTCGGCCAGAAGCTAGCGCAACGCGCCGAAGCGCTCGCGAAAGAAGATCCGCCGGTCGCGCTCGCGCTCGGCATCGAAGCCGTCGAGCGCGCGCCGAACGACCTGACGCGGGCCAGCTTGTTCACCGCGCTCGACGAGTGCTGGCTCGCGCGCGCGATCGAACCGCCACGTGACAAGCTCTTCGTGAAGTCGATTGCAACGTGCACGACCTCCGCAGTCGGCGCAATCGGGTTCTCGAGCGGCGCCGTCTTCCTCGTCGACCTCGCGAGCGGGGACCGTCTGCGGACGCTCGACGGCCACGCCGCCGCCGTGACCGCGCTGAATTTCGATGCGAGCGGCGCTCGCCTGCTTTCCTCGGACCAGGCCGGGACCACGTGTCTCCACGACGTGGCAACCGGAGCGCTCGTCCACTCGTTCGTCGCGGGTGAGCCGTGCAACCTGTCCTCGTTCGACCCGCACGGAACACGCGTCGTGATGCTGTACGCGTCTGGACGCGCCGAACTGTGCGATGCGTTCTCGTTCGCGCATTCGGCGTGGCTCGACACGAACGCTGCCGTGCTGACCTCGGTGAGCTTCTCGCCCGACGCTGCGTACGTGCTGAGCCAGGCTCCGGGTACAGACCCGGTGCTCTTCGATGCGCGCAGCGGCGCGCGCGTGCGGTCTCTCGCTTGCGGTGGAGCCGCAGCAGCTTGCGCGTTCGTGCCGCATTCCTCCCCGACGCGCGTGCTCGTGGCGAGCACGGACGGAGACGTTGCGCTACTCGACGCGGCCGATGGCGGTCGCGTCGGCACGACCGTGAAGATCCCAGGCGTGCACGTGCCGAACGTCCCGAACGCGCTGGTGGCGTGCGCGGACGGACGTCACGCGGTCGTGCTCGCGAACGTCGACGACGAGGGCTGGGCCTTCGCCTGCGACATGGAATCCGGATGCGCGACGCGCATCGAAGCTCACGCGAACCACCGCGTGACGCAAGCCGCCTACAGCCCGGATGGAAAGCGCTTCGCCACGACGTCGTTCGACACGAGCATCTGCATCTTCTCCACGGATTCGAACCGGCTGCTACGCCGCTTCCGTGTCCCACAGAGACAACTCGACGCGGCCTGGAGCGCGGACGGAGAACGTCTGCTCGCGCGCACGAACACCGCCTTCGCGCACCTGTGGTACACGCGCTCGCGGCCGGACCTCTACGATCTCGAAGGCCACACCGGCACGATCGAGACCGTCTCGTTCTCGCCGGACGGCGAGCGAGCCCTGACCGCTTCCGAGGACGGTACGACACGGCTGTGGAGCACGTCGACGCAGAAGGACGCGCACGATCCGGGGGCCTGCATCGCGCTGATCCCGTGCGACGGACCATTGTTGTCGGCGCGCTTCAGCCCCGACGGCAGCACGCTGATCACGGCAGCGAAACACGGCGAAGTGGGCTTCTTCGATGCGCGAACCGCAACACCCTCGAGAGCAGCGATCCATCATCGCGCGGACATCTTGGAGGCGGTCGTCGACCCGCGCGGCGAACGTCTCGTCACGCTGTGCGTCGACGGTTTGGCGCGCATCTGGAGCACGCGCGCCGACGGCGACGCACTGTTGCTCGAGGGTTCCGCCGAGCCGTTGAACTCCGCGGCGTTCTCGCCGGAGGCTTCGCTCGTCGCGATCGGCACGCGTGCGGACATCGTGCGCGTGCACGACGTGCGCGACGGGCGGCTCCTCTACACCTGGCCTCTTTCCCGCGACGGCAAACCCGCGGGCGGCGTCGATCTCCTGGCGTTCAATCCGGTGAGCGGCGAGCTCGCGATCGCGTGCGCAGACAAGAAGCTGCGCTTCCTCGATCCGAAGCACGGCACGACGACGCGCTCGTTCGCCGACCTCACCCACGATTCCAACACGGTGCGGGACGCATGGCTGACCTTCGCGTGCAAGAGCCTGACGTTCAGCCGCGACGGCGCGCAGATCCTCATCACGAGCCGCTTCGGCGGGAGCGGCGTGCGCTCGAAGCGCCTCGAGCCCTCTTCGTCGCTCGACGTGCGCACGATCGAATCGGACGCGCACACGACGCCGACCTCGACGCACGTCGGCGACCTCACGAGCGCGGGATATGACGAGAGCGGCAACGTCGTGCTGACCACGAGTCAGGACGGGAGCGCGTACGTGTGGAGTTCCATCGACGGTTCCCCGATCGCGCGCCGCGAAGGGTTCGCTTCGGCCGTGACGTGCGGCGCGCTCTGTTCCCGAGGCGGCACGCTGCGCGCGATCACCGGTTGCGCCGATGGACGTGTGTGCGTGTGGCCGGTCGATCCGCTGCCGGCGGCGCGTGCACGCCTGCCGCGCACGCTGGCGACGTGGGAGAAGGAGCGCGAAAGACAACTCGCGCTGCCCCTCGAGTTGGAGTTCGATTAATGGCGCGGAAATCCAAGCGATTTTTTTCCACCCCGTGAGGCTCCGGGGCACCCCGTTCGGTCGCGCTGGGGGCGTGCGCGCGCATCGAGGAACATCTCGAGAACTCGGTGCGTCTTGATGGGTGCAGCGATTGCCCGTTCGGCAGGACAGGGATAGTCTTCCACTGCGGGACGAGCAGCGACACTGACCCGGCAGCAGTGACGCCGGCGAGCAGTGACGCCGGCGAGCAGAGAAGTCGGAACGCAGTGACATCGCCTAGTCGAAGTGTCGGATCGCACACCCCCATGAACTCCGCACACCAAGCGCGCTCGCCCATCCCCTCGGCGCGCACCACGACGACGTGCATCACGTCCATGCTGGCGCTTTTGTGCCTCGCATCGCGCGCACACTCCCAGACCCAAGTCACGTTCTCCGTGGACTTCCGCGGCAGCACGATCGCAAGGCCTGACTCCGGCGCGGCCACGCCGATCACCGAAGGCGACGTGCTGCGCGCAGCCAGCGGACAGCCTGCATTCGGTCCCCTGCCCGCGCCGACGATCGTGCTCAACGGCGGCAACCTCGGCATCGGTGCCTATCCGACGTGCGTCGGTCACACACCCGGATCTCCGTGCGGCGTCGAAGTCGACGCGCTCTCGTTCGGTCGTGACGCCAAGTTCGACAACACCATCCCCGCCGGCCAACCCGGACGCGCGCGCATCTACTTCTCGGTCGATCGTATCGCGACCGGTGTGTCGAACACGGGCGGGCCACCCAACGTCTTCTCCGAAGGAGCGAACGGCGCGAACGAAGCGGGAGCCGACGTGTTCACCCCGTACGCGACGGTCGTCGGACCCGTCGGACCCGGTACGCCCGCTCCCAACGTCGGCGTGTTCGACGGCAACGGGCTGATGAGTACGTCGGGCGCGCTCTACCGCGGCTTCGGCTTGCGCGAGTTCCCGATCGGTCCGCCTCCGTTCGACAACATCGACGCGCTCTCGATCGAGCCGTTTCCGACGGGGACGAACGCCGCGGTGTACTTCTCGCTCGACCCTGCGTTCACCGATCCAGCGACCGCCCAGCCGAACTCGGGCTCGGCGCAGTTGCAGGGCGTCCCGCCGAGCGCGGTGCTCAGGCGCCTCCTCTCCGGCGGATCGATCGCGATCTACGCACTACCCGCACAGCTCGGCCTCTCGCCGATCAACGACGACATCGACGCGCTGATCCTCGCGGAGAACGGCGACGGCGTGTACCAGCCGTCGATCAACTTCTATGACTGGCTGGGCGGAGCGACCGACATGCTGCTGTTCTCGGTGCGCCGCGGATCGGCCGTCATCGGCCAGAGCGACAGCCAGTTCGGCGTGCCGATCGAGCCCGGTGACATCCTCGCTCCGCCGCTCACGCCGGGAGCACGCCCGCGCATCTTCATCGCGGCCGAAGAGCTCGGCCTGCGCACGGCGCGCATGGGCCACACGTTGTTCGGCGACGACGTCGACGGGCTCTCGACGCGCGGCGAGCCCTATGAGGACTGCAACCACAACGGTCGCGACGACGCCGTCGACATCGCGCTCGGGTCCTCGAGCGATTCGAACGGGAACAACATCCCCGACGAGTGCGAACAGACGTACTCGCGCTACTGCACGTGCCCGTCGCCACTCGGTCCGTGCGGCAACAATGACGCAACCGCGGGCTGCCAGCATTCAGGGGGCGTCGGCGGAGCGCTCGACGGGGCTGGAACGACGAGCGTCACCACCGACGACCTCGTGTTGAGCGCGAGCCGAATCGTGCCTTCGAGCGTGGGGCTCTTCTTCATGGGACCCACGGCGACGCAGGTCGCGTTCGGCGACGGGCTGCGCTGCGTCGGGAGCCCGACCTATCGACTCGGCGTCTCGGCAATGAGCGCCCTCGGCACCGGTTCCTACGGGCCGGGCATCGTCGCGCGCTCGTACACGTTCGGCACGCCGGCATCGAACATCACGTCGGGGACGACGTGGAACTTCCAGCTCTGGTATCGCAATGCCAGCGCATACTGCACGCCCAGCACGTTCAACCTGACGAACGGTCTGTCGGTGGTGTTCACGCCGTGATCTGAACGCCGACGCGCGACTCTGCACACGTAGTGAGCGACTTCGCTCTGCGTCAGACGAGTCTGCAGCGCTCCTTCGAAGGCTGCACTTGCACCGCCGGACGTCGTGATCGTGTGATTTCGTTACTCAATTTTTTCCGCTGGGTGCGCACTCATCTGCCCACGTTCCGGGCAATCGGGACCCGCGAATTCGCACTGGCAGTATCCTCGGAGTACGAGCCCGGTTCCGGATCCTGCGAGCTTTCAATCTCTCTCTCTCCAGGTTCGTCGAGGCAGGCATGAGGCCCGTCCCGCACACGTCACCCACGAAAAGCACTACTCCATTGAAGAAACACATCCTCTCTTGTGCCGCTTTCGCCGCTGGTCTGAGCGCATCCGCCCAGATACCCATGATGATCCACGGCCAGAAAGTGCTGGTCGACAAGCACGGTCAGATCGTGCAGCAAGCACCGCTCGCGCACCCGCTGCCTCAGGCCCCGCTCGTCGGCGGCGCCGACAGTTGCGTGACGCCGGACGTGATCGTCGGGGCCGGTCCTTTCGCCTTCGACACGACGACCGCCACGACGGGAACCCAAGGTCAGAGCGAAACCATCTGCAACTTCTCCGCGCAGGTCGGGGTCAACCGTGACGTGTGGTTCACGTGGACGTCGGGGTTCACCGGTCAAGCGGACATCAGCTTCTGCAACATGGCGACGTTCGACACGAAGGTCGCCGTCTATGCGGGCACGACTTGCCCGACGGCGGGCTCGGCCTTGGCCTGCAACGACGACGCCTGCGGTCTGCAATCGAGGACCCAGTTCAGCGTGACATCGGGCTCGACGTACGTGATCCAGGTCGGAGAGTGGGGCACGGGCGCTCCTTCGCCGGGAACTTTCACGATCAATCCGTACGTACCGCCGGTACCGCCGACGAACGACAACTGCACGGCGCCGATCGCGATCACGGGACCGGGCACCTACACGTTCGACAACACGCTGGCGACGAGCAGCCCGCAGCAGTCCGGCGCGTGCCCCACGGCCGAGAACGACACCTGGTACAACTACACCGCGACGTCGACGGGCACCGCCACGATCATGACGTGCGGTCTGATCACGAGCTTCGACGACGACACCGTGATCGCGGTCTATGCAGGCTCGGGTTGTCCGAGTGGTGCTGAGCTGAACTGCAACGACGACGGGCTGAATTGCCCCGGGCTCGAGTCCGAGGTCACGTGGCCCACCACGTGCGGCAGCTCGTACATCCTTCAGGTCGGCGCGTACGACGCGCTCTACCAGATCGCCGGCAGCTTCAACATCAGCGAGACCGGCACCGCGTGCGGCTCGGTCGGCGTGCCGTACTGTTTCGGTGACGGCACCGGCACGGCTTGCCCGTGCGCGAACAACGGAGCTGCGGGCAACGGCTGCGCGAACTCGGTCAACGCGAACGGTGCGAACCTCACGACGAGCGGCAACTCGAGCCTCGCGAACGACACGCTCGTGCTGCAAGGCTCGGGCATGCCGAACGCGAGCTGCCTCTACTTCCAAGGCACCTCGCAGATCAACGCGGTGTTCGGTGACGGCTTGCGCTGCGCCGGCGGCGTCGTCACACGCTTGGGCACGAAGACCAACGTTGCCGGTGCGTCGCAGTATCCGACGGCGGGCAACCCGTCGGTCTCGGTGAAGGGCGCCGTCACGACACCGGGCACGCGCGCTTACCAGACGTGGTACCGCAACGCGGCCGCGTTCTGCACCACGAGCACGTTCAACCTCACGAACGGTGTGCTCGTCACGTGGCAATGAGAGCCTGATCCTCGCTGCGGCGAGGACTCGAAGTCTGGCGGGGCCGATCGGAGCGAACCGATCGGCCCCGCGACTTTTTCATCCGATCGGTGAGGTCCTGCTCGGAGGCGCCCGAGGCGCCATAATTGCCGCCGGAAAGTGCCCAGAGGCGGTGCAGTCCGAAACAGTTTCCGGTCGCTCCTCATGCTCAGAAACCTGCTCCTCGGGCAATCGGGGCCCAGGACACCGCACAGAGAGTATTCTCCAAGTACGGGGCCGATTGCGGATCCAGCGATCGCTGCTCGCTGTCGCTGACTTCCGCTCACTCCCGGTTCGTCGACGCAGGCATTCCGCCGGTCGCGCACCCGAACCCCACGAAATCACCACTCCATTGAAGACACAATCTCTCTCCTGCGCACTCTTCGTCGGCTGTCTGGTCGCCTCCGTTTCGGCGCAAACACCGGCGCTCGTCCGCGGTCACAAGGTGCTGCTCGACAAGAACGGCAACATCATGGCCGTGCCTGCACCGACGCCGCTTCCGCCTGCTCCTCTGGT
>JBBQNP010000156.1:0-10260 GCA_038330085.1 Planctomycetota bacterium | reverse complement strand
AGCCCGGTCTGAGTCGGAGTCCGTTGGTTCGACTGACAGAAATACGGTGCCAGACCCGTTTTTTCACACTACGACGGTCGCTCGAGTGGGCCCCGGCTGCCGCCCGCTCGAGCGACCGTCGAAGTGTGAAAAAACGGGACTGGCACCGTATTTCTGTCAGTCGAACCAACGTACTCCGACTCAGACCTGGCTCGTGAACGCGTCGACGTCGGGCTTGTCGCGCAGCTCGTGGTGGATCGCGTCGGCTTGCGACTGACACTTCTGGAATGCCGCCATCACGTCGGGATCGAAGTGCGCACCCGATCGCTCGCGGATCCACGCCGCGGCGTCCTCGTGCGCCCAGGCCTGCTTGTAGGGCCGCACGCTCGTGAGCGCGTCGTACACGTCGGCCATCGCCAGGATCCGCGCCGACAGCGGGATCTGCGTGCCCGAGAGCCCGCGCGGATAGCCGCTGCCGTCCCACTTCTCGTGATGGCACCAGGCGATGTCTCGGCCCATCACGAGGAAGTCGTGATTCCCCGTCTCGTTCAGCACGCTCTCGATCGTGCGTCGACCGAGATCCGCGTGCGTCTTCATGATCTCCCACTCTTCGCTCGTGAGCTTCCCGGGCTTCAGCAGGATCGAGTCGGGGATGCCGACCTTCCCGATGTCGTGCAGCGCGGAGGAACGCTCGAGGTCGTCGATCCACGCGTCGGTGATCACGTCGGCGTGCAGTCCGTCGGCGCGCAAACTCTGCGCGAGCAGGCGGCAATACGCAGCGACGCGCTCGAGGTGCTTGCCCGTTTCGTTGTCGCGCTGCTCGGCCAGGCGCGCGAGTGCGACGATCGCCGCGTGCTGCGCGTGATCGCGCTCACGACGGCGGAACTCGTGACGCGCTGCGACCGCGGTCGACGACGCGATCGACGCCAGGAGTGAGCGCTCGAAGGCAGATAGTCCGCGGCGGGCGCCGGCACACAGATCGACGACGATCTCGCCGACCTTGCCGTCGCGCGTGCGCAGGTCTTGCGTGTACAGGTCCGAGCTCATCTCGGGGCCCGCGCCGCCGTCGACGCCGCCGCTGCCCGAGTCCGGGTCCCACACTTGGACGTGGACGCCGCGCCCCACGAGCACTCGACTCGCGGCGTCGGCGGCCAGACGCACGATCTCGCGCAAGCTCCCGACCGTGCACAGCTCGCCGGAGAACTCGTGCAGTAGCTGGAGCGCTTCGATCTGACGGGCCAGCGTGCGCTCGAGCCGCTGGTTGAAGTCGCCGAATGCGGCCTTGCCGAACTTCATGCACTCGAGCTCGAGCGCCTGGCTCTCGAAACGCCCGTGGCTGACCAGAGCTTCGTCGATCGCTCCGACCATCTCTTCGTAGCCGCAAGGCTTGGACAAGAACCTGAAGACGCCGCTTTCGCGAATCGCGGCTGCAGCCAGATCGAGGTCCGCGACTCCGGTGAGCAGGATTCCGGCCGTGCCAGGGGCGTGCGCGTGCACTTCATGCAAGAGCTGGAGACCGTCCATGTCGGGCATGCAGTAGTCGGACAGCACGACGGGGAACGGACCCTCGCGGTTGAACGTCGCGATCGCCTCGCGTGCACACGCGGCCGTGACGACTTCGAAGCGGCGCGAAAGCATGCGCGCGATGCTCGTGCGCACTTCCTCGACGTCTTCGACGAGCAGGATCTTCGAGTTCAACGGGGGGGGCTCGGATCGCGCGGCAGTGGGGCAGCCGTGCAGGGCTCTCCTGCATCGGACGCACGGATGACGACCTTGAGAAGGATCGGAAGCGAAGGCCTGTCGGCACCGTGAATCGCCTTCCACTTCCCGACTGCGCACCCGAAGCGCGCGGCGTCCCGGAAGAAAATTTGCGATCGCGATCGGACTTCGTGACATGCCGGCGGCCGTGAGCGCGGTGGTGCATGCCTCCGGTTGCGCGAGACTCAGCGCAGCAGGTGTCCGGCACCCCCGGTTCAATCCGTTCCTGACCCTTCCGGGGAGTCTCAGCCCCACGTCGGGAACGGAGGGGTCATACGGTGCCAGGCACGCGTTGCGCCGAATACCGCGCGACACGAGCCGGGTACCGCGCGCTCAGTTCTTGTAGCTCTGGAGCGGAGCGGGCACCCGCCCACCGCGACGCATCATCCGCTCGCAACCGAACCGGCCGGGATCCTGCACGATCGCCATCCCGAGCAGCCCACCCCAGTCGACGGTGTCGCCCGGTCCCTTGCCGGGAATGGGGATGATGCGCACTGCAGTCGTCTTGCTGTTGACCATGCCGATCGCCATCTCGTCGGCGATAATGCCGGCGATCGTGCTCGCGGGCGTGTCGCCGGGGACCGCCACCATGTCGAGTCCGACGCTGCACACGCTCGTCATCGCTTCGAGCTTGGCGAGCGACAACGCGCCTTCGCGCACCGCGCGAATCATGCCGGCGTCCTCGGAGACCGGGATGAACGCCCCCGACAATCCGCCGACCGAAGAGCTGCCCATCGCGCCGCCCTTTTTCACCGCGTCCGTCAAGAGCGCGAGCGCCGCCGTGGTCCCCGGGGCACCGGTGAGGTCCACGCCGATGATCTCGAGGATGTCGGCGATCGAATCCCCCACTGCGGGGGTCGGCGCGAGCGACACGTCGACGATGCCGAACGTCGTGCCGAGCCGGCGCGCCGCCTCGCGACCGACGAGCTCGCCCATGCGCGTGATCTTGAACGCGGTGCGCTTGACCGTTTCCGCGATCGACAACAGGTCGGCTTCGGGACCGAGGCGCGCGAGCGCGGAACGCACGACCCCCGGGCCCGACACGCCCACGTTGACGACCGTCTCGGGCTCGCCGATGCCGATGTGAGCGCCGGCGACGAACGGGTTGTCCTCGACCGCATTGCAGAAGCACACGAGCTTGGCGCAACCGATCGCACCGCGCGATTCAGTGGCGCGCGCGGTCGCGAGCACGATCTCCGCGAAGCGCATCACCGCGTCCATGTTGATGCCCGCGCGCGTGCTCGCGAGCGACACCGACGAGCACACGTGGTTCGTCTCGCTCAGCGCCGCGGGGATCGAGTCGAAGAGCGCGCGGTCGGAGTTGGTGAAACCCTTGTGCACGTACGCCGTGAACCCGCCGATGAAGTCGACGCCGCAGCGGATTGCCGCCGCGTCCATCGCGCGCGCGAACGGGACCAGGTCCGCCGAGCCCGAAGCGGCCGCGACGAGCGAGATCGGCGTCGTCGCGATGCGCTTGTTGACGATCGGGATGCCGTAGTCGGCGGTGATCGCGTTGCCGATCGCGACCAGGTCCTTGGCGTGGTGGACGATCTTGGCGTAGACCTTCTCGCACGAGCTCTCGAGGTCCGGGTCGGCGCAGTCGAGCAAGTTGATGCCGAGCGTGATGGTGCGGATGTCGAGCGTCTCGAGCTCGATCATGCGCACCGTTTCGAGGATTTCCTGGTCGGTGAAAGCCATGAGGGGCGGGAGTGTACGCTGCCGCACCCTCGATGGTGCGGGGCTTGCATCACTCCCTGCACCCATGCCCCCCCCTCCATGAACTCGCTGACAACGCAGAACTCGTCGACGCCGGAAGAGCGCGAGCCCGCCCCGGTTGCGCACGCGGACCGCACGCGCGCGCTCGGCGAAATCGACGCCCGCATCGACCGGCTGGTCCGCTCGCGCCGACACGGCGAACGGCTCGACGCGCTGGTTGAACTCGTGTCCTGGTTGGCCCAGCCCGCACAAGCCGAGTTGATCGGGTCGGACACGGGCGGCGAGATCCTCGGCCGCGAGCACGCCCGTCTCGCCCTCTTCACCGCGAGCATGGAGCGCTCCCCGGGCCGACAGGCCGAGCTGGCCTCCTCACTCGAGGCGATCTTCGCGTCGGCGAGCGCCCTGAGCCTCTTCGCCGAGGGCGGGTTGCGCAACGAGCGCGGGCTCCTGGTCGAGATGGGCGAACGTTTGGCGCGCCGACTCCTGCCGAAACCGCGCGAAGAACTCGATCTTTCGAGCATGCTGCCGCGCCTGTTTCCCGACGCCGAGGCGTTGAGGTGGATCAGCAGCGTGCCCGCCAGGTTGTTCGAACGCACGTGCACGGTCATCGGGTCGGGCAAGGCGTGGCTGCCCGTGCGCGCGGCGCTCGAAGAAGCGTTATGCCTCCTCGCGGCACGCGTGCGCCCGCTCGGACTGTCGCAGGAAATGCGGGAGCGCCACGCCGATCGAAGCGTGCGATCGTCCCCCTGCTACGCCCTGTCTTCGACGACCGAAAATTTGTTGTCGGCGATCGACTCGAAGGTGGACGAGGTCGCGCGACGGGAAGCCGAAGCGGCTTGGAGCGCAGACGTCCTCGCGTGCCGGCGCAGCAACGAGGAGGTTCGTGCGCACCTCGAGACCTCCGGCGTGAGCGTGGAACTCGTCTACGCGCTCGACGTCATCGAGCGACACCTCGACCGCATGGTGCTGCTCTTCGAGGCGTTCACGCCCGCGCCTCCGCCGGCGCACGCGGGCGCCGTTCACGCTCTCGTCCGCGTGCTGGTGCGAGGCCGGCTGGACGACAGATCGCTACGGGCGCTCCTGCGCGACAACATGGCGCTGATCGCGCGCAAGGTCATCGAGCGCACCGGCGAGACCGGCGAGCACTACATCACGACGACCCGCGCGGAATGGGCGCGCATGTGGGTGTCGGCCGGCGGCGGAGGGCTCGTCACGACGTTCACGGCGGCAATCAAGCTGGTCGTCACGCATTCACACTTCCCGATCCTCGTCGAGTTCTTCCTCGCCGGATGGAACTACGCGCTGAGCTTCATCGTGATCCAGTTGCTGGGCTTCACGTTGGCGACCAAGCAACCGGCCATGACGGCGGCCTCCCTCGCGGCGACGCTCGACCGCGGTTCGAGCACGGAGCGGTCCGATGCTCTCGCCGACCACGTCGCGCGCATCGTGCGCTCGCAGCTCGCGGCGGCCTTCGGAAACATCCTCGCCGTCGCGGCGGGAGCAGTCGCCTTCGTGCGGCTGTTCGAGATCGTGAAGGGCTGTCCGTTCCTCACACCCGAGGTCGCGGAGGAATCCTTGCGCTCGCTCGACCCGCTGCGCAGCGGCACGATTTTCTTCGCGATCATCACGGGCGTCGTGTTGTGGTTGTCCGGCATCGTGGCCGGGTGGATGGGCAACTGGATCGTGTACCGCCGTCTTCCTCAGGCGATCGCGGAACATCGTCTGGGCGACCGGTTCGGACCGCATCGCATGCAAGCGGTGTCGCGCTGGTTCGCAACGCACGTCGCGAGCCTGTGCGGGAGCGTCGCACTCGGTTTCCTGCTCGCTGCGGTACCCGCGCTCGGCATGATGACAGGGCTGCCACTTCAAGTGCGCCACGTGACGTTGTCGGCCGGACAGCTCGTGCTCTCGGCGGCGAGCCTCTCCGGCGAAACGCTCGACGATCCGCTCGTGCGCAGGGCGGCGTTCGGCATTGCTGTGATCTTCGTGGCCAACCTGGGCACGAGCTTCCTGCTCGCGCTCGCCGTCGCCGCACGCGCACGCAAGGCGACGTTTGCCGATGCGCGCGACCTCGGTCGGGCCCTGCGCCGGCACATGCTGCGTCGGCCGCTCGATTTCTTCGTGCCCCCCCGGACCGAGGGCACGCCGCCCGCGCACTGAACACACGCTGTGCAACTGGATGCGCGGCGCAGCTACGGCGTGCGGAACTCGCGCGCATCACCGACCCCGTGACCGATCAAGAGGCCCGCGCGTTCGAGCGCCGCCAACGCGCGGCGTGCGCGCTGCACGCCAAGGTCAAGGGCACGCACGCAAGCGGAGACCTCGACGCCGCGTCGACCCGACGATGCGATCCACTCGAGAACGCGCGCTTCGTCGGATCCAGGCCGTGCGATCCGGTCCGGCACGAGTTCGGCGATCTGATCCGGGCGGGCAATGCGGTTCGACGAGCCCGCGCGGACGAGCACGATCCGCTCCCCCTCCGCCGTCAACGCTGCGTGCGGTCTCTTCGGTGAAAGAGGCACGGAGCAGACGACGACCTGGCCCTCCTCCGTCGCCAGCGTCACGATCTCGACCTCGAGCGGCGGATCGACGCACGTTCGCGCGATCCCTTCCAGGTGTTGCTGCGTCTCGCTCGGCCGCGGTGCACCGACGATCTCGCCGTGGTCGCCGACGCCGACCAACAGCATCCCGCCGCGCGTGTTGGCGAACGCTGCGAGCGTGCGCGCGAGCGTCGCATCCCGCTGCAGACCGCGCTTGAACTCGGTCGTCTTGCCTTCGCCCGCGGCGAGGACGGCGCGCAGATCCGTGAGGGAGAAGTGCATGGCTCTGTCATGCGCGCCACCGCCGTGGATCGGGCCACTTGTGGCGCGCGGCGCTAGACTGCCTTTTCCGATCCACCCCGCGAAACACGCTCGCCGGAACGCCGGCGACGACGAGGCTCAACGATGTCCGTCGAACCCATTCCCAAGGGCCAACCCGTCGTCTCTCCCTACCTGACGGTGCGCGGTGCGCGCGCGCTCTTGCAGTTCCTCGAGAGCACGTTCGGCGGCAAGGTCACGGAGCTCATTGCGCCGGGCGATCGCATCGCGCACGCGCAGGTCCGCATCGGCGACTCCGTGGTCATGATCGGTGAGGCGCCCGACGGTCAGGTGTCGACACCGGGCGTGCTGTATGTCTACGTTCGCGACGTCGATGCGACATATCGTCTCGCGCTCCAGAACGGCGCGAAGTCGGTCCGCGAGCCGGCTGACCAGTTCTACGGCGATCGCAGCGGGGCGGTGAAGGACGTGAGCGGCAACACGTGGTGGATCGCGACGCACGTCGAGGACGTCAGCCTGGATGAGATGAAGCGGCGCATGCCGGAGTGCTCGACTTGAAGGTCACGTGAGGTTCCTTTCCCGTCCAATCCGGGCCCACGCGTGTAGAAACTGCATCCTCTGACCTCGCGGCGACGCGCAGCACCCGCGGTAATCTGCTTCTCGTTCGGGTCCGCATACCAGATCGGCATGGCACCGCACTTGCCAACGCGGGCCGAAGAGAGCGCGAAACGCACCTCTCGCGACGCCCCGAGGAAGATCAGCGGCAAACGCGAAATCCGACACGCGGGCAACCTCACGACGATACAGATCGACCCTCATTCACGGCTCCCACGCTCGGGCAGCCGAAGTCCAGAGACCTCTCATGAAGCGCACTTGCATCGTGCTCCTGTCCCTCGCGGCCGCGGCCTGTCACACGGACAACACCAAGAACGACGACCGCTGGTCGAGCGACGCACCGACGACGTCCAAGCAGTCGACGCCGCAGCAGTCCGCTGGGAACTACGACGCGAACAGGCCCAAGGAGGCCCCGGCCAAGATGGGCACGACCTCCGCATCGATGAGCGAGCCGGCAAACCATGCATTATCGGCCGACGATCAGAAGTTCGTCACGGGGGCCACGCAAGGGGGGATGTTCGAGGTGAAGTCTTCCCAACTCGCGCTCGACAAAGGCGTGACGGGTTCGACGCGCGACTTCGCCCAGATGATGATCGACGATCATGGCAAGGCCAACCGCGACCTCGAGAGCCTTGCGCACAAGAAGGGCGCGACGATCTCGAATACTCTGGAGGCCCAACACCAAGAGATGCTCGACGAACTCTCGAGCCTCACCGGCAAGGAATTCGAGCGCAAGTACCACGCTGATCAGGTGAAGGGTCACGATGCCGCGATCGCCCTCTTCGAGCGCTATTCGAAGGACGCTGCTGATGCGGACATCAAGGCCTTCGCCAACCGAATGCTCCCGACATTGCGTGCGCACCGCAAGCATCTCGACGAACACCCCATGGAGTGACCAACGCGGGTCGTTACGCAAGTTCCGGAGCGAATCGAGCCGGCTCATCCTGCACGGATGGCCGGCTCGAACCTTTTTTGGAACCGCGAGCGGGATAGCTTGTCGAGCCCCTGCCGATCACGGTGAAGAAGACAAAGGAAGATCACTCACATGAACAAGCTGTTTCCGTCTGCAGTCCTCGTAATGTCCCTTCTCGCATCCGTGTTCACGGGCGCGGGATGTCGCGCGGCGCGCAACGATGCGCGTCTCGACAAGCTCGAAAGCAGGGTGTCGGCGCTCGAGGCCAAGGTGGAGATGATGCAGCACAAGCCCTGAAGCTGCAGGTGCGATCGCCACGGCGAGCACCAAGCGCAAGGAGAGAGTTTCGCCGTCCGCGAGTTGCGGGGAGTGCAGACCGTGCGTGGTCAGATCCAGCCGCGCGCAACGATCTCCGACATCACCCGCTTCACATTGTCGGCGACAGTCGACTTGGCCGTGTCGAGCCTCACGTCCGGGGCCGTCGGCACCTCGTACGCCTGGTCGATCCCCGTCACGTTGGCGATTTCGCCCGCACGTGCACGCGCGAACAACCGCTCCGTGTCGCGCGCCTCGCACACTGCGAGCGGCGCGTCGCAGAATACCTCGAGGAACCTGCCCTTCCCCGCGATCGACCTGGCGCGCGAGCGCAACTCCGCGGTCGGTGACACCAGCGCGGTGATGACGATCAATCCCTGCTCCGTGAACAAGTGCGCGAGTTCGGCGGCACGGCGCACGTGCTCTGCGCGATCCGCTACCGAGAACCCAAGGTCCGACGAAATGTGCGCGCGCAGGTTCTCTCCATCGAGCACCAGCGCATGGAGTCCGCGCTCGAACAGCGCGGATTCAAGCGCGTAGGCCAGCGAGCTCTTGCCCGCGCGCGGAAGACCCGTGAGCCACACGGTGAACGGTTGCTGCGCCATGCGTTGCGTGCGGCGCGCAGTGGGGATCGACGACGTGCTCCCGCGCAGGTTCGTGCCGGCGTCCCACGCTTTGCGCGTGTGCTCCAGCGCGAGATCGGCCGGAGTCGCCTCGAGCACCATCCCCGCAGCGACCGTCGCGTTCGTCAACCGATCGATCAGAATGAAAGCGCCGGTCTGCCGGTTGCGCGCGTACGCCTCCGACGGCATGGGCCGCGCGCACTCGAGGCGAACGCGGCCGATGCCGTTCAGCTCGAGGCTCTCCGACTTCTCGGAGCGCAGCGTTTCGACGTCGATCTTGTAACGCAGGTGCGTCACCGTGGCAGGCACCGTGTGCGTCGCCTGCTTGAGCAGCAGCGAACGCCCCGCCCGCAACGCCGACGCATCCATCCACACGACCATCGCCTCGACACCGTTCTCGAAGGGCGGTGCATTGTTCGGGCGCACGATCCAGTCGCCACGGCTGACGTCGATCTCGTCCTCGAGCGTCACCGTGACCGCCATCGGTGCGAACGCTTCATCGCGCTCGGCTCCGCCCGACGCGATCGTCTTGACGCGGCTCTTCTTGCCCGACGGCAGCGCGACGACTTCGTCGCCCTGGCGCAACACACCCGACGCGATGGTCCCCGCGAAACCGCGGAAGTCGAGGTTCGGGCGCAGCACGAGCTGCACCGGCAGCCGCAGGTCGATCAGGTTGCGGTCGCTCGCGATGTGCACGTTTTCGAGGTAGTCGAGGAGCGGACCGCCCTGGTACCACGGCATCGACGTGCCCACGTGCACGACGTTTTCGCCGCGGCGCGCGCTCATCGGGATGAAGCGCAGATCGCCCACCTGCAGCTTGGCGAGAAAATCAGTGCAGTCGCGCTTGATCGCTTCGAACACGGACTCGTCCCACCCGACGAGGTCCATCTTGTTGATCGCGATGACGACGTGCTTGATGCCCAGGAGCGAACAGATGAACGCGTGACGGCGCGTCTGCGGTAGAACGCCCTTGCGCGCGTCGATCAGGATGATCGCGAGGTCGCACGTCGAAGCGCCGGTCGCCATGTTGCGCGTGTACTGCTCGTGGCCGGGAGTGTCGGCCACGATGAACTTGCGCTTGGGCGTGCTGAAATACCTGTACGCGACGTCGATCGTGATGCCCTGCTCGCGCTCGGCCTGCAGACCGTCCATCAGGAGCGCGAAGTCGATCTCCTCCCCCGTCGTGCCGAAGCGCTTGCTGTCTTTCTCGAGCGCGCGCAGCTGGTCTTCGAACACGCCCGCGCCGTCGTGCAGCAGGCGTCCGATCAAAGTCGATTTGCCGTCGTCGACCGAACCGCACGTGAGGATGCGGAGCAGCTCCTTGCGTTGGTACGCCTCGAGCCAGCCTTCAATGCCGACGCGGTCGAGCTCTTCGTGATGCTGCATCAGAAGTAGCCCTCGCGCTTCTTCTCCTCCATCGAGCCGGCTTCGTCGAAGTCGATGATGCGGCCTTCGCGCTCGGAGGTGCGCGCGCGCAGCATCTCCTCGATGATTTCGGTCAACGTGCCGGCGTTCGATTCGA
>JBBQNP010000155.1:0-10268 GCA_038330085.1 Planctomycetota bacterium | reverse complement strand
GCTTGAAGCCCTTCGAGAGCGTGTCGATCGATTGGTACATCACGCCTTGCAGGTGCACGCGCTGCACGACTTCGTCGATGCGTCGCTTGCGCTCGGCGCCCGCGAGGCCGCGGATGTCGGCGATGAACTCGAGGAACGAGTGCGGCGTCATGTCGCCGTACGCGGGGGCACCTTCGGGCAGGTAGCCGAGGCGCTTCTTCGCTGCGAGCGGCTCGTCCTCGATGTCGTGCCCGGCGATCGAGGCCTTGCCGGAGGTGGGGGACAAAAACCCCGTGATCATCTTCATCGTCGTCGACTTGCCCGCGCCGTTCGGGCCGAGGAATCCGAGGACTTCGCCGCGCGCGACCGAAAAGCTGATGTCGTCGACCGCGCGCAGGGGGCCGAAGTCCTTGGTCAGGTGCTTGATTTCGATCATGGAGTTTTCGGCCGCGGGGAGAGCGGGTTCGTCAGGGGCTCGAGACGCGCGCGTCACGGGCACCGCTGATCGGGTCGAAGGATCGCTGGTTCGCAGAAAGAGGGGAAAGTAGGTACCCGCTGCTCGCCGTCGAGACAAGTCGGATCGCCGACGGGTGCGGGAACCCGGTCGGACCACGCGCGGCGGTCCGTCCAGGAACGGGACGGCCCCTTACGAACGTCGCGCGAAGTCGTTGGCGTCGAGGGCCCGTGTCGAGGAATCTATGCGGCCCTGCCGGCGCCGCGCAGGGTCGCACGTGGACCTCACCGCCTCTGAATTCGCCCTCGCGCTGCTCTCCGCCTCCATCGTGGGCGCGGTGTTGCCGCTCTATCGGCGCTGGTCGGAGCGCGGGCTGCACCTCTTCGTCGCGGTCGCGGCGGGGATCTTTCTCGGGACGATCTTCCTGCACCTGTTGCCCCACCTCGCGGGGGCCGGCGACGAGCACGAGGGTCCGATCGCCCACATTGCCGGCGAAGGCGCTTCGTTGGCACCGTGGGTCGCGGCGATGGCGGGGCTCCTGCTGTTGTTCGCGATCGAGAAGGTTTGGTTGCCCGCGATCGCAGGATCGACGAACGCGAACCCGCACACGGTGTTGTGGTCGGCGACGTACGTCGGGTTGTCGTTGCACGCGATCACCGCGGGCTTCGCGTTGTCGGCGGTGGTCGGTAGCTCCGCAGCGACACCGCAGCTCGTCGTGTCGCTCCTGATCCACAAGGCGACGGAGACGTTTTCGCTCGCGACCGTCATGCGTCTCGCGCAGTTGTCGAGCACGCGGATGCTCATGTTCCTGGGCTTGTTCGCGCTGATCGAGCCCACCGGATTGTTGGTCGGCCGCAACCTGCTGGAGCATGCGCCGGCGCTCGATTCGGTGCTGACGGGGTTCGCGTGCGGCACGTTCTTGTACGTCGCGGCGTGCGATCTCCTGCCGGAAGTGTTTCACGGACACGACCGTCCGCAGTTGAAGCTCGTCGCCGTCGTGCTCGGGATCGGCATCACCGCAGTGTCGATGCCGCGGCTGGAAGCGCTCGGTGCGTTCTTCGGGCGCGTCGGAGCGGCGAGCCTCGACGTGTTCCTCGATTTCGCACCACTCTTGCTGGTGGGGCTCGTGTTCGCGGGCGTCGTGCAGCTCGTGCTGAAGCGCGTGAACCTCGCGCGTCACCTCGCCGGGAACGACATGAAGTCCGTGACGTTGGCCGCGTTGTTCGGCGCGCCGTTGCCCTTGTGTTCGTGCTCGGTGGTGCCGGTCGCGCTCGCGTTGCGTCGTTCGGGCGCGAGCAAGGGCGCGACGAGCGCATTCTCGATCGCGACGCCCGAGGTCGGTGTGGATTCGATTGCGGTCAGCTTCGTGCTGCTCGATCCCTTGCTCGCGATCGTGCGACCGATCGCTGCGATCGTGGCGGCGATCACGTCCGGAGCCGCAGTGAATTGGCTCGTGAATTCGGGCCGGGACGTGAACGTGCCCGCTGCGGCGATCCACGAAGCGGAGCTCGAGGCCGGATGTTGCGGCGAGGAGCCGGTGCAGCCCGCACGCGTCGAGTCGCACGATCACGCCCACGACGATCACGATCACGATCACGCCGGCCCGCATGATCAAGCTGGGCACCAACAGCACGCTAGCCACCAAGAGCACGGTGGCCACGAAGAGCACGGTCACGCGGTTGTCGCGAGCCCGAAGACGCGCGGACCGGTCGCCGCGATCCTGCACTACGCCTTCGTCGAGATGCTCGACGACCTCGCGATCTCGCTCCTGATCGGCGTGTTGCTGTCGGGAGCGATCGTGGCGCTCGTGCCAGAGTCCGTGTTCGCATCGCCGATCGTGAGCGGTCTCTCCGGCATGCTCCTGATGTTCGTGATCGGCATTCCGCTCTACGTCTGCGCGCTGACGTCGACGCCGATCGCAGCAGCGATGATCCTCAAGGGTCTCTCGCCCGGCGCCGCGCTCGTGTTCCTGCTCGCGGGCCCGGCAACGAACATCGCGACGCTGGTGATGTTTTCGAAAGTGCTGGGCCGGCGCGCGGTTGCCGTGCAGATCGCTGCCTTGTTCGTCAGCGTGCTCGCCCTGGGTCTCCTCGTCGATAGGCTCTACCCGTGGCTCGGTCTCACCCCGAGCGCGCACGTGGGCGAGACGCTGGAGCACGGTGCAGCCTGGTGGTCGATCGCAGCCGGGATAGCGCTGGGGCTGCTGCTGCTGGCGTCGCTCGCGCGCGTGGCTTGGAAGCGCGACCTCTTCTCCGCACTGCACGACGAACCGTCCGCTTCGGACGTCGCTCACACACACTGATTCCGCGAGCTGATTTCGCGGGCACCCGCGTCATCGGGCGTTATCCTCTCCGCGCCCTATTTCCTCCAGGAACCCCGCAGATAACGACACATGAGCATCAGCAAGCACGCAGCCGAGACGGTGACCGACGGCAAGGTCGTCACGATCCATTACACCCTCACCGACGACGCCGGCGAAGTCGTGGACAGCTCGAAGGGCAGTCCGCCGCTCGAGTTCCTGCAAGGTGCCGGCAACATCGTGGCCGGTCTCGAAGAAGCGCTCGTGGGTCGTGCGCGCGGTGACGCGTTCAAGGTCGACGTCGCTCCGGAAAAGGGCTACGGCGTGCACGATCCGCGCGGCTTGCAACGCATTCCGCGCGACGCGTTCCCCGACGACGTCGACCTCGAGCCCGGCATGCAGTTCGGCGCCGAGGATCCGCAGGGCGGATCGACGACGGTGTGGATCGTGAAGGTCGAGAGCGATCAGATCGTGATCGACACGAACCATCCGATGGCCGGGAAGACGCTGCACTTCGACGTCAGCATCGAGGGCGTGCGCGACGCCACGCGTGAAGAGATCGCGCACGGGCATCCGCACGGCGAGCACGGGCATCATCACCACTGAGTCACGCTCGCTCGGGCGGCAAACCTCCGTTCGAGCACGACCGACTCTCTCAAGCACGCGATGGAAGAGGACTTCGACGGGTCTGACGAAGAGCTCGAGCTCACCGAAGAAGCCACGTACACATGCGGCTCGTGCGGCGAGGAGATCGTCGTTCCGCTGGACGCATCCGCCGGCGAGCACCAGAGCTACGTCGAGGATTGTCCCGTGTGCTGTTCACCGAACGAGATCACGGTCGACTTAGACGACGACGGCCAAGCGACCCTTTCCAGCCGACCCGAGTGATGCACGCCGACGTTCCCAACACCCGACCGGCGATGAAGCAGTGCGAACTGCAAGTCACCTACTGCAAGGGCAAGCCGTTCGCTGCGAACGACTACCTTTCGCGAGAGAGAGGGGATCACAGCACTCGCACGGCGGACTTGGGCGACGGAATGTTGGTGGATTTTGCACTGGACGGAAGAGCAATCGGCATCGAGATCCTTTCACCATCTTGCTTCGACCTGACACGCCTGAACGTTGCCCTGGCACAACTCCGTCAGCCTCCCGTACAGACGGAAGAGTTGGCTCCGCTCGTGGCTGCGTCGACGTGAGCTACTCGGGGAATGAGTCCAGGTTCCTCCCGGACCCGCAAGCGACCGGCGCTCACTGCACGTTGAGGGTGCCCACTCGATGAGCGCAGACGCGGACGCTCGCCGACGAAAGACGATCGGCACGATCATGCTGGTCTGCACGCTGGCCGCGATCGCCGTCACCTTCACCGTGGAAGGCAAATGGGTGTTCTACGGCTGTGCTGCGTTCCTCGTGATCGTGGCCATCCTGCTGCCTCTCGTCGTGCGCAGAGGCGAAGGCTGAGACGACCGCTCCACAATGGACTTGGTGTCACTGATCGCGAGTAGCGCATGGATCTCGACAAGCAGCTCGACTCGATTCGCCGCGCCTTTGCTCCTGCAATCGGTGAGGTCCTCACGGGATTCTCGACGACCGAGCATCGGTTCGAGGACGGAGTCTGGCATCTCGATCCCAACCTTCCCATCCGACTCGTGTGGGGTTCGCAAGTCCGGATCTCGGTCTCGTGGTCGCGCTTCGACGACCTGTGGCTCGCGACCGACGATTCGATGCCGTTCAAGGTCGACATGGACGACGTCAGGTGGGTTAGTAGAGAACCGCAGGCCTTTCGAGCAGCGCTCGGCTCGCGCCTGAAGGGGGTCCTGCTCGGACAAGGAGAGTTCTCGATCGAGGGCAAGGGGATTGAGATCTGGACCCGTCTTGTGATCGAGACCGAGGCATGCTGGCTCGAGATCTTCAACGCTTTGGACGAGAACGGGTACTCATGTCACGCGCAGAAACCGGAGGGCACATTTCTGCGCATCTTGTGAGTGCCCGTCGAGGCGCGGCCGGAACTCTGCCAACGGCAACACGCAGTCGATCGAATCGTTCTTCAGCGCCATCCTCCGTTGCGCGCAAACGTCGAGCGTCACGGTCAACCTAGGATTGCAGCTCGGGATTGCGGCGGGCCAGCCTTGGCATTTCTGGCGCAGGATCTGTCCGCGATGGCTGGACTGGCATAAGCCAATGGCTTACTCTGTCCAATGTGAGGATCACATAGGACGAGGCCAAGAATCGCGCGAATCAGAAAAAGCACGGGATCTCGTTTCATGAGGCCAGAGAGATTTTCACCGCCGGGGATGAGTACCTCGAGATCTTCGACGAGAGCCATTCGGAAATCGAAGACCGGTTCATCGCCATCGGGCCGATTCGTCGAGGCCTGGTACTTGTCGTTTGGACCGAACGAGACGAGGACAGCATCCGGATCATCAGCGCGCGCTGGGCCACGCGACATGAGCAGAGTCTCTATCACTCCTACCTGGACGACATGACATGAACGACATCCCCGAGCTCACCCCGAGTCAAATGGCACGTGCCATCCCGGCACGAACCCGCAAGCGCCTGATGAGCGGTCGATTCGAATCAGGCGAGGACGTGGCTGCGCTGCGGCGATTCGTCGGGCTGAGCCAACCCCGTTTCGCGCGTGCGATGGGCATCAGCGTCCACACGCTGCGCAACTGGGAGCAGGATCGTCGCAAGCCGGATGGTCCTGCTGTCGCTTTGCTCCGCATCGCTGCTCGGCATCCACGAATCCTGCGCGAGAACTTGGGCTCTGCTGCCTGATTGCAGTTCACCGTTCGACGCCTGCTCACTGTGAGCGTCACAAGTCGGACAGCAACAGCTCGCAGTCGATCGAGCCGTTCTTCAGCGCCATCCTGCGTTGCGTGCGCACGTCGAGCGTCTCCGTCAACCGCGGATTGCCGGTCAGGATCGCGGCGTGCCAGCCTTGGCATTTCTCGCGCAGGATCTGGCCGAACTTGCGCATCAAAGGCTCGAGCTCGCGCTCGTCGCCGACGCGCTCGCCGTAGGGGATGTTCGTCGCGAGCCACGCGTTCCAGCCGCGCTTGGGATCCAAGTCCTCGGCGCGCGCGACGGTGAACTCGATCTTGCCTTCCAACCCGGCGGCGGCGACATTCGAAACGGCGCCTTGCACGGACTCGCGATCGATGTCGCTGCCGCGCAACACCAACTTCTTCGGCATCGTCGAACGCTTGCGCGTTGCATCGCGCAACGCGGTCCACTCGCGCTTTTCGTGACCGGGCCATCTCTCGAACCCAAAGCGCGCGCGGAACGAACCCGGTGCGATGTCGGCGGCGATCATCGCGGCCTCGATCAAGATCGTGCCCGACCCGCAGAACGGATCGACGAGGGGAGAGCGCTTGTCCCAACCTGACGCGAGCACGATTGCGGCAGCCAACGTCTCGGCGAGCGGCGCGCGACCTTGGAACCTGCGATAGCCGCGCTTGTGCAACGAATCGCCCGACGTGTCGAGCAACACCGTGCAGCGGTTCTCGAACAAGTGCACGTACACGCCCAGCTCCGGATCCTCCATGTCGACCGACGGACGCACGCCCGTCTTGTCGCGAATCTGATCGCAGATCGCGTCCTTCGTGCGCTGCTCGACGAACAGCGTGTGCTCGAGCTCCGACCTGTTCGAGTGCGCATCGACGCGCAACGAACCCTCGGGCCGCACATGCGGGCTCCAGTCGATCGTCTGCACACCGGCGTAGAGCTCCGCATCCGTGCGTGCTTCGAACCGTGCTACGCGCAGTAGCACGCGAACCGCGGTGCGCAGCTCCAAGTTCGCGCGCCATGCGTCACGCAGAGTGCCCACGAAGCGCACCCCGCCGACCTGGCGCTCGACGCTCCCCAGGGAGAGCCCGCGAATCTCGGCGTGCAAGAGCTCCTCCAGCCCGGGCGCGCAGGTGACGAAGAAAGGATGGCGCACCGGGTTGCCAGGACGGTTTGTCTCGCGAGGAACAGGAACGGGCTTCTCACGCGGACCGTCGCTGGGCGTCTCGTGAGGATCAAGACCCTCTGTCTCGGTGGGAAGCTGACTCGTCATCGTTCGTATTCGTCTGCCGCGACGCGGGGGATGGTAGAACAGTCCGAGGCCTCGGCGCCCCCTGATCGGCGCTTCGACCGGAGATTCCCCATGTTCAGCCTTGCCTCACTCCTCCTCTGCCTCCCCGCCCAAGCCGGCGAGGCCCCGACGCAGACGCCCGCGGCACCTGCCGCGAAGCCGACCCCGACGACGCAGCTCTTCGCCCACGCGATGGTCGTCGGCGGCGACATCTCCGACGGCTTCGGCCTCGACAAGGAGCTCGGCGCGCCCGGCAACCTCAGCGACATCGTGTGGGCCTCGCTCCTCTTCGAACCCAAGGTGCCCGTCGAGAGCCACGTGTTCTCCGAGATCAACGTCGCGCACCAGCAGATCGAGGCCGCGCAGCAAGGTCCGGCGTCGATCGTGATCGCGCTCGACTATCTGGTCCCGTACGCGTACGCGATGCAGTCGGACGACGCGCGCAAGCAGCAAGTTGCCGCCGCGCTCAAGGCACTCGAAGTCTTGAAGTGCCCGATCGTGATCGGCGACGTGCCCGACCTGCGCGCGGGAGCGGTAGGCCGGACGCCCGCCCTCGCCGACGGTCAGGTGCCTTCGGTCGAGACGCTCAAGGCCTTGAACGACAGCCTCGTCGCGTGGGCCGCGACGCGCAAAGACGTCGTGATCGCGCCGGTCGCGCTGGTGTTCGCTCACGTCGAGGGCAAGGAAGCGTTCACGATCCACAACTACACGTGGGGTCAAGCGTGGCTCGCCGACCTCGTGCAACTGGACCGCGTGCACCCGCGCATGCAGGGCGCGATCGCGATGTGGCTCGGCGGCCTCGACGCGTTGTGCAAGGCGCGCACCGACCTCGACGATCACGCGTTCGACTGGAACCCGCTCTCCATCTACAAGAAGGTCTACGACTCGAAGGCGCGCCCGCGTCAGAAGGCGCTCGAGCAGGAGATCTCGCGCTTGCGCGTCCCGCCCAGCCGACCGCCGCCGCAACCTCCGCCTCCCGCGCCGCCGCCCGACGAGAGCGAAAAGGCCGCCAAGCGCAAGAAGGTCA
The DNA here is from genome assembly GCA_038330085.1 of Planctomycetota bacterium. Taxonomy (GTDB): domain Bacteria; phylum Planctomycetota; class UBA1135; order UBA1135; genus JAEUIA01. Next base: position 2,434 of record JBBQNP010000155.1, on the reverse strand, counting down.
GCGAGGCGGATGGCAACTCCGAAAAAGGCGGCGGTTTCTGATCCGCGCGGCCACGGTTCCCACGAGGACAGGATCGACGGAGCGGCGGGTCCGACAGGGACTCGATGATGAAACCGCGTTGGACGCTCGCTCGGACGCCGCGCTCACACGCCCATGATGTGATAGCCGGCGTCGACGTAGAGCACGCTCCCGGTGATCCCGCGTGACAGCGGACCGGCCAGGAACAAGCACGCGTCGCCGACCTCGTCCGCAGTGACGTTGCGGCGCAGAGGCGCGCGCTCGGCGATGTGGTCGAGGATCTCCGTGAACCCGGACACGCCGGACGCCGACAAAGTGCGGATCGGACCGGCGCTGATCGCGTTGACGCGCAAGCCGCGCGGGCCGAGGTCGTGGGCCAGATAGCGGACGCTGGCCTCGAGCGCCGCCTTCGCGATGCCCATCACGTTGTAGTTCTTCACGACGCGCTCGCCGCCGATGTAGGTCAAGGTCACGATCGAGCCGCCGCGACCTTCCATCAGCGGCAACGCACGACGCGTGATCGCCGTGAGCGAGTAGGCCGACACTTCGTGCGCGAGCATGTAGCCTTCGCGCGACGTGTTGAAGAAGTCGCCGATGAGCTCTTCACGCTTGGCGAACGCGACGCCGTGCAGCAGGAAGTCGACGCCGCCGAACTCGGCCCCCACGATGCGGAAGACCTCGTCGATCGTATCCGGCTGCGTCACGTCGCAGGGGAGGCACAGCGATCCCGGCATCTCGGAGCTGAGCTCGCGGACGCTCTTCTCCATGCGCTCGCCCATGTAGGTGAACGCGAGGCGCATGCCGGCGCGCGAGACCGACTGCGCGCAGGCCCAGGCGATCGAGCGCTTGTTCGCGACGCCGAAGATGACACCGGTCTTGCCTGCGAGGGTGGTTTCCAAGTCGATCCAGGTCCGTGGGAATTCGAGTGCCGGGCGCAACGTGCGCGCGGAGGGGGTGCGGGCGGATCCTAGCCAACGCGTTTTCGGGCCACACGCGAAAAGGTCGGGGCCTCCCCGGCACGCGAAGCGGGGAATTTCGCTGCGGATCCAAGGGGGGAGTGCGTCCAGAACGCGCACGAGCCCGGTGCCTGCCCGCTCGAGCCGAAGCTGCGTAGACTGCGTTCCGTCGATCGGGCGCGCGCGCCATGCGGCCGCGCACTTTGCTTTCCGAATCGCTGGGCCTTCGAAGGAGGGCGCGTCGTGGAGAATGCGAGAACCGCGGACCATCGAGCCCCCATGCGGGGTGCTGCCATTCCGGGCGCTGCCATGCAGCGCGAGAAGAAGCGCGTGAGCTCGAGCGCAGGAACGGAGGGGGACGCGAGCGCGCCGCCGCCGCTCGGGGCTGTGAGTTCCAAGAGCGCTGCGTCTTCGAGTGCTGTTTCGTCGAGCGCTGTACCTCCGAGTGCTGTACCCCCGAGCGCCGAACCTCCGAACGCTGTACCTCCGAGCGTCAGCAGTTCGGGTGCAGTCACTTCGACCTGCGCGCGTTCCACGGACAGCTCTCCCATCCATGGAGGGCCGGAGCCGCTCGATGTCGCGGCCTCGCAGAACATGACGGGCGAATCCTGGCGGCACTGGCTCGCCTGTGGATCGCCGCGTGAAGTGCTGGCGCGCATCGTCCACGAGGACCCACTCGGCGTGCGTGAACACGTCGCGCTGTCCCTTCGAGATGGAGCGTGGCTGCTCGATGCCGATCGCGTGGTGTTGCGCACCTTCGCGTTGATCGCCCGTCACGCCCTCCACTATCGCGGCAGGCCGGAGGTGGACGCGTGGATCCGTGGGCTCGCCGACGATGCGATCGCCTCGCTCTTGCGCGAAGACGCCGAAGCGGAACGACGCGGGCCGGCCGACCGGTCGAGCGCCTCTTCGGCTCGTGTCACCGAAGCCCCGCCCGATCCCGAATCGGGCCGCGAGCACGGAGCCGCCTTCGCCGCACTCGCGCGCCCTCTGGGTCTCGAGCCGCACGCCATGGGTCGCGCCTGTCTGGCGTTCAATCGGCTGCCGCAGGCGGAGCGCCGGGCGTTTCACGCGCTCGTCATCGCGGGTCGCACGCTCGACGAAGTCGCGCGCGATTCGGGCGAGAGCGCGACCGACATCGCCCGTCGTGCGCGTCGGGCGCTCGACGCGGTCCTGGTGGGGGCGTCGGCGGGCGGAAGTGTCCGACCCCCGGGGGCGGTCGGTCCGCGCGCGGGGATCGCACGCGGATCGGCTGTGTCAGGTGAAGGAGAGACGAAAGAGGTGAAAGCTTGATCTCGAAGAACTCGCAAGATCCATCGCTGTCTTCAGCGCTGGACTCATCGCTGGCCTCATCGAAGGGAACGCTTCAGGAACGGCGTGTACGCGACGCAGATCTCGAAGCGTTGCGCGAGGCCGCGACAGCCTTGCGGACGCAGCAGGAGGAAAACGCCCGTGCCCGC
>JBBQNP010000154.1:0-10343 GCA_038330085.1 Planctomycetota bacterium | reverse complement strand
AGTGCGATGGCGTCGACGCGTACCTGCATCGAGCACGCCGCGTTCTGGAGCCAGAAGTAGTGCTGATGGATCCGCCTCGGCGCGGCGCCGGCACGCGCGTCGTCGACCGGGTCGCGGCGCTGGGTCCCGCCGAAGTGCGCTACGTGTCCTGCGATCCGGCGACGCTCGCGCGCGACCTGGCTCGTTTCGTCGAGCACGGCTTCACGTTGGCCTCGATCGTCGCGCTCGATCTCTTTCCGCAGACGCCGCACGTCGAGTGCGTCGCGGTGATGCGGCGGGCACAGCTCGGTTGATCGAACCGGAAGCCTTCAGCGCAACGGCTCGAGCGTCCTCGCCGGCGCTATTTCTCGGAATGCGCAGCACCGCGGACAGTGCTGCAGTAGATGCCGCGCTCGTTCTCCCACACGAGGTACACCAGCCCGGTCCCGTTCCAGCGTGAGACGAGCGTCGGATCGTTCGCGGACGTGGCCATCTCGCGCGGAGTTTCGCTCGCAGGTTCGAGGAGACGCAGGGCGCCGCCGCGCTTCTCGATCCACGCGATGAATGTGCCCGCGTCGCCGCGCGCGATCGTCGGCTGCATCCCGGCGCCGAGCAGCAGTTCCTGCGCGGGAAAATGGACACGATAGATCTCGCTCTCGCGCCGCCACACGGAGTCGAAGGAGTCTCCGCCGCCGGTGCACAACCCGCCGCCGTCCATCGGACACCCGGCGAGCTTCCACGATCCTTCCCCGAGCTTGCGTGCGGCGCCGAAAGTCCTCCCGGCGTCCTTCGACTCGATGAACCAAAGATCGCGGAAGCCGTCGATCTGGTTGCGCCACATCACGTAGAGCGTTCCACCTGCGTCGAACGCCACGGACGGCGCGCAACACTCGCAGATCGAGCCCGACGGCGAACGGTAAACGAGCGTGCTCGCGCTCCACTTTGCGCCGCCGTCCTCGGAAACCGCGCCGAAGAGTTCGGTCTTTGCGTGGCGCAGGTCGAGCCAAGTGCAGAAGAGAGTGGCCTTCGGGCCGGCAGCGAGAGCGAAGAGTCCTTCGCGCGCTGAGCCTGCCTCGTCGTTGACCCTCACGCCTTCGCCCCATGTGCGGCCACCGTCGCGCGACGTCCACGCGAGGACGTCTCCGTCCTTGCCGCCACCCTCTTCACCGCCGATGGCGGCGATGCACAGCGTGCTCGACGTGGCGGCGACCCGTGGACCCCGGCGCATCCCGAGCGCGAACGTCCGACCCGATGCGACGACGACGGGAGCCTGGACTGTCCGCCCGCCGTCGTGCGAGGACGCGACGTGGATCTTTGCGTCCGTGCCGAACGCCACGTGCACGTCGCCGTGCGCGTCGACGGTCGCGTGCGCGGCGCGCGCGCCGGGGAGAGCGCGCGTCTCGATCACGCACGTGATCGGATCGGTTGGGGTGTCGCCCCCGGCGGGCGCGAACGCGAGGACGAGCAAGAGGTGCGTCAGGTTCATGTGGTGCGTTCCCTTCGCGCATCAGAGTAGTGCGGAGACGATGGGCGGTGAAACCACGAGCGAAACGCGCCCTGCACATCGCCCCGTGCTCTTCTCGGGCACGCTTCGTCGAACACAGGTTCTGGACCGTAGCGCTCGATCGGTTCCCGCAGACGCCGCACGTCGAGTGAGTAGCACTGGTGCGTCGCACAAGAGTTCGTCGACCGACTTCGAACTCTGCGATTCAGGAGCACCGAGTTGCGGCGCAATACGAGGTGTGAGCGCCGAGTCGCGGCGTTCGGCGAGCTCAGAGCACCGACTCGCGCGTCATCGCTGTTAGGTCGTCGTGCTCCGGCTCGAGCGGGTGCAGCTCGTGGAGCGGACCGATACGCGCGAGCTGGGGCCAGCGCAAGGCCACGATTCCCGCGACGATCACGGCACCGACGCCCCCGACGAGCACCGAAGGAACGGTACCGATCAGGCTCGCCACCGTGCCGCTCTCGAACGCGCCCATCTCGTTCGAGAAGCCGATGAAGACGTAGTTGACCGCCGACACGCGTCCGCGCAAACGATCGGGCGTGATCATCTGCTCGAGCGTCATGCGCACGACGACGCTCACCGCGTCGCACGCGCCGACCAGGTACAGGCACGCGAGCGACAGCGCGATGTTCTTCGAGAGCCCGAAACCGAACGTCGCCAGCCCGAAGCCCACGACTGCAAACAGCAGCACACGTCCCGGTCGCTTCCACGGCGGCAACCGCGTGAGCAGGAGCGCTGTGGTCAGCGCACCGACGGAAGGGGCCGCGCGCAAGAACCCGAGGCCCACGGCTCCGACGTCGAGGATGTCCTTCGCGAAGATCGGCAGCAGCGCAACCGCTCCGCCGAAGAGCACGGCGAAGAGATCGAGCGTGATCGCCGCGAGGAACACCGGATTGCGCCGGATGAACGCCAGACCGGCGAAGATCTCCGCCGGCTCGTTCGCGCGCGCAGTCTTCGCAGCCGGCCTCGAAGGCAGCGTCGACAACAGCACGATGAACACGATCTGCCCGACAGCCCCGGCGGCGAAGGCCACCGTCACCGATCCGGTGAGGCTGATCAGGAAGCCGCCGATCGCCGGGCCGCTGATCGACGCCAGCTCGTAGTTGGACGACAACCACGCGTTGGCGTTGGCGAACTGCGCGGGCGGCAGGAGCTGCGGCAGGATCGTGCTCACGCTGGGGGACGAGAACGCGCGCGCAGCACCGACGACCACGAGCAGCGCATAGATCCAGGGCGTGGGTAGATCCTTCCACGCGACGTACGCGAGACCCAACGAGGCCAACGCGAGCAACGCCGTGCCGAAGCGCGCGACACTACGCCGCGGCAATCGATCGGCGGCGTTGCCGGCCGGGATCATCAGCAGCAAGACCGGCAGGAGTTCGAAGACGCCGACGAGCCCGAGTGAGAGCGCTTTGCCCGTGCGCTCGTAGAGCTGCCAGCCCACGGCGACGGAGACCATCTGCGCGCCGACGACCGAGGCGAAACGCCCGATCACGAAGGTGCGCACGATCGGGTTCTTGATCGCGGACTGCGTCTCGGCCGCGGTCATCGTGGGCAGGTGATGCCCGAGCGCGACCTCTGAGTCAAGGCCGACGCGGAGTCAAGACTTCCAACTCGGAGTCAAGGCTTCCAGGAGACGGCGAGCCCGTTCGTGAGGTTGAACGTGCTCGGGCTGCAGTAGGCCGCCGCGTTGCGATACCAGACCTGGTACACCGCAGTGCCCGGACCGGTCAGCGCGCCGAGCGTCGCGAGCGCCGCGTCACCGACGTTGGGCAACGACGATGCGCCCTGCACGTTCGTCTTCGTCGCCAGGCGCTGCACGTTACCGCCGGCGCAACGCAGACCGTCGCCGAAGACGGCACCCGAGCCGGCACCGACCGCTTGCGTTCCCTGGAAGTAGAGCGCGCTCGAGTCGGGCATGCCGCTCGCGCGCAGGAGCACCGTGTCGCTGGCGATCGACGCCGTGCCGATCGCCTCGAGGTGTCCGGCGTTTCCCGTGGAATTGAGGCAGCCCGAGTCCACGCCGACGACGCTCGCGTTCCCGCACGGGCAGGCCGTGCCCGATCCGTCGCCGAGGCACGTCGCTGTGTACTGCGCCGCCACGAAAGCCGCGACGGTCGGCGCGGATTCATTGAGCGCGCGCCATGCTTCCGCCGAGTAGGGATCGGGTGCGGCGATGCCCAGAGGTTGGCCGGCGTGCGACACGGCCGGGTTGGAGAAGTACTGCAAGCGCACGCCCGGCTGGTACGCCATGATCGTGCGCCAGGCCGAATCGGGCGTCCGGTATCCGTAGGCGTAGTCCTCGATGCCGGGCGGATCAGGCTGCGACATGCGGAACACGTAGGCGTCCTGCAGGTTGTTCGAATCGATGATCTCGAGCGGGGCCGAGCTGACGAAGACGATCGCGTCGCCGCTCATGGCCGAGATCGACGTCGTCGTGTTCTGGTCGACGTTGCCGGAGTTTCCGCCGTGCTGCTGTCCTGAGGCCGTGACGCTGACGCGCACGCTCGTGCCGACTTGCATGTCGCGCACGAACACGTCGTCGGATCCGTTCGTGTCGCCCGGCAACAGGTTCGTGGCGCGGCTCGAGAACGCGACGTAGCGGCCGTCGTCGGTGATCGAGGGCCTTGCCATCCAGCCCGAGGGACCGTTTCCTCCGACGCCACCCGGTCCGACGCTGGCGCGCACGGTGGTCACCGTGACGCGGTCGAACACGAACACGTCCCAGTTCGCGTTCGTGTCCCCGAGAACCAAGTCGCTCGCGATGCTCGTGAACACGACGTAGCGTCCGTCACCCGAGATGCCCGGCGTGAAGGGCGAGTCGCCGCTCGCCTGCACTCCGCCGTTGCTCACGCTGGCGCGGACCATCACACCCGTCTGCATGTTGCGCACGAACACGTCGGCCTTGTTGTTCGTGTCGCCCGCGACGAGGTCGTTCGCGGTGCTGGTGAACGCGACGAAACGCCCGTCGGCGGAGATCGCCGGACGCCGCGCACCACCGTTGCCCCCGCCGCCCAGCGTGCTCGTGCTCACCAAGCTCGTCGTGCCGTTCGTGCGGTCGCGCACGTACACCTGCGTGCCTGCAGCACCTGCGACCAGGTTCGACGCGTCGCTCGCGAACGCGACGAAGCGCCCATCGGCCGAGATCGCCGGATCGTACGAAGCACCGTTCGCTTCGACGCCGCCCGCGCCGACGCTCACCCTCTCTGTCGCAGAGTTGGCGACGTCGCGCACGAACACGTCGGCCTGGCCGTTCGTGTCGCCCGCGAGGAGGTTCGTCGCCGTGCAGTCGAACGCGACGAGCGCACCCGACTGCGACACGGCGGGTGCGGACAGGAGCGAGCCGTTCGCCTGCACGCCGCCCGGCCCGACGTTGACGCGCACCGTCGTGAACATGTCGCGGTCGCGCAGGAACACGTCGGCAACCGCGTTCGTGTCGTTCGCGACCAGGTTGGTGGCATCGGACAAGAACGCGACGAAGCGGCCGAAGCGCGAAACCACGGGCGAGTACGACGGCCCATTTCCCTGGGCCAGGCTCGTGCTGTAGCTCGCACGCATGATCTTGTCGGTGGAGTAGTCGCGGTCGTGGCCCAAACCCATCTGGTGTCCGAGCTCGTGACTGAACGTGTAGTAGCCCGTCGCGCACGTGCGCGAGACGATCGAGAACGCATCGGGTGCGAAGGCGGTCGTGAGCGTGCCCATCAGGAACGACACGCCGCAGTTGCCGCCGGCCGCATCCTCGATCAACACGACGACATCCGCGCCCGACTGCGCGCGCCAGTCGAAGATGTAGTCGAGCCAGCCGTCGGCCGGATCATGCAACCGCCCCAAGTCGGTGGGCCATCCGGCCGACACGTATCCCGCGAGCTCGCCGCGCTGCACGAGCCTCAGCTTCTGGTTCACCCCGCTCAGCGCATACGCCTGGTTCGATTCGAGCACGGCCAGGTCGATCAGCGCGTTCATCGCCGCGGTACCGCCCTGTCCGGCGCGCGCCGCCGGCGTGTAGACGACCATCACGTCGATCGTCGAGAACGTCGGAGTCGTGCTCGGAGACGGCGGCAACGAGGGCGCCGGTGGCGGTGCATTCGGAAACGTCCTGCGCTCCGCGGCGGTGGTCGAGCACGGCGGCACGCGGCGCTCGTCGATCGCTTCGAGCACGGCATCGCCGCCCGGCTCGGAGCGAACACGCCACAACCGGTCGCGCACGCGCACCGTTCCGCACAACGCTCCGTCCGCGAGAGCGAACGTCGCCCGTCCTTCGCCGCCACCTACGAGAACCCCGGTCCACGTCATCTCGCCGGGACCGCGAACCTCCCGCTTTTCGAGGCTGAACGTCGCGCTCACATCATCGAACAGCTCGATGCGCAATCGCTCGACCGGCGCTTCGAGCGCACTCGCGTCGAACGCCGCGCGCCGCGTGCGAACCACCGGCGTATCCATAGCAATGGGCATCGGCTCGACACCGGGCGATCCGATGAGCAGATCGCGCACTGCCTGCCCCCGCGCCGTCGGGCCAAGAACGAAGAAGCCGAACGCCGCGACGAACGCAACGAGGAGAGGGGATCGATGCATGGTGCCGCAGCCCGAGTTCGCGCCGTCTGCCACGCGCGCGCTGCCTCACCATCCTATCCCGCACCCCAAGCCACGGGGCCGATCGGAAGAAAAGGTGTCAGTTCAGCCTCTTCCCTCTCCCCTGCCCGTCTGCACGAAATGAGCGCCGCGGGCTGGACACGCACCGTCTTTCCGCGCACCAAGGGCGGCACGACCCGCACCGAGTTCATGCAGGCGAGTTCCGAACTCCGCAGCCGCACCTAAATAACCGACCGGCGCGACTGGTACTCCAGGCGAATCGCGTCGGCCGGAACCGCGCCGTAGGCGCGGAACATTTGGCTGGACCTCAGAGCGTCCTGTTGCGCCGAGCGTGGCAACGTGCCTCTGGAGTGGACCGGCGAGCCGCGCCAGGCACCGATAGCCAGGAATACCGGCCATCGGCGCCAGGCACCACCCGCCCCTCAGCCCTACAAAATGTCGAGGATCCCCGTCCCGTTCTCACCCGTCAGCGTCGTCGTGTTCGCGCGGTAGTTGATGTCGATGGAGACCTTCGAGTTCCACGGCAACATCTCCTTGTCCGCGACGATACCCAACGCCGCCGCCGCGAAGCCGCGCGCCGAGTCCGTCACCTTCGACTCGAGCATCGCCACCAACGGATCGATCGAGCGCGAGTCCCCGATGAACCCGAGCGCCGTGGCCACCGACGCCTGAACCGCCTGGGTCTTGCTCTCCGACAGCATCGCGATCAGCTCCGGCACCAGATCCTTGTCGCCCAGCAATCCGAGCCCAATCGCCGCCTGCTTGATCAGATCCGGCTTGTACTTCGAATCGCGCACGACATCCCGCATCTCCGCCATGCACTCGCGTGCGCCCATCAACCCGAGCGACAGGCACAAATACCCCTTCGCGTTGACCTCGGACGTCTCCTTCATCTTCGAGAGCACGAGGTTGTGATCGCCTGAATACCTCGCGATCCCGAGTCCGATCGACCAGGCACCGACGCGATCGGGCTGGCCGGCATCTTTGAACGCGTCGAGCAGCGTCGCGATCGCACCGGTTGACGCAATCTGTCCGTCGTCCAAAAGCTCCCGCTCCATCACGCCCACAGCGAGACCCGCCCAGGGCTTGATGCGACTCGCGCCCTTCGTGAGCTTCGTCAACAGGAAGTTGCGCACGTCCTGGCGACCCGCTTCGAACGATTCACCCCTGCCGCGACCGCCGATCTGAGCCAGCGCGATCATGCAGAAGTGGCGCGACTGCTGATCGCCCTCGTCGCTGAAGCGCATCAGGTCCTTGCGCACGGCAGCGTCGACCGAACCCGTTCCCGCATCGGCGATCACGCCCAGCGCGAGCACGCAACTCTGCAGGATCTCGTCCTTCTTGCCCTTCGCATGCGGGTCCAGCTCGGCATCCAACATGCGCGCGACGTCGTCCTTCAGCGGGCTCGGCGCCCCGCGCAGCAACTTCGCCAGCGTTCTCGGAGCGTGTGCACGCAAGAGGTAGTTCTGTCGAGGGTCGAGGAAGAGCCGCTTCACGTACGCGATCTGCGTCTGACGCGACGCCGCGTGATCGGTCTGCGCCTCGACGTTCTCGCCCGAGTCGACGTCGACCGGTACGAGACCGAGCGCGATGAGCGCCGCGACCTTGACGTCGCGTGTCGACATGTCCGGTGCCTCGAGCAACCCCATCAACACGCGCGCGATCTGCTGGCGCACTTCGTTCTTGGCGGTGCGGTTGCCGATCAAGCCGAGGCCGTACGTCGCGAACGCGCGCGTGCGCCAGGTGACTTCGGTCGTGCCGACCTTTTCCCGGCCCGGCTTCGAATCTCGGGCGAGCTCCGCGAGGATCTCGATCGACGATTCGTCGGCGAGGATCCCGAGCGCCACCGCGGCCGTCTCCGCGATCTCCTGGTTGGGATCCGACAAGAAGCGCGCGATGGTGACCTGGAACTGCGACGTGCCGTCCTCGCCGTTCTTCACGTCGCCGATCTTGCCGAGCGCGATGAGACAACCCGTGACGATGTCGCGGCTGCGCTCGGTCTCGAGTGCCTTCAGGAGCGCGGGCACCACCTTCTCGCGGATTGCGGCTTCGGTGGGCTTCCAGCGGCTCTTCAACAGATCGCCTCGAGCGCCGCTGATGAAGTAGGTATCGCTATCCGAAGTCGGTCCGTTGTCGAAGATTGCGGCTTTGAGGTTCAGGTACTGGCTCTGGTTGAAGCCCCACCAGAACTCCCACGTGGTGAGATCGGTCGCATCACCCCCGGGGCCGGTCGAAGGTCCGCCAGGGCGGGATCCGCCTCCGCCGGTCGTGGGCCCGGCGCCGGGACCGTATGGACCGTTGGGGTTGGAGGGATTGCCGGTGGTAGGGCCGCCCGGCCCCGAACCGGTGGGGCCTGAACCGCCGCCGCCACCACCGCCGCCTCCCGGGGGGACTGTGTCACCGGGGCCTTTGTAGCTGCCGCCGTGGCCGTTGGAGATGTCTTGGAAAAGGAGCGCGCTGCTGGTGAGCAGCGCAGTGCAGACGAGGAGTCGCTTCATGTGGATTTGCGAATACGGGCGAGACTCGAGAACCCACAGGAGCAGCGCGAAGCCGCGCCGCCTTGGCAAGGCGTGGTCCAAGGGTCGAAGGTTGCGCGAAGCACGCTTGGCGCGCTGAGGATCGGATCACAGGCCTGGGGACGACGCTCTTCGCGGCACTCGCGCGAAACGTGGTCGTTCCGGAATGGGAACGAGGGTGACGGGAAGCGGACGCGTGCTCGGTGCGAACGCAACGAAGGGGTGCCGTGCAACGGCAAGGTGTTCCGCGCCTACGGCGCGGTTCCGGCGGGCGCGAGTCGCTCGGAGTACCGATCGGGTCGCGCCCGTCGGCTAAGGGGGGCCGGTTGGGCGCGCGAGGGAGAATCGGCTTGTTGGCTGAAGGGGTGGAAGGCGCTTCGTTGGATGATCGCGGTTCAGGCGTGCGTGGTGGAGCGGCGTGATGGGCGCAAGCGAACGGTGCAGGTGCTGGGTGCAGGTGCTGGGTTCACGTGCTTGATCGACGCGCTAGATCGACGCGCTAGATCGATGGGATTAACCGGCGCGCGAGCGGGTTGGGGTGAGCTCAAAGGGAACCGCTGAGAGCTCGAGGTGCGGGTTGCGCTCCTGGAAGTGACCGAGCTGCCATTCCTCGGCGAGGAGGACAACCGTGTTGCCCTCCGGATCGGTCGCGCGCGCGGATCCCGTCGGCCAGGAGGTTTCGCGGAGTGGGGCGTCGGGCTTCACGCGCCACCAGCGCGCAAGCACCCACGGGCGCGGCTCGAGGCGCGACTCGGCGTTGTACTCGCTCTCGAGGCGGTACTTGAGGACTTCGAATTGGAGCTCGCCGACCGCAGCGAGGAGCGGCGTGGCGGGTGAGCCGCCTTCGAGTGCGTAGGATTGCACGACGCCTTCTTGCAGGAGCTGTTGGAGGCCCGCGCGGAACTGCTTGTACTTCGCGGTTTGCGGATTGACGATCGTTGCGAAGCGTTCGGGGGAAAAGCGCGGGATCTCGGCGTAGCGGATCGAGGGGTCGGTCGTGAGCGTGTCGCCGATGCCGAGGTCGGCGCTGCCGACGATGCCGATCACGTCCCCGGCGACCGCGTCGTCGACCGTCTCGCGCTCGCGGCCGAAGAGCTTGACGGCGCTCGAGAGGCGCATCTTCTTCTTCGATTGCGCGTGAAGTACGGGCTCTTCGCGCACAAAGCGCCCCGACACGATGCGCGCGAAGGCGACGCGGTCGCGGTGGTTGGGATCCATGTTCGCCTGGATCTTGAACACGAACGCGGAGAACGCTTCGTCGTCGGGTTGGATGAGTCGGTCGCCGCTCATGCGCGCGGTGGGGGGCGAGGACCAGCGCAGGAAGTTGTCGAGCAGGAGCTGCACGCCGAAGTTGTTGACGCCCGAGCCGAAGAAGACGGGGGTCTGTTTGCCGGCGAGCACGGCTGCGGGATCGAAGGAGTGGCCGGCACCTTCGATCATCGCGACCTCGTCGACCACGCGCGCGTGGATCGCGGGATCCATGACTTCCTTGACGCGCGGGTCTTGGAGGCCGGCCACGTCGACGGGTGCGACGAAAGCACCGCTCGGCACCTTTTCGAACAGGTGGAGTGATTGCGTCTGGCGGTCGTAGACGCCTTTGAATGCAGTGCCGTCGCCGAGCGGCCAGTTCATCGCGCACGCGCCGATGCCGAGCACGCGCTCGAGCTCGTCGAGCAGCTCGAGCGGATCGCGCGCGGGCCGGTCGAACTTGTTCATGAACGTGAAGATCGGGATCTTGCGCATCGCGCAGACCT
>JBBQNP010000153.1:0-10459 GCA_038330085.1 Planctomycetota bacterium | reverse complement strand
CCTGGCTCCGGTTGCCGGTATTCCCGGCAATCGGTGCCTGGCACCGCTGGCCCACCCCCCTCCCGGCTGACCGACACGGAGCGGACCGGGCGGGCGGTGCCAGGCACCGATTGCCGGGCATACCGGCAACCGGCGCCAGGCACCACCCGCCTTGTCGAAGTCAGCTCACGAGCGGGCGAGCAACCGACGGTGACACGAGCTCTTCGCCCGGATTGACGAACCGCTCTGCTTCGAACGCGTACTGGCGGTCGTGCAATTCTTTGTAGCGCCCGCCGCGCGCGAGCAACTCGGCGTGCGTGCCGCGCTCGACGATGCGACCGGCTTCGATCACGAGGATCTGGTCGGCGGAACGGATCGTCGACAACCGGTGCGCGATCACGAACGTCGTGCGGCTCTTGCGCAGCGTCTGCAAGCCGTCTTGGATCATCGCTTCGCTCTCGCTGTCCAGGCTCGACGTGGCTTCGTCGAGGATCAGGATCTTCGGGCGCGCGAGCAATGCGCGCGCGATGCCGACCCGTTGTCGTTGACCACCGGAGAGCTTCACGCCTCGCTCCCCCACGATCGTGTCGATGCCGAGCTCGAACGTCTTCGTGAACTCGTCGCAGTGCGCAACGTGACACGCCTGCTCGATCTCCGCACGCGTCGCATCCGGCCGCGAGAACGCGACGTTCTCCGCGATCGTGCCGTCGAAGAGGAAGTTGTCCTGCATCACGACACCCAAGTGTGAGCGGTAGTCGCGCAGCTTCAGGCCGGCCAGATCGCGCCCGTCGACGAGCACGCGGCCCTTCAGCGGCCGATTGAATGCCATCACGAGGCTGACGAGCGTCGTCTTGCCCGATCCGCTCGATCCCACGAGCGCCGTCGTCGACCCCGCGGGCGCATGCAGTGATATGTGCTGCAGCACCGGCTTGCCGGCGTCGTACTCGAACGAGACGTCCTCGAACGTGATGTCGCCCTTGACGTTCGGGATCGGTGCACGGTCTGCGTCCCCATCGTCCTCGGCCGCGACGTTGCGGATCTCACGAATCCGGTCGAGCCCCGCGAACGCCTCGGTGATCTGCGTGCCGATCGAAGCGATCTGCACGACCGGCGCGACGACCAGGCCGATCAGGATCATGTACATCAGGAAATCGCCCGGCGTCATCTCGCCCGCCAGCATCGCTTTCCCGCCCACGATGGTGAGCAGCACGCTGACGAGACCGACGACGGCTGTCGACACCGCTGTCGTCAGCGACACGCCCGTCATCGAGCGGCGGATGTTGTCGAAGAGCCGATCGACTCCACCGGAGAACACGCGCTCTTCCTGCGGCTCGGCGACGTAGGCCTTGACGACGCGCACACCGCCGAGCGTCTGGTTGAGGCGCCCGGTGATCTCGCCCTGGATCTTGCCGCGTTCACGGAACAACGGGCGCAGCACCTTGAACGCCCACGACATCGAGACGGCGAACACGACGAGCAGCACGAGGATGCACAGCGTCAGCTTCCAGTTGATGAAGAAGAGCCACACCAGGCTGACGATCGCGGTGAGGATCCCGCCGACGAGTTGCGCGAGCCCCGTGCCGACGAGGTTCCGCATGCCTTCCGCGTCGTTCATGATGCGCTGAATCAGCACGCCGGTCTGCGTCGAGTCGAAGTAGCGCACGGGCAGGTGACCGACGTGAGACTGCACGACCTTGCGCATCTCGTTGATCGCATGTTGCGCGGCGACGCCGAGCACTTGGTTCAGCGAGTAGCTGGTGATCGCCCCGATGAGCGTGGCCACGAAGCACGCGATCGCAATCGGCCACAGGAGCTGGACCTCGTGCTTGCCGATGACGCGGTCGAGGAACATCTTCGACGTCGCCGGTATCACGAAACCGGATGCCTTGCTGATCAGGATCAGCATGAGCCCGATCGCGAGCCGCGTGCGGTGCACGCGGATCAGCTCACGCGCGTCTTGCCAGGCCGTCGCGAGACGGACCTTCTGCTTCTTCTTCTCCGGTTCGGCCAAGGGTCGCCTCTGCTGATGTCGCTGCTGATGTCGCTCTGAGTTCTCGGAAAGTCGAAATCGAAGCGCACAAGTTGGCCCCTGACCTCGACGGATTCCAGCCGGTGCGCCGACTTGTCGACGCGAAGACCTTCGTTCGTGCGTGGAATACCGCGAAGCGCGACTACACGCGCAGCCAGTCGGCCTGCCAGTCCTTCACGCGCTTCTTGATCTCTTTCTGATCGGTCAAGCGACCCGCGATCACCTCGTCCACGAGTGCCGGCAGCTCAGCGTCGCTCGCGAAGCGCAGGCCGACGAGCTGCTGCAGCGTAATCCTCTCGATGTCCTTGCGACGCGACGCACCGAGCACGCGCTCGAGCCGCACGCGCATCTCGAGCCGGATCACGCGGTCCTGAACGATCTGCGCGCGGCGTCGGCCCTCGTACCACACGACCAGCACGGCCGCGAGCAACACGACGTACCACAAGTGAACGGCCCAATGACCCGCGCCGAGCGCGCGCTCGTGCCACGCGAGCCAGCCCCGCCGGAACATGTCGATCAGGATCACCACGCCGGCCGCCAGCCAGAGACCGGGGAGGCGCGCGCTGTGGTTCGCGTACGTCTGCGCCTTCGGTAGTTCGTCGCTCACGTGCGCACCTTGCAGCTGGAAGCGAGCATCAACGCCCCGCCGGCGTCACGCCGTGATCGTCGCCGCCGCCACCCTGCTTGGTCCATCGGTCGATCCACGCGATCACCGTGTCGTGCCACAGGATCGAGTTCTGCGGCTTCTGAACCCAGTGGTTCTCGTCAGGAAAATACAGCAGTTTGCTCGGCACGCCCTTGCGCTGCAGAGCAGTGAAGGTGCTGATCCCCTGCGTGTCCACGACGCGGTAATCGAGCCCGCCGTGCACGACGAGCATCGGCGTCTTCCAGTTCTTCACGAAGTCGATCGGGTTGTGCTTCGTGAACCCGTCGGGGTTCTGCCACGGCACGCCGCCATGCTCCCACTCGGGGAACCACAGCTCCTCCGTGTCGTAGTACGCCATGCGCTCGTCGAGGTTGCCGTCGTGGCTCACGAGGCACGTGAATCGATCCGTCTGGCCCTCGATCCAGTTGATCATGTAGCCGCCGAACGAAGCACCGAGCGCGCACACGTGCTTGCCGTCGAGGAACTTGTACTGCGCGAGCGCGTAGTCGAGACCCTTCATCAAGTCCTCGTACGGCGCGCCGCCCCAGTCGTGGTTGACCGCGTCGACGAACTTCTGGCCGTAGCCGGTCGACGCGTGGAAGTCGATCATCACCGCCGCGTATCCGGCACCGGCGTACGCCTGCGGGTTCCAGCGATAGTGGAAGTGGTTGCCGAAGCTGCCCTGCGGACCGCCGTGGATGAGGAACGCGACCGGGTACTTCTTCGCAGGATCGAAGTCGATCGGCTTGAGCAGGTAGCCCCACACGTTGTCGCCGTGCGCCCCGGTGAACATGAACTGCTCGTACTCGCCCATCTTCGCCGCTGCGACCTTGTCGGCGTTGATGTTCGTGATCGCGTGCACGCCGGTGCCGTCGCGCGCGCACGTGAACAGCTCGGTCGGGCTCGACAGCGTGTCTTGCGCGAACACGACGCGATCACCGGACAATCCCACCATGTCATTGGTGCCCTGCTGGACGACCATGCCGATGTCGCCGTTCGACACGTCGACGGTGAACAGCGCCTTCTGTCCGAAGTTGTCGGCGGTCGTGTACAGGTGGCTGCCGTCAGCCGCCCACGCGAGCTGCGAGGGCGAACGGTCCCAACCTTCCGTCAGCACGCGCATCTTCCCCGACTCCATGTTCATCAACGCGATGCGCAAGCGGTCCGACTCGTAACCCGGCCGCTCCATGCGCAACCACGCCAACGTCTTGCCGTCCGGCGAGAAGCACGGTTGCGTGTCGGTCGCCTTGTTGTCGGTCGTCAAGCACGTCGGCGACTTGCCTCCGTCGCTCGGGACGCTGAAGAGGTCGAGGTTCGTCGACCACATCATGTCGCGCGTCGCGAGCTGGCACGTGTACACCACGGTCGAGCTGTCGGGGGAGATGTCGACTTCCTCGAGGCCGCCGAACGGCTTGGTCGGCGCGTCGCCGTCGACGCCCTGCATCAAGTCCATCGGATCGCCGCCGCCGATCGTCCACGCGAACACGTGGCTGCGCTTCTTGTCTTCCCACGTGTCCCAGTGGCGGATCGGCAACGTCTCGTAGATGCGCGCCTTGATCTTGCTCTTCGACATCGCCTCGTCGCGCGCCGCGGTCTCGGCCAACTGCTTTTCGCGTCCCGCGTCGGGGTAGACCTCCATCGCGAGCAGGAGTCGCTTGCCGTCGGGGAACGGCATCACGCCGTCGACGTCGATCGCGAACTTCGTCATCTGCTCGTCCGCGTTGGTGCTGAGCGTGTGCTTCCACACCTGCGAGTTGCCGCTGCGCGTCGAGAGGAACCAGATCGCGCTCCCGTCGCTCGACCAGCGTCCGCTCGAATCGTTGGCTTCGTCCTTCGTGAGCTGCACAAGGTTCGTGCCGTCGACGTCGACCATCCACAGGTCGGTGCGTCCCTTGTTGGCCTCGACGTCGGTGACGCGCACGGTGAAGAGCACGTGCTTGCCGTCAGGCGACACGTGCGCGTCCGAGATGCGGTTCATCGCCAGCATGTCGTGGACGGAGAAAGGGTGCGTGTCGGCGGGCGCACACGCGATTGCGAACAAGATCGAGATCAGCACGTCATCGTCCTCCTGGTTGGGCGTGACATGGTAAGGAAGCCGACGTGCGCGAGGAAGGAACGCGCGCGCGGCGGCGGATCGACTGCGCACGAGCGGGCCTCCGTCAGGGGCGCCGCCCGGTTTCACAGCCGCCGGCGTGGCGGACGTGAAGTGCGTACTACTCAGCCCGTTGCACCGCCGGGTCGTGCCGCTTCGAAGTGCTTCCCCCCTCGCGGGAAGAGCTACCGCAGCTTGCGCTGGAACCGCAGAACGTGATGGCTGCTCGTCACCTCGAGCCGATCGATCTGCTCGAGCTTCGAGCGCTCGCGCTCACGGGCGCAGCGGTAGGTCGACGTCGCGATCCGCGACAACCCCTGCGCGTCGAAGGAGCGTGTCTCACGCGCGACCGAGCGCTCGATCAGCTCGAACTTCGCGCCCAGCTCCGCAATCACGCTCGCGGATCGGTCGGGCGCGTGCGCTGCGCCGAGAACCGCTGATCGCAGCTCGACCAGGTCATCCTCTGCGGCCACAGCAATCACGAACGTGCCACTCGATGCCAGCACGCGCGCGATCTCGTCCGCGCCGCGACGTCCGTCGATCGAGATCACGAGCGCGAGGCTCGCGTCGGCGAACGGCAGCGTTCGATCAGCGTTCGCGACGACCCACGTGATCGCGGGGTGACGGCGGGCGGCCGCTTCCGCCGCGTGCGCCGAGATGTCGATGCCGCAGGCGTCGAACCCGAAGCGCTCGACGAGCGCTCTCAGGTGCGTGCCTTCGCCGCAACCGAGGTCCGCGACGAGGGAGCCTGGCGGAATCCGCGCGTGCTCGACCATCTCGACGAGCGACGCCGTGAGCGCCGAACCGAAGCCCTCGTCGAGCAATGCGCGCCGCGCTTCCACCGCTTCGCGCGTGTCGCCGGGAGTGTTCGATCGCCGATCTTGCACCTGCAGCAGGTTCACGTACCCCGACCGCGCCGTGTCGAAATGGTGGCCGCGCGCACACGCGTACGCGCGCTCGAGTCGCACGAGCGGCGCACCGCAACCGCGCACGGTGCACGAGAGGATCATCACGAGAGAGTGCTTCGCGTGGGCGCGTGAATCAACGTCGCGCCTTTCGCAGGCCGAGCAGCACGGGCTCGCCCTTTTGAGCGAGCCACGCGCGCGGATCAGGGCTCGTGAGCCAGCGCCACGCGCTCGCGATGGTGAGGTCGGGCTCGACGCGGCCGATCTCCTCGACGCGGAAACCGGATTCCTCCATACGACTGCGGATCGCTGCGGTCGCGAGCACGGCGCCGAACAAGCCGATCTCCGCGCGCGTCGCGTCCGCGGGCAACACGTCGGGGTCCAGGCGCGCGCCCGACACGACGCGCATCTGGCTCGCGGTCGACTCGAAGAAACCGACGGTCGCGGTGTGTGACGCGGTGGGCGATTCGGCGAGGATGCGCGCGCACGCGGCACGCACGGGGGACGGGCCCACGAAATCGCGGACCGCTTCGGCACCAACCGCTGCGACAGCCAGGATGGCGAACGCCAGCGCTCGCAGGTCGCGGGCTCCATCGCGCTCGAGGTTCCATCCGACCCACGCGGTGATCGCGACGACCGCCAGCGACACCGCGACGGCGACGTCGACACGCGCCAACATCAGAGCCGCGAACAGCGCGACGAGCGCAATCAGCGCCGTGACCACGCGTGCCGTGATGCGCACCGACGCCGCTCGCGCTGCGTCGAACAACCACGCCGCAAGCGCGCACGATAGGATCGGATGTGCCGGCGCCAGGTACCGGCCGCGGTGCGTGTTCGCGAACGAGAAGACGACGAAGAGCACGGCAGTCCACGCGAGAGCCAGCGCGAAAGCGCGCTTGTGGGATCGCCATCGATCACGCAGCGCCGGGCGCGCGACGAAGAACGCGAGCAAGAGCAGCGCGAGCCACGGCGCAAAGTGCCTTACCAGCGATTCGACGTAGTTCGCCGCCTGTTTCAGCGCGGCCACGGGCGAGTCGACGAGACGCGCGGAGACCTGGTCCTCGAGCATCGTCGGGCCGGTCGCGTGCGCCGTCACGAGCCAGCCGGGCAGGAGTCCGGCGAGTGCGATCGCGACGCCGATCGCGACCGTCATGGGTGACACGAGCTCGCGCACGCGCACCGGTTTCGCTCCTTCACCCTTCTTGCGGCTAAGCACGAACGCAGACGCGAAGGCGAACGCGATCACGACGAGACCGAGCCCGCCCTTCGTCGCGATCGCTGCACCCGCGCCGATCCACGTCCAGGCGCGCGGTGCAGCACCCGTCTCGCCCGCGATCATGATGCGCGCCAACCCGTACAACGTCGCCGTCGCCGCGAGGATGAGCAGGATGTCCGGCGTCGAGCGGCGCGCGAGCGTCACGATCTCGACGTCGGCCGCCACGATGCAGGCCGCGAGCAGCTCGATCGCGCGCTCGCCTGGGAACATCACGCGCGACAGCCGGCCGGTCAACCACACGAGCAACGCACCCGCGATCAGGAACGGCAACCTCGCGAGGAACAACGACACACCCGCTGTGAGGAACGTCGCCATCACGAGCCAGTACGTCCCGAGCGGCTTGTTCAAGCGCGCCACACCGCTCGCGTACACCGGCGTCCATGGATCGTGGCGCTCGATCATGCGCAGCGCGGCATCGGTGTAGTAGCGCTCGTCGCCGTGGTAGTGCGCGGCCGAGCCGAGCCACACGGCGCCGAGCGCGAAGAAGAGGAGCGCGACCAGGAGGATGCGCCGGTCCGCACGCAGGCTTGCGGCGAGACGTGCTCCCCGCCCCGAGCCTGCTTCGTCCATCGACGTGTCGATCAGGCGATGATCGCGTTGAGGAAGTTCGTCACCGCTGTGCTCACGCCGCCGACACCGGCCGCGATGAGGCCCGACGCTCCGATGAGGATGCCCGCGTACACGATGCCGATCGCCGTGTTGCCGGCGCGGAACTCGTCCTTCTCGTTGATCGTGGTCGTGAGCTTGTCCATCACACGGAACGTCCACGTGATCGCGATGCCCGCGACGACCAGCGCGACCACCAAGCTCACCACTCCGCCGAGCAGCGCAGAGAGTCCGGCCTGGAAGCTGCCGGTGACGACGCTGGTGAGACCGTGCGACATGCTCACGACGCCCCCCGCGACGACGTTGACGTAGGCGATGACGGCGCCTGCGGCGAGCAGCGCGACCGCCATGTTCTTCTTCTTGATCTCGGCCCAGATGTCGATGCCTTCGATCATGCGCCCGACGACGCGCAATCCGGCCTTGATCACGAACGCGAAGATCGCGAGAGAAACGATGAGTTGGATGGCGCCGAGGAGGAGCCCGATCAGGGCGCCCTTCATCATCGTCGAGTCGGCTAGTGCAAGCTGCAGCGAGAGCATGTTCGTCACTCCTGGAGAGGGATTGAGGGCCGAATGGTGTACCGGCGGGCTGCCGGCACTTCAACGTGCACTCGTTCCTCCGCACGAAGCTAGTTCAACGGTGGCTCAAGCTGTGGTTTCCAACTGGCGCTGCTAACCTCTGCCCCATGACACAAGAGCCCAAGCGCGCCCTGGCCATCCCCTTCTCGTCTTCGGGTCTCTTGCTCTTTGTGGTCGCCGCCTGTGCCGACGTCACGGACTGCACCGTGCACACGTCGAGCAAGACCTCGGCCGCTGCTCGAGGCGGTCAAGCGCAGAGCGGGCAAGCGCTCACCATCGACGACCTCTTCGACCCGAAGGCGAAGGTCGATTTCAGCGGCCATCCCAACACCCGGTTCACGTGGATCGACGGCGACCACTGGATCGAGCACAAGACCGCGGACGCGAAGTCGAAGGACGCCAAGGCGAAAACGTCTGGCGACGCCGACAAGGCTGACGGCTGGGTCGTCGTCGAAGCAGCGACGGGCACGACCGCGCCGTACACGTTGATGTCGCGCGCGAAGTCGGCGGTCGAGAGCCTGAAGAACGACAAGGGCGTGGTGCCGTCCGTGTCGCTCGACGCGCTGACGAAAGATCACTCGGCCATCCAAGTGCGCGTGAAGAACGATCTGTGGGTTGCGCCGATGGAAGGCGGAAAGCCCGTGCGCATCACGGAGACGCCCGACGTTCAGGAGGAAGTCGTCGCGTTCAGCCCCGACGGCAAGCGCGTCGCGTTCGTCGCGGGCAACGACCTGTACGTCGGAGACTGCGCAGCCGGCGGAGCGACGCGCGTCACGACGGACGGCTCCTCTTCGGTGTGGAACGGCAAGCTCGACTGGCTCTATCAGGAAGAAGTGTTCGGTCGCGGAACCTTCCGCTCGTTTTGGTGGAGCCCCGACTCGCAGTCGATCGCCTTCCTGCGCCTCGACGAAACCGGCGTGCCTCCCTACACGATCGTCGACGACGTGGACCACGTTCCCGACGTGATGACGAGCGCATATCCGCGTCCCGGCGAGACGAATCCGACGGTGAAGATCGGCGTTTGGAGTGTCTCGAATCCGAGCGTGCGCTTCGTCGACTTGTCGTCGTACGCAAAGGACGAGCCGATCATCGTCGACGTGTCGTGGAGCCCGAAGAACGAGCTCGTGTACTGCGTGCAGGATCGCGAGCAGCGCTGGCTCGAGCTGCGCATGGTGGCGCGCGACGGCCAGCAATCGCACGTGCTGCTGCGCGAAACGTCGCCGGCCTGGGTCGAGCGCAACGAAGAGCCGCCGACTTGGCTCGCCGACGGATCGTACTTGTGGTTGAGCGAACGCACCGGCTTCAAGCACGTCTACCACTACAAGGACAACCAGTTGATCGGTCCGGTGACGGGTGGCGAGTGGGAAGCGCGCGAGATCCTTGGCGTCGACGAAACGAAGGGCCTCGTCTACTTCACCGGCACTGAACGCAGCGCGATCGGGCTCGATGCCTACGTGATCGGGCTCGACGGCAAGGGCATGAAGCGCTTGACCGAGCGCGCGGGCACGCACAGCGTCACGTTCGATCCGGACTGGAAGTTCTTCACCGACGCGTGGAGCGACCTGTGGACACCGACGCAGGTCAGCCTGCACCGCGCCGACGGCACGCTCGTGCGCGTGCTCGACGAGAACAAGGTCGACACGATGGATCGCTACGCGCGCTCGAAGCCCGAGCTCTTGACGGTGAAGGCGCGCGACGGGTTCGAGATGAACGCGATGCTCGTCAAGCCGGGCGATTTCGATCCGACGCGCAAGTACCCCGTGATGATGTTCGTGTATGCGGGTCCGCACTCGCAGACCGTGCGCAACGCGTGGGGCGGGACGACGGGGATGTTCTACCAGTTGCTCGCTCAGCACGGCGTCGTCGTGTGGAGTTGCGACAACCGCACGGCATCCGGCAAGGGCGCGCAGTCCGCGTGGCCGTGCTATCTGCGCTTCGGCGAGACGGAGCTCGCGGACATCGAGGACTCGATTGGTTGGCTCGAGAAGCAGGGCTTCGTCGACGCGGATCGCATCGGCATCAGCGGCTGGAGCTTCGGCGGGTTCATGACGGATTACGCGTTGACGCACAGCCAGACGTTCGCGCTCGGCATTGCCGGCGGATCGGTGACGGACTGGCGCAGCTACGATTCGATCTACACGGAGCGCTACATGCGCGTGCCGAAGAACAACGAAAAGGGCTACGACGCCACGTCGGTGGTGAAGGCCGCGGACAAGCTGCACGGACGCCTGGTGCTCGTGCACGGCCAAATCGACGACAACGTGCACCCGCAGAACACGACGCGGCTTGCGTATGCACTGGCCAAAACCGACGCCGACTTCTCGTGCTTCTTCTATCCGCGCTCACAC
>JBBQNP010000152.1:0-10702 GCA_038330085.1 Planctomycetota bacterium | reverse complement strand
CACGAGCCCTCCCGGCGCGTACAGCGAACGCCGCAACATCGCCGCCGACCGCGTCGTGAAGTTGCCCGAGTTCGTCGACGACGAGACGGGTGCGGCCGTGATGTTGAAGGGCATGACCGTGCGCATGCTCTTGCGCAGCGCATTCCACGTCGAGAAGGGCCAGCGCCTGCTCGTCCACGCCGCGGCGGGCGGAGTCGGGAGCCTGCTCGTGCCTTGGGCCAAGTCGCTCGGCGCACACGTCATCGCGGTCGTGAGCACCGACGAAAAGGCTGCGCGCGTGCGCGAGCTCGGCGCCGAGCACGTGATCGTCACCGCGCGCGAGAAGATCCTCGACCGCGTCAACGCGATCACGAACGGCGCCGGCGTACACGTCGTGTACGACTCGGTCGGCAAGGACACGTTCGACGTGTCGCTCGAGTGCCTGACGACCCGCGGCATGCTCGTCACGTTCGGCCAGTCCTCGGGCGCGATCCCGCCGCTCGACCTCGGTCGGCTCGCGAAGAAGTCGCTGTTCCTGACGCGTCCTTCGGTCGTCGCGTACACGTCGACGCGCGCCGAGCTGCTCGCATCGGCCGCGGACGTCTTCGACGCGTTACGAAAAGGAGTCATCGCGAGCCCCGTGGAGCAGCGCTATCCGCTCTCGGAAGCTCGTCGTGCGCACGCGGACCTCGAAGGTCGCCGCACGCAAGGCGCGACCGTGCTCTTGCCCTGAGCGAGTGTGTCCTCGCGTGCGCGCGGGCCTACTCGCCGACCATGATCGCGTGTCGCACGTTGCTCATGCGTTGTGGTCTGGCGTCCAGGGCAATCGGGTTGTCCACGCTCAGGGTAGCTTGCAGTGTGTAGAGATGAACGTCATCGGCCTCCGCACGTTCGTAGTCGAGTCGACTACCCGACATGTTTTTCTCGTCTCCACATCTCGAGCAGCCAGGTCCAGAACTCGCGTGATCGTCCCAGGTAGCGCTCCAGATCGGGCCAGAGGTCCTCGATCTCCTTCACCGTCACGAACGTGAACACGTCATCCGGCTTCGCTTGCCGCATCAACTTGCCCACGAGATACGCGCGCACGCCGCGGTCGTCGCTCGCGAGCAACTCGCGAAACTGAACGAGCGTCATGTCGACGTCCCACAAGAAGTAGGGCCGACCCTGGGCATCCACCAGGTCTTCGGGTCGTGTCGGGTTGAGGGCGCTCATCGGACTCGTGCTCGCTGCGGTGCACCGAGGATCCACTGTGGGACGTCGTGTAGCAAGTCGTGCCGACCAGCAGAGCATCCATGGCGTGGTTGCGCTCCTGTCTCCGCGATGTTTCCCGGTACAGTGTCACATCCTTCTTCCAGCCTGCTCCCGACAAGCGCCGACCCACCACGACATGGACCTGTACTCTGCCGTCGCGCCGCTGCCCGAGCGGTTCAACCTGTGCGACTACTTCCTCGACCACAACCTGCGCGCGGGTCGAGGGAAGAAGGTCGCGATCCGTTGCGGTGAGGACGCGCGCACTTTCGAACATATCAGCACGCGCGCGAAGCTCGTCGCGGCGGCTTTGCGGCGCGCGGGAGTGCGGCCCGAAGAGCGCGTGCTCATCGTCCTGCCCGACATCCCTGAGTTCGCGGAGGCGTGGTTCGGGGTCCTGCGCGCGGGCGGCGTCTTCGCGATGGTCAACCCGCTCTTGAAGCGCGAGTCGTTCGCCGACTACCTCGAGTACACCCAGGCGCGCGTCGTCATCACGCACACCGACGTGCTCCCCGAGATCGGACCGGCCATCAAGGCGGCGCGACTGTGCAAGACTGCATTTGTCGTCGGTCCGGGCGCGGGTGGATTCACGGCATACGAGCAAGCGCTCGGATCCGAGCGCGCGGACTCGCAATTGGCAGAGATGGAGCCGACCGGGCCCGACGATCTGGCGGGATGGTTGTTCACCTCGGGCTCGACCGGCAAACCGAAGGCGTGCGTGCACACGCACGCCGACTTCGCGTTCAACTGCGAGACCTATGCGTTGAAGGTCGCGGGCTGGCGCGAGTCCGACGTGTGCTTGTCCGTGCCCAAACTGTTCTTCGGATACGCGACCGGGACGAACCTCATGTTTCCGTTCCGCGTCGGCGCGAGCGTCGTGCTCTTCCCAGGACGTGCCACGGCGGACGAGCTGTTCGACCAGATCGAGCGCTTCAAGCCGACGCTCCTCACGCACGTCCCGACGATGATCAACAACATGCTGCGCTCACCGCGCATCGAACAAGCGGATCTCTCGAGCTTGCGTTTGTGTGTGTCAGCCGGCGAAGCGCTCCCGCCCAAGCTCTACGAAGAATGGAAGGCGCGCACGAACGTCGAAATCCTCGACGGCATCGGATCCGCCGAGATGTTTCACATCTACATTTCGAACTACCCGGGGGACGTGAAGCTCGGCAGCCTCGGACGCATCGTGCCGGGATACGAAGCCCAGATCGTCGATCCGGCGGGACTTGTGGTGAAAGATGGCGAGCCGGGTCGCTTGCGCATCCGCGGCGGTTCGACGGCGTTGTGCTATTGGGCCGACAAGGAGAAATCGCGCGCGACATTCCAAGGTGAATGGTGC
Source organism: Planctomycetota bacterium (assembly GCA_038330085.1). GTDB lineage: Bacteria > Planctomycetota > UBA1135 > UBA1135 > JAEUIA01. The sequence continues at coordinate 8,136 of JBBQNP010000152.1, read as the reverse complement.
ACGACCGCCGACATCTTCCGCCGCGACGTGAACGGTTACTACTGGTACGAAGGCCGCGACGACGACCTCTTGAAGGTGTCGGGCATCTGGGTGTCTCCGCTCGAGATCGAGAACGTGCTGCTCGAGCACGCGGCCGTCGCCGAAGTGTGCGTCGTCGGTTGCGAAGACGAAGACGACCTCGTCAAGCCGCTCGCGTTCATCGTTCTGAAGACCGGACACACGGGCTGCGACGCGATGGCGGCCGAGCTCAAGGGCCACGTCAAGAGCCGATTGGCACCCTACAAGTACCCACGCTGGTTCGAGTGGCGGGAGTCACTGCCCAAGAATGACCGCGGCAAGGTCGCGCGCAAGCAGCTCAAGCAGGAGATCGAAGCGCGCCGCACTTGATCCCGGCGGGGAATTCGATTCTGCCTCGATGAGATCGCGTGATGCGGGCGGCGGGACCAACGACATACTGGGCCCCGGCGGGTGACATGGACGAGCTGCAACAGACCTTGCGTTTCGCGGTCGCGCTGGGTTTGGGGCTTTTCCTCGGGCTCGAGCGCGAGCGCGACAAGCCCGAGCAACTGCGCTTCGCCGGCGTACGCACGTTTGGGCTGATCGCGCTGTGCGGAGCGCTGTCCGGGTACGTCGACATCGTGCTCGAGCTTCGGTGGTTGTCCATCGCGATCTTCGTCGCCGTGAGCGCGCTCGTCGTCGTGTCGTACGTGATGACGACGCGCGACGGCCACGTCGGTGCGACGACCGAGTTCGCGGCGCTCGTCACGTTCCTGCTCGGGGTGTTGTGCCTGCACGACAAGCTCTTGCTCGCGGCTTCGATCGGAGTCGCGACCGGCGCGGTGCTCTCCCTGCGTGAGCAACTGCACGCGCTGGCGCGAAAGATCTCGAGCGCGGACGTCGAGGCCACGGTCAAGTTCGCGGTCCTCGTCCTGATCATCCTGCCGCTCGTACCGAACAAGACGTTCGGTCCGCCTCCGTTCGACGCGCTCAACCCGTTCAAGATCTGCTTGATGATCGTGCTGATCAGCGCGGTCGACTTCGCGAGCTACGTGCTGGTCAAGGTGCTCGGACCCGAGCACGGCATCGGCGTGAGCGGTCTCCTCGGCGGGCTCGTGTCGAGCACGGCGCTGACGCTGGGCCTGGCGCGCCGCAGCAAGAGCGAGCCGTCCGCGGCAGGTGCGCTCGCGCTAGGAATCCTGCTGGCGTGGACCGTCATGTTCGTGCGCGTGATCGTGCTGACGGGCATTCTCGCGCCTTCGCTGTTGTCGCGCGTCGCCATCGGCGAGGGGATCCCGGCGCTCGCTGCTCTCGCGACGGGCGCTGTGATGTGGAAGAAGCACAACGCCGACAAGACCGGGACCGTCGAAGCGGGTGCGAACCCGTTCGAGCTCACGCAGGCGATCCGTTTTGGCCTGCTTTTCGCACTCATCATCCTGCTGACAAAGGCAGCGCAAACGTACCTCGGCACGAGCGGGCTCTACGCGACGGGCGCATTGGCAGGGTCGGTCGACGTGGATGCGATCACGATCTCCATGACCGGCCTCGCGAACTCGCAGCCCGACCAACTCGACGTCGTTGCGCACACCATCGAGATCGCGGCGCTCTCGAACACGCTCGTCAAGGCGGGTTTCGCCTTCACGTTGGGGTCGCCGCAACTGCGCCGGAGCATGATGCCCGTCGCGTTGATCCTGCTCGCAGCTTGCGTTGCGGGCTTCGTGATCTCCTGATGAGCGTATGACCGACCTCTCGAAACGCACGTGGCCCGAAGCGGCCGAGCTGTTTGGGCCGCGCACTGTCGCGATCCTGCCGATCGGAAGCACGGAGCCGCACGGTCCGCACCTGCCGCTCGACACGGACGTCACGATCGCGCTCGCGATGTCGCGCAGCGCGGAAGCGCGTCTCGAAAAACTCGGCGTGCCGTGCGTCGTGTTGCCGGCGATCGCGTACAGCCTCACGAACTGGACGAGCGGTTTCGCCGGGCGGATCACGCTGCGCCCCGGCACCTTGTGGGCGTTGCTCGAGGACGTCGTCACCTCGCTCGAGCAGCAGGGCGTCACGCGCATCGTCTTCGCCAACGCGCACCTCGAGCCGGAGCACGTCCAGGTGTTGCGCGGCGTCGTGCTCGATCACTCCGTGCGCGGCGTCGACAAGGCCCAGGTCCTCTTCCCCGACAACACGCGCCGCAAGTTCGCCGAGACGTTGGGCGACGAGTTCAAGAGCGGCGACTGTCATGCGGGACGCTACGAGTCGAGCCTCGTGATGGCCGCCGATCCCGCTGCGGTGCGCGAGCACGAGCGCAAGAAGCTCGCGCCGCTCGAGATCAATCTGATCGAGAAGATGAAGTCGGGCGTGAAGGGCTTCCAATTGGCCGGCGCCGAACAGGCCTACTGCGGCGATCCCGCGGCCGCGAGCGCGAGCGAAGGGCGAGATCTGACCGAGCGCCTGGCCGACATGGTGCTCGCGTGCGTGCGTGAAGGCTGGCCGGACCTCTTCGCGGCCTGAGATCGCGCTACTTCTTGTAGGTGCTGGTCACGAACTCACGCCAGGCCGCATCCAACTCCGTTCCGTCCTTGCCGAAGGCCTTCTTCAACGCCGGCTCCTGGCGTTGCAACACGATCGAGTCGTGGTCGGCCGTCGAATTCAGAGGCAAGGGCTGCGTCAGGTCCATGAGAAAGCCGTTCACCTTTGCGTCCTTGCGCGACAAGAGCCACGTCACGCGCGACCAGCAAACCATGTGACCGACGGCATCGAGGTCCTCCCAGCGCGTCCACTCGGACATCGTTTTCCAGCTCGGTGCGTAGCCGTTCGTGACGAGACCGAACACGCGCGGCTCCCACTTCCACGAATCGGTCTTGTCGCGCATCGTGCCCGCCGCGAAGACCGTCCAGCGTTCGTCGATGCGACGCGAGGCTGCGTGCGCGAGACCCTGCTTGAACCAGAACGGCGCCGACCACGAGTTGCGGAAGCCGTCGACCATGTTGAGCGTCGTGTCGGCGACGACGGCGCAGTGGAGCGCCGCGTCGAGCTCGAGTTCGTAGCTGCGCAGCACCTCCGCATTCGTGACCAGGAGGAGCGAACCGCCCGGCAGCCGCTCGCGCACCGACGATTGCGCCTCGCGTTTCAGATACCGCGACATGTAGCGGCCCTGCGCCGACTGCTTCTCGAACAGCAGCACGGTGAACTTCATCGGCTGACCCAGGTACGGACCGTCACCCATCGGGTTCCAGCGGTCGACCGGCTTCTTGAAGTCCGCTTCGTCGATGGCGAACGTCTCGAGGAACGCAGCGTACGCATCCTCGAAGCGTTGTGCGTACAGGTGTAAGCGCAGCCAGGGATCCAGCTTCGAAGACGACAGCTTGGTCGGCATCAGCTTGGGCGTGAGCCGCTCTAGCTCGGCCGAGAGCTTCTTGTCCTCTTTCTTGTCGCCCTTGGTGCGGTACGTCTCGAGCGTCGAGCCGATCTTGAAATGCGCCGTCTCGACCCACAGCACGCGACGCCCGACGACCTCCTCGATCTCCTCCGTGCGCACGCCTTCGCACCAAGGGAAAGGCCCGAGCGAAACGTAGCCGGCGCGATCGAGTCCTTCGCGCGTGCCGCCCGTGTACGGATCGACCGTCTCGAAGACTTCGTCGTGCGAATCTTTCTTGCGCTGCCCAAAAGCCGGTGGCGTGAGCAACGAGATCAAGAGTCCCGCACAAGTGCCGAGGACGAGCAGACGGATGGCCCACGTCCCACGCGTGCCATCCGTCCTCTCGAGCTTCACCCCTGCGCCGCCTGTTGCCGGAGTCGGCGATCAGCGATCGGCCTTCACAGGCCCTGCGATCTTCGCTTCGCCTTCCGGACGGAGTTCGAGTCGCGACCCCTCGTCGATGGCTGCTTTCTCGGTCGCGATCGACGCTTTCGTCCGGTCGATCTCGTCCTGCACCGCCTTGACCTTCGACGCGTCCGAGTGCGGCTTCTCCATGAGACCGACCCGCTTGTCCTCGAGCTGCGTGATCTTCTGATGCAGCTGGTCGATGCGGTCGATGCTCTTCTGAATGCTCTTCAGCGCATCCGTCGGAGACGTCGTGTAGGCCGCCGTGAGGACCTTGCTCATCGAGGCCCACAGCTCAGGTCGCGACGTGTCGGATTCCAACGGGACCTTGCCCGATCCGTCGATGGCGGAAACGAACAGGTGCTCGGACTCGTCGTCGGGGAACAGCGCGTGGAACGGATGATCGGCGTTCACGACGTCGACCGGGAGCTTCACGCAGTGGAACCAGCGCGAGTAGATGAGCGTCTTCTCGTTGTCCGCGCCCGGGGTGAGCAGCGCGTCGTCGGTCTTGTTGCAGACCGGGCACTCGCGCACGACGAGCAGAGGACGCGGATCGTTTCCTGCGATCACCTTCAGCGCTTCCTCACGGGATAGCGCGCTGCGTCCGACCTTGACGGTGGTCTCGTCGGTGCGCGGTGCATCGACGGGGGTGTAGACGGGATAGTCCCACTTCAGCTTCATCAGCTCGCGCGTCGCAGGCGCGCGCTGGGTCAGCGCCATGCCGGGATCGACCTTGGGGGTCGCTCTCCCGGAGCCGCCGCTCCCGCCTCCCGCCGGCTGACCGCCACCACCTCCCGTCGTCGTGGGTGCGGGCGCCTTCGGCTTCGCCGGCGAACTCGCCGACCGCCGGGCACCTCAACAACCTGCGGCGACGCGCTCCGCGAGCACCGCGGAAGCAAAGAACGTGGCCAGAACGGCCACTGCCCAGAAACGCTTCGTTCTCATGGGAACTCCTCCGACTCGTGAAAGTCGAACTGAACGCCGGAACGGAAGTCGCGAACACGTACCGCGAGGTCGCGGGCTCGTGGCTCTCCGTACCCGAGCACTGTAGCCGGATCGCGCAGGATGGCAACTCGAGGAGGTCTGGTAGAGGAGGAGGTCCGGTAGAGTAGCCACTTCACGATGAGCGCTTTCACGACCGTCATCCAAGTGCGCTTCGGCCACGTCGATCCCGCTGGAATTGCCTACTTTCCGCGCATCTACGACTACATCCACGAGGTGTACGAAGAGCTTTGGGAGCGACACGTCGGCGTGCGCTACGACCGGCTCCTGATGGGGGACCGCATCGGCTTCCCGCTCGTGCATTCGGAGGTCGATTTCGGTCATCCCCTGCGTTTCGGCGACCGGCCCGTCGTGCGCGTCACGTGCACGCACCTGGGCAAGAGCTCCGTGGGGTTGCGCTACGTGTTCAAGCTCGACGAGACCGTGTGCGTCGACGCGCGCATGACGACCGTTTGCACCAACCTCGCGGAGATGAAGAGCTTCCCGCTGCCGCCCGAGTATCGCGCGCGCTTCGAGCAGATCCTGGAGACCGACGCGTGAGGGTGCGCGACATGCACGGCCGCGGGTGGCCGGTGTTCAGCTTCGAGTTCTTCCCGCCCAAGACGGACGAGGGCGCGCGCACGCTCATGGCGACCGTCGTCGACTTGCAGGAGGTGTGGAAGCCCGACTTCGTGTCGGTCACCTACGGCGCGGGCGGGACGTCGCGCGATCGGACCCTCGACATCGTCGAGTCGATCCAGCGCGACCTCGGCATCAACACGATGGCGCACCTGACGTGCGCCGGTTCGTCCCGCGAGGAGATCGCAGCGGTCGTCGATCGCATCGTCGGTGCGGGCATCGACAACATCCTCGCGCTGCGCGGCGATCCTCCCGGTGGCGAGGGCACTTTCCGCGCGCAAGACGACGGCTTCGCGCACGCCACGGACCTGATCGCGTTCTTGTCGGGGCGCTGGCCGGTGTCGATCGGGGGCGCGTGCTATCCGGAGAAGCACGTCGAGTCGAACGACCGCGAGGCGGACCTGCGCTGGACCAAGGTCAAGGTCGACAACGGCGCGTCGTTCCTGATCACGCAGCTCTTCTTCGACAACGCGCACTACTTCGAGTTCGTGCAGCGCGCGCGGGCGGCCGGGATCAAGGCGCCGATCATCCCGGGGATCATGCCGATCACGAACGTCGCGCAGGTCGATCGCTTCACGAAGATGTGCGGTGCGTCGATCCCGGTGGATCTGCGCGCGCGGTTGGAGAAGGTGAAGGACGATCCGGCGCTCGTGATGGCGACGGGCATCGAGCACGCGATCAAGCAGTGCCGCAAGCTGCTCGAAGGCGGCGCACCGGGCTTGCACTTCTACACGTTGAACAAGAGCCACGCGACGCGTTCGATCCTGGCCGCCGTGCGCAGGGATTGAGCGTGAGTGGTGCCTGGCGCCGATAGCCGGTATTTCCGGCGATCGGTGCCTGGCACCGCATGTCACTCCGCTCCGTGCTGACAGTTGTCGGAGCATTCGCAGCAGGATGGTCGGCGACTTGCCGCGTTCTTCACGATCCCGGATTGGGCGTGCGGTGCCAGGCACCGATCGCCGGAATTCCCGGCTATCGGCGCCAAGCACCTCCCGCGCCTCCCAACGACAAATTCCGTCCGCGGTATCCTTTGATGATCATGCTCCGCCCTCAGCATTGCCTGTGGCTCTTCTGCCTCTCCGCCCTCCACGCGCAGACGCCTTGCGGAGTTCCCGTCGGACCTGACCTCATCGTCGGCGACATCAACACCGTCGTGAACTACACGGGTATCGGCGGCAGCGACGCGATCATGTTCGGCGACGCCACGTGCAACGTGGGCACGGCCGTCGTCACGCACGTCGCGGGTCCGGGCCAGCACCCCGTCCACGTGCAAGGCCTCTTCCGCTACGAAGTCGTCAACGGCGCCGGCACGTTCGAGCAACTCGGGTTCACCTGGGCGTTCCACGACGTCTTCGCACTCGAGCAGAACCTGTGCTGCACGTGCAGTCCCGCCGGCAGCGGCAACCAGGGTCCCGGCTGCTCGTCGGTCAACACCGCGGCATCCGAAGCCGTGCAGTCGAGCTTGAGCAAGCGCTACGACACCGACGCGTTCGCGGGTACTTTTCCGTATCCGTTCCCGCCGCCGGGGATCTCGCTGACCCTCTCGCGCCGTCTGCAGTTCTTCGTCGCGGACGTCGATCCGGCGACGCATTCGAACGCGAGCTTCTTCGTGGAGTCCGCGGTCGTGGCCGCCGACGACGCCGCCGCCTCGAACGCCGAGAACAACGCTTCCTATCGGCCCGTCAACTTCACCGTGTCAGGAGTCGACGCGTCCGCCGCGCTCACCGGATCGATCGCGCGCGAGCAAGCCGCCATCTGGGCCTGGAAGCTCGTCGATCCGCAGGTCGACGTCGAGATCGTGCATGTCCCCAACGAAGGTGTCTTCCTCGTCGGTTCTCACGCGACCGATCTGGGCACGGGCATGTGGCGCTACGAGTACGCCGTCGAGAACCTGAACAGCGACTTCGCCTGCGGGGCCATTCACGTTCCGATCGTTCCGGGCACGCTGCCGGTCGGAATCGGATTCCACGACATCCAGCACCTCGAGCCCGACGGCCCGAACAACATGCCGGTCGACGGAACCGACTGGACGTCCACGGTCGGAACGAACGAGATCGCCTGGTCGACCGTACCGTACAGCGCGAACCCGGCGGGCAACGGCCTGCGCTTCGCGACGCTCTTCAACTTCCGCTTCGACGTCGCCGCGCCGCCGCAAGTTTCCACCGTGACGCTCGACACGTGGAAGGTTCCGGGCAGCGTGAGCGTGCAAGCATTCGCTCCCGGCGCGCCGCTGCAACCGGGCGTGCCGTTCTGTTTCGGTGACGGCAGCGGCACCGCGTGTCCGTGCGGCAACGCATCCGCCCCCGGATCCGACGAGGGCTGTCTCAGCTCGCTCGGCGTCGGCGCGAAGCTCATCTCGAACGGATCGCCGAGCGTCATGAGCGACTCGCTGATCCTGGCGGGTGCGCAGATGACGAACTCATCGTGCCTCTACTTCCAAGGCACGACGCAGGTCGCCGGTGGAACTGGCTCGGTGTTCGGCGACGGACTGCGCTGCGCGGGCGGCATGATCGTGCGCCTCGTCACGCGCACGAACATCGCGGGCTTCTCGCAGTACCCCATGCTCGGTGATCCGTCGGTCTCGGTGCGCGGCGGCTGTTCGGCGGGCGACGTGCGCACGTACCAAGTGTGGTACCGGAACGCCGCCGCATTCTGCACGCCGTCGACGTTCAACCTCACGAACGGCGTGCAGGTGACTTGGG
>JBBQNP010000151.1:0-10739 GCA_038330085.1 Planctomycetota bacterium | reverse complement strand
CCGCATGCGTTCGTCGCGTTGGGCGGTCCGGGCCTGCACCAGGTGGCCATCCACCTGGAGAGCGACGCGCAGAAGAAGCTCCTCGCGTTCGCCGACGGCATCGGGTTGTTCGAAGGCGAAGAGACGCTCGCGCAACTGTTCCCGCTGCTCGACGCATGGCGCGCAGCCGAGTCGGCAGAGGAGCGCTTCGAGATCGTGCGTGGGGTTCCGAACCTGATGTCGATCGACCCGGGATCGGGCGATCCGCACGTCGGACCGCGTTGGTCGCTCGATCTCGCGTCGGCGCCGCCGCCGGACTACTCGGACTTGGACCTCGATCGATACTGGGCGCCGAGCCGCACGATCCTGTATGCGCCGACGCGCGGCTGCTACTGGGGCAAGTGCTCGTTCTGCTACTACGGCTTGGCGGAAACGGCGACGGCGAGCTACCGCGAAGTCCCCCCCGAAAAGGCGGCGATGGAGCTCGGGCAGTTGTCGCGCCGGTACGGGGCCAAGAACGTCTACATCTCGTGCGACGTGCTCTCGCCCAAGTACGCGGTCCGGCTCGCTCAGGCGCTGATCGACAAGGGGGTGAAGATCAGGTGGTCGAGCGACTTGAAGATCGAGGCGTACTTCACGGATGAACGTTGTAAGTTGTTGTTTGACAGTGGTTTACGATCCGCAGCGTTCGGGATCGAGAGCGGCTCGGACCGGATCCTCGAGCTCATGCGCAAGGGGTGCGACCGGGAGACGATGACGCGGGTGAACCGGTCCTTCCACCAAGCGGGTGTGGCGACGGAGTGGATGACGTTCACCGACCATCCGGATGAGTCGGTCGAGGAAGCGCTCGACACGGTGAGGTGGATCGAGGAGGAGCAGGAGTTCGTCGATTTGTTCATCGTCGGGCAGTTCGGGCTCGAGGCGGGATCGCACATCGCGCAGGACCCGATGAGGTACGGCGTGCGGCGGATTTGGTACGCGTCGGGGGACGACTTGAAGCTGTACGCGTTGTTCGCGCACAAGAACGGACGTCGGACCGCGGAGACGAACGCGGTGGTCGAGTCCGAGATCAATCGCATAGCGAGCCAGTGGGAGCTGCATCCGTATCCGTGGGCGGGAGCGAATTCGACGCACCACACGTTCTTGCACTTCTTGGAGTTCGGACCGCGCGCGTTCCGCAGTCACTTCCAGCGCGCGGGTGCGGCGACCAAGGGCGCGTTGGTCACGCCGCCGGTCGCGCATATTGCAGGGATGAGAGAGAAGCCGCGGTTCGACGTGCTCCGGATCGCGCAGTTGGAGAGAGAGTTCTTCGCGGAGTATTTGCCGCGCGCGATGTACACGACGGTGCCGCGGAAGAGGAGCGGGGGTGAGGCGGTGGATGAGGTCTCGCCGATGTCGGTGGAGGACTATGCGGCGGCGGCGAAGGAGGCTCCGACGTTGAAATCGGGGTTTCAGCGGTGACGCGGGTGGTGCCTGGAACCCGCCGTGGGTACTCCCGCGGAGGGTGCCTTCCATGAGAAGGCCCATCTCAGTCAAGGGAAGGTCGTAGGTTTTTTTGTGCCGGCCTTGGCCGGCGCGATTGGATCGATCGCCGTCGAGGGTCCTGCAGGGGGATCGCAGGCTTCCATCCGCACTCGTGGATCCGTCGCATTGTTGGACGGGGTGCAATAGGGGGTCCGCCTGTCGGTGCTGCAATCTGGCACACGAGCTCGAAGCTCTAGGCACCCTCGCAGTCACCGGACCAGGTGGTATCCCCCTGGAGGACTCTCGACAGGACCGAGTTTTCAGAAGAGCGAGATCAGATCAGCTCGAGAGATCAGGCAGCGGCGGGGATCGGCTCACCGTTCTTGCGCGCCAAGTAGAAGGGGTCGTACTTCGCGCCCGTCTTCCACAGGTGCAGCAGCAAGACGGCGAGCTTCCTCGCCACAGCGATGATCGCTCGCTTCTTGGCGTTCTTCCCCTTTCGTCTGCCGTTGTCGATCATCCTCAGCCCGAAACGTTTCAGATCGCAGTCAGGACCGAAGGGACCCATGATGTAGTTGGCCGCGATCACCATCGTGCGTCGCACCTCGCCGTCGCCCGCCTTGGTGATCGACAGATCGGGATTCGAATCGCCCGAGCTGTTCATGCGCGGCACGACGCCGATGTATGCGCCGACGGTGCGTGCGTCGGAGAAACGATCGGGGTCCCCGATCGTCATGGCGAAGGTGCTCGAGATGATGTTGGCCACACCAGCGACCTCCTCGAAGGTCTCGGTGATCGGGTAGCGCTCCTTGGCCATCTTCTGGGTCTGTACTTCAAGGCTCTTGATCTGCTTGTTCGTGTGCTCGATCAACTGCACGACCGGCAAGAGCGCCATCTCGAGCTCCTTGGGGATCACCGCGAGGACCTTGCGGTGGAAGCTCTCGACCGAGCATTTCGGAGCACGCAACGCATGGAACTTCAGCACGCCGCGCACGTGGTTGACCAACCTCGTGCGAGACTCGACCAGGCACTTGCGCGAACGCAACGAGCTCAGATCGACGCGGCATTGCTTCGGACGTCGAACGATCGGCGAGAGCAGTTGCGGAGACATGCGTCCAGCGTCAGCCAAGAGCTGGCAGTCGCGAGCATCGGTCTTGCGGTAGCTCTTCGTGAGCAGCTCGAACGAGCGTGGATTGGCAATCAGGACCTCGAGACCCATCTCCTCAGCCAAGTCGGCGATCCAACAGGCATGCGTGCCCATCTCCAGCACGAGACGCACCCCCTTCATTCGCTTGAAGAAAGCCCTGAGGGAGGAATGGTTCGTTTCCACGACTCCTTGCTCGATCTCACGGGCCTTGCGATCGACCAAGCAGTAGTGGGAACAACGGTCGCCCAGGTCAAAGCCCAGAGTCTTCTTCGCGCTCGTGCCAGCTGTGTACGTAAACTTCTTCACGGTCGGTCTCCTTGTGGTTGAGGGGCGGGTCCACCTCCCATCATTCCACTGAGGCATTGACCTCGCATGGAGGCCGGCCTTCTCATCCCATCTGGCACCGCGCGCGTCACCGACGGTGTGCTGTGATCTTGATCTGTGATCTGTGATCAGACAGAGATCCGACACACTCTCGGCCTGACCCGAGCACGCAACGGCAGCTGAGACGACCACGGCAAGTTGTTCCGCGCCTACGGCGCGGTTGCGACCGACGCGACACTCGAGCGGAGTACCGCTCAAGGGTCGCACCGGCCCCTTAATTAGGGGTCACGCAGATCGGTGGGTAGCGATGGGGTTCGTCGCCACAGGGGATGTGTGGGCGTTCTTCGTGGCGTTCTTCGTGGCGTTCTTCGTGGCGTACTTGGTGGCGTACTTGGTGGCGTACTTGGTGGCGTACTGGGTGGCGCTCTGGGTGGGCGATGTGGGCGGGCGTTCTGGGCCGATTGTGGGCGTGGAACGGATGCCTCAGCGTTGTTCCAGCTCGAGCAGGCGTTGCTTGCGCCAGAGGCCGCCGGCGTAACCGCGAAGGGCGCCGCTTTTTTCGATGACGCGGTGACACGGGATCAGGATCGCGATGCGGTTGTCGCCATTGGCCTTGCCGACGGCGCGTTGCGCGTTGGGACGGTGGATGGCGCGCGCGATCTGTTCGTAGGAGCGCGTTTCGCCGTACGGGATGGTGAGGAGGGCGTTCCAGACTTCGCGCTGGAACGGTGTGCCTTCGACGGCGAGCGGAACGTCGAAGTGGGTGCGTGTGCCGGCGAAGTATTGGTCGAGCTCAGTGCGCAGTTGCTCGAGCGCTTCGTTCGTGCCGGGCACGATCGGATCGTCGAACCAGCGCTGAAGGGTTTTGGTCTGGGTGAGGATCGCCTTGCGCTCGAGGAAGTCGAACATGCAGATGCGGTCGGGAAGTGCGGCGGCGACGAACGCGCCGATCGGCGTGCTGACGAGCGTGGCGGAGATGGTGCGGGCACCGCGCGCGGCGCCGGGCGGTGCGCCGAAGATGCGCGTGAACGCGTCGCGAAAGCCGCTCTCCGATCCGAAGCCGGCGTCGAGTGCGACGCGGGTGGTGGTTTCTCCACGCGCGATCGAATCGTGCGCGAAGCCGAGACGCAGGGTGCGTTGATAGGCCTGGAACGTCATGCCGAACTTCTCCTTGAAGTAGCGCCGCGCGTTGACCGGCGCGACGCCGAGTGCGGTGAGATCGTCGTCCGCGAGGCGTGCGCGCTGTGATTTGGCGCGTGTGTCGACTTCGCGCAGGAGACGTGCGGCCCATGTCGGATGCGCACCGGCGTCGGCGAGCGGACGACAGCGCTTGCAGGCCCGAAAGCCGGCTTTTTCGGCTTCCGACGCGCGCGCGAACCAGACGACGTTCTCGGGTCTTGGTTTGCGCGCCGGACAGGTGGGCCGGCAGAAGATCCCGGTCGTGCGCACGCCGACGAAGATGAGCCCGTCGAACGAAGCGTCGCGCTCGACCAGCGCGCGGTACATGCGCTCTTTCGGCGGGAGACGGATCACAGAGGCAGGTTAGCTCAAGCGGGCAAAGCCACCACCGCGGACCGGACAGGGCATTCGGATTGTGGATCTCAGCCGATCGAGCGCGGCTTCGTCATGACACGCGCCGCGGCTGGGGGCCGTGCGTGCGCCGAAGATAGGGCACGGGCTTGCGCCGCGGATGGGGCCGTGCGCCGACGATCAGGGCCGTGCTTGCGCCGCCGTCTGAAGCGCCATCTCGCGGTGGACGCGCGTCCGCATGCCGAGCGGCCACCAGATGGGATGCGGGTCGGCGAGATCCTGGTGGTTGCGGTCGCCGACGATGAGCACCTCGGCGTTCGCGTGCAGCTTCGCGAGGCACTGATCGAGCACGCGCACGGAGGTGAGGCGCGCGGGCGTGTCGCGCGAGCCGCACCAGATGTGGATGCGACCGGAGAGCTTCGGCCCGAGCGCGTCCCAGCGCTCGGTCAGGATCGCTTCGATGTCGTACTTGCGCCAGGCGAGCGCGACGATCGGATCGACACCGCCCGAGCGCTTCTCGAAGAGCGGCATCGGCCGGCCGTCGTCGCCGCGCGGGCTGAACTGCGATTCGAGCTCGGCGATCGAGGGGTGCGAGGTGTTGGTGGAGTTCGTGTCGCGTCGCGCGCAAGGTCCGTAGATGTCGGTGCCCTCGAAGTCCTTGAATTCCAGCGGATCGGGCGCCGTCGCCCACGCGCCGTTGAAGAAGTGCGGATACGCAGTCTGCAACCAGACAGCGCTCCATCCGCCGCTGCCGTGCCCCGTCACGAAGCGACATCGCGGCGCACGGCCGGCGAGAAAGCGCGATTCGATCGCGGGGATGAGCTCGTTGACCAACGCCTCTGCCCACGGACCGTCGTTGACGGAGTCGGCGAACACGTGATGTCCCTGCTGACCGCCTCCGTCCAAATAGACGTAGAGCATGTGCGGATACTGTTGGTGCATCGCGTTCGCGATCGCAGCGCCCTCCGAATAGACGCACGTCCAGGACCCGTCGGTGTCCTCGATCTGATAGCAGGCCGCCAAGTCCGCGGGCAGCGGTGCCGGCGGCACGATCACGCCAGCGTCGATGAACATGTCACGTCCGAAGAATCGCGAGAGGAGCTCGGAGCGCATGTGCATCGTCTGCACGGCCGGGTTCACGAGCTGCCGCTCGGATGCGACCTCGAGCAGCTTCGAATCGCTGGATGAGAGCTTGCGCAAGGCTTCGATCGCGAGGTCGTCGAGGTGGAATGGGCCTGCACCATCGACCCGCGCTCCGAACGTGATCGTGTCGGCGTCGTCCGCGATCGCAGCCGTGATCTCGACCGGAGTCCAGGCGCTCGCCATGACCGGCGCGTCGTCCATCGAATCGGACAGCAGCGTCCGGCCGTCCTTGCTCTTCACGTCGAGGAAAAGCCGCATCGACGACGTCGATTGCGAACCTTCCTCGACGCGCATCGACGCCGTCACGCGCACGATCCGACCGCGGAACGCGCTCGCGTCGAGGTGGACCGACAGGTCGCCGAAGCGGCTGCGCTCGACCTCGTCATCGGCGAACAGGCGCACCGAACGACGACCCGAAGCCGCTTGTCCGCTCTCGATGCGCGCGTTCCAGCCCTTGCCGCTCGAGGCGAGATCCACCGGAACGGCGCCGATCGGGTCGCTCTCGAAGTCGAAGTGCGTCGCCCGATTGAGGTGGAGCGCGACGAACTGGCAAGCAGGTGCGCACGCGAGTGCGAGTGCAATGCTAAGGAGGGCGGGGAGGGCAAGTCTCATGAAACGAAGTCACGCGGGCACGAGCCTCCCATCGAGGCCTGTTCCCATGAGCGCATCGGCAATACGGGGCTTTCATCTGCAGACAAGCCGCTTGTAGTTCTTGCCAAGTCGTTGCCGCCCGCGCGCACGGCGTCCTGCGCGGTTGACTGTGCGTGGACGCCGCGCGCGAGCATGGATATTCTTTTCCGCCGCCTTCTGCGCGGCGCACCGCCGAGGCATCGAGCTTGACCACGAACCGCGTCGCCGTCGTCGAGAACAACCTCGACGAGTACCTGAGATCCGCCGCAGCAACGGCGCACCGCATCGCGTCCGGGGACGAGGTCGCGGCGGGCAGCGGGCTCACCGCGCGCGCGGCGCTCGAGCTGTTCGAGGACCAGGTCGCGTCGCGCGCGCTCGACGTCGCCGCGCGCGAGCTGAAGCGCACGGGCCGCAGCTTCTACACGATCTCGAGCGCGGGCCACGAGGACAACGCGGTCCTCGGCGCGCTCTTGCGGCTCGACGATCCGTGCTTCCTGCACTACCGGTCGGGCGCGCTGATGATGGCGCGCAGCCGCAAGCTCGCGGGATCGACGCCGGTGTTCGACACGCTGTTGTCGCTGTGCGCCAGCAAAGAGGATCCGATCAGCGGCGGTCGTCACAAGGTGTGGGGCAGCCGGCCGCTGTGGGTTCCGCCGCAGACGAGCACGATCGCGTCGCACATTCCGAAAGCGGTCGGCCTCGCGTTCGCGATCGCAAGGTCGAAGCGCATGGGTTTCGACACGGGGCTCGCGCGCGATTCGATCGTGTTGTGCAGCTTCGGCGACGCGTCTTCGAACCACTGCACGGCGCTCTCCGGGTTCAACGCGGCGCGGTACGTGCACAAGCGCGGCAACCCGCTCCCCATCTTGTTTTTGTGCGAGGACAACGGCATCGGCATCTCGGTCGAGACGCCGCGCGGGTGGGTCGAAGAGACGTACTCGCAGCAGAGCCACCTGCGCTACTTCCGCGCGGAGGGCAGCCTCGATCAGATCTGGCAAGCGTGCAGCGCGGCCGTCGAGTTCTGTCGCGCGACGCGCACGCCGACGTTCCTGCACCTGAAGACGACGCGCTTGTGGGGACACGCGGGCAGCGACGTCGAGACGACGTACCGCACGCTGGCGGAGATCGAAGCGATCGAGGCGCTGGATCCGCTGCTCGCGAACGCGCGCCGGCTGGTCGAGAGCGGTGCTGCTGCGCCAGAAGGGCTCTCGGCGATCGTGCGTGACACGCGCGCGCGCGTGATGGCCGCGGCGGAGGAGGCTGCGCGCCGACCGCGCCTCGTGACGCGCGCGGAGGTCGAATCGTCTCTGGCTGCGTGGGACGAGCCCGCGATCCGCGCGCGGGCTGCGCGCATCGTTTCGCCCGAGAAACGCGCAGCAATGTGGGGTGAGGCGCTGCCGGAGAAAGCGAAGAGCCCGACGAAGCGCACGCTCGCGAGCCACGTCAACTCGACGCTGCACGATCTCATGGCGCAGTATCCCGAGACGCTCGTGTTCGGCGAAGACACGGCGAAGAAGGGCGGAGTGTACGGCGTCACGCAAGGTCTGCAGAAGCGCTTCGGTCTGCCGCGCGTGTTCGACACGCTGCTCGACGAGACGACGATCCTCGGTCTCGCGCAAGGCACGGCGCACGTCGGGTTCCTGCCGCTGCCCGAGATCCAATATCTGGCGTACTTGCACAACGCGCTCGATCAATTGCGCGGCGAAGCGTGCTCCCTCTCGTACTTCTCCGGCGGTCAGTTCACGAACCCGATGGTCGTGCGCATCCAGGGGCTCGCATACCAGAAGGGTTTCGGCGGACACTTCCACAACGACAACTCGATCGGCGCGCTGCGCGACATACCGAGCTTGATGTTGGCCGTGCCGTCGCGCGGCGATGACGCGGCGCGCATGCTGCGTGGCGCTGTCGCGGCGGCGAAGGAGTGCGGGCGCGTCATCTGCTTCCTCGAGCCGATCGCGCTGTACCACGAGAAGGACCTGCACGAAGACGGCGACAACGGCTGGCTCACCGAGTATCCCCCGCCCTCGATGGATCCCGCGGACGTGATCTTGCCCGGCGCCGTCGGCGTGTACGGTGCTGACAACAAGGACGTACTGATCGCGAGCTACGCCAACGGCTTGCGCTTGTCGTTGCGGGTCGCGCGCATGCTCGAGCGCGAACGCGGCGTGCGCGCGCGCGTGATCGACCTGCGCTGGCTCGCACCGCTCCCCTTCGCGGCGTTCATCGAGCACGCCGAGGCTTGCGGGCGCGTCGTCGTCGTCGACGAGTGCCGCGCGACCGGTGCCGGGGTGGCCGACTCGTTGATCGCACGTCTGGCCGAACGCGGGTCGCGCGTCGTCGCACGCAGCGTACGCGCAGCGGACTGCTACGTGCCGCTCGGGTCGGCGACGGCCGCCGTGTTGGTGGGCGAAGAACAGATCGCCGACGCGGTGAAAGCAATCCTTCCGTGAAGCGCATTGCGATCCTGTGTCCTGGCCGCGGCTCCTATTCGGAGCGCACGCTGCGTTCGCTGCCCGACGGTCATCCGTGGGTCGCGCGCGCCGATGCGTTGCGGCGTGAACGGAATCTGCCTGCGTTGAGCGAGCTCGATCGCGCCGCGAAGTTCGACAGCCGCCTGCGCCTCGCGCCTGAAAACGTCTCCCCGCTGATCTATCTGGTCTCGATGATCGACGCAGCGGCACGCTGCCTAGAGGACGAGTGCGTCGCCGTCGCCGGCAACTCTCTCGGCTGGTACACGGCGCTCGCGGTCGCGGGTGCGCTCGACTTCGACGACGGGTTCCGCCTCGTGCAGGAGATGTCGATCCTGCAGAAGGAACAGCAAGAAGCGCGCGGCGGCGGACAGATCCTCTTCCCGCTCGTCGACGAGCATTGGCGCAGGGATCCCGAGCGCACTCGTGACATCGAGTCGGCGCTGCAAGGCGCGCGCGGCGCGGCGTTCCGTTCGATCGATCTGGGCGGCTATGCGGTGCTCGCGGGCAGCGAAGAGGGCCTCGCGCACCTGCTCGCGACGTTGCCGAAGGTCAAGCTCGGCTCGACGCTGTATCCGTTCCGGCTGATGCAGCACGGTGCCTACCACACGTCGCTCGTGAGCAGCGTCGCCGATCGCGCGCGCGAGAGCTTGGGCGGTTTGCGCTTCGATCGTCCACGCACGACCCTGATCGACGGACGTGGAGTGCGCTTCACACCGTGGTCGACCGATGTGAACGCGTTGCGGGACTACACGCTCGGCGCGCAGATCACGACGCCCTACGACTTCGCGCTCTCGGTGCGCGTCGCGTTGCGCGAGCATGCACCCGATCACTTGGTGTGCCCCGGTCCGGGCAACTCGCTCGGCGGTCCAGTTGGTCAGATCGTCGTCGGCGAAGGTTGGCGCGGCGTGCACTCGAAAGAGGACTTCCAGCGCGTTCAAGAGAGCGACGCGCCGATCCTGATCTCGATGCGGCGGTGACGCGATGCAAGCCTTCGCCGCACTGCTCGCGCTCGCGCTGATGCAATCGGTCGACAAGCCCGCGCCCGTTCCGCTCCCCCACGATTGGCCGGTCGGCACGCGCTACCACGTCGAGTTGGTGAAGACCCGCGAGGACGACACCGGCGACATCAGCCCGACCACGGTTTCGTCGACGCGCACGCCCATCGAAGCCGAGGTGCTCGCGCGTCGCGACGACGGTTACCGGGTGCGCTGGACTTTCGGTCGTCCGAACGTGGCGCCCGAAGCCAACATGAGCAGCGATCTCGCACAGAAGATCGCCGGACTCGTCGAGGGCCTCGTGATGGACTTCGATACCGACGCTACGGGATCAGCGAGGAAGCTCGTCGACGCACAGGCAATGGAAGCGCACTTCGACGAAGCCGCGCGCAAGTTGATGTCGCAGATGCAGTCCTCGAAGGCCTCGCCCGAGGACGTGCAGGCCGTGATTTCCGCCGCGTCGAATCTGAAGGGCCCGGGCTTCCGCGATGCTTGGCTCCAGCTTCCGACACGCTTCTATCTGCCGTCGGGCGCGACACTCGTGCCGGGTGACAAGCGTTCGTACGAAGACCAGTTGCCCAACCCGTTCGGCGGCGATCCGTTGCCGGCGCAGGCGTCGCTCTTGCTGCGCGAAGTGAGCAAGGACAAGCGCGATGCGATCGTCGAGTGGCGCAGCTCGCTCGACCCTGTGAAGTCGGCTCCGATCCTCGAAGCATCGATGCGCGCCTACGCCAAGAAGGTGGGTCAGGATCTGCCCGAAGGGAAACCGGTCACGTTCGACGCGATCGAGGACGCGGCGACGTACATCTACGACCTCGCGACCGGCATCCCGCGCAGGGTCGTGGTCACGCGCACGACGGTCATGGCCGGCACGCGACGCACCGACACGCAGCGCTACGAAGTGACGCTTTCCAAGTCGAAGTGACCGGCGGTGGTGACTCGCAGAAATACGGTGCCAGTCCCGTTTTTTCACACGTACGCCGTCGCCGGCCGCCGCGCGGTTTGCGCACTGCGCCCGGCGTCGGCGGCAGTGTGTAAAAACGGGACTGGGACCGT
>JBBQNP010000150.1:0-10780 GCA_038330085.1 Planctomycetota bacterium | reverse complement strand
GGCCAACTTGCGTCTGGTGATCTCGATCGCGAAAAAGTATACAAATCGCGGCTTGCAGTTCCTCGACTTGATCCAGGAAGGCAATATCGGCTTGATGAAGGCCGTGGACAAGTTCGAATACCGCCGCGGATACAAATTCTCGACGTACGCCACGTGGTGGATCCGCCAGGCGATCACGCGCTCGATCGCCGACCAGGCGCGGACCATCCGCATCCCGGTGCACATGATCGAGACGATGAGCAAGCTGCGCAACGTCACGAAGAAGCTCGTCCAGCAGAAGGGCCGCGAGCCGAGCGTCGAAGAAGTGGCCGAGGCCACCGGCATCTCGGTCGACGAAGCCAAGCGCGTGATGAAGATCAGCAAGCATCCGATCAGCCTCGACCGGCCGATTGGCGAGTCGGATGATTCGTACTTCGGTGATTTCATCGAGGACGAATCGGCGGAGAGCCCGCTGCAGGCGGCGGGGCACGAGATGCTCAAGGAGCGCATCGACGAGGTGTTGTCGACGTTGACGTTCCGCGAGCGGGAGATCGTCAAGCTGCGATATGGGATTGGCGACGGGTACACGTACACGCTCGAAGAGGTCGGGAGGATCTTCCGCGTGACGCGCGAGCGCGTGCGGCAGATCGAAGCCAAGGCGGTGCGCAAGCTGCGGCATCCGGTCAGGGCACGGCAGCTTGCTTCGTTCTTGGATGGGGTCACGATGCCGGATGACTCGGCGGACATCCCGTTGGACGCGGAGTAGGACGCAGGCTTCGGCTCGCGGTTGGAGCGAGCGAGGCAGCACCCAGATCGCGGCACACTGTTCCGCGCCTACGGCGCGGTTCCGGCCGGCGCGAATCGCCTCGGAGTACCGAGTCGGTTCGCGCCGGTCGGCTATTTAGGGGACGCGCAGCCGGACGCCGGACGCATCGAGAGGATCTTGTTGTGGCTCAGAGCCCATTGCAGATCAGAGGCACAACCCATTCATGATCGAGTGCGTCGCGCTTGGGTCCGTCGACAGGAGCCCTTGCTGAAAGAGATGGACACGAAAGGGGTCGAGGCATGATGTCGAGCCCATGCCTGCGCTTTCGTCGATGTCTTCGTCTTCTTCGATCGATGCAGGAGTCTCAGGCAGGACCCATTTGCAGGCCCATCGTCCTGTCGGCCTCCCAACACCATCGTTTTGTCGGCTGCGGGTCCATCGAGGCAGTGCATCGAGGTCGCTGCACATCAAATCGATGTTCGACGCTGAGCTTGGGCGCGCGGTACGGAGGCATCCACCAACGTCCAAGCAGGGGATCGCACCCGCGTTGCTGTGCACCAACGGGGGCCGAAGTAGACAGCGGAGGCAGCCTCCGTACCGCCCATCGTCCGCCCAGCTGCAAACGATCATCGTCTCGTCGACCGCAACCGCGTTGATGCAGTCCATGGAGGGTGTCTGCGCCCCGAATCGACGCTCCACTCGGACCTTGTGACCTTTCTTGGCCGACCGGCGCGAACCGACTCGGTACTCCGAGGCGATTCGCGTCGGCCGGAACCGCGCCGTCGGCGCGGAACAGCTTGCCGCGATCTTGGAGGTGCCGCGATCGCTCCAGCGTCACCTGTCCCCTTCGGCGAGACGGTACGGAGGCTGCCTCCGTACCGTCTTGTGCCCGCACGACGCCTTCCCTACACTTTTCCGCCGCATGAAGGCCGTTCTCCAGGCGCTCCTCGACCTCCAGACCGTGGACCGCGACCTCTACCGGGTCCAAGTCGAGCTCAAACGCCTGCCTCTGGAACGCGCCGCGCGCCGCGCCGAGATCGACAAGCTCCTCGCGCGCATCGCCGACCTGCGCAACCAGGCCAAAACGGCGCGCGTCAAGATCAAGGAGTACGAGGACACGGCGACCACTCAGCGACAGCGCGCGCGCAAGCTCGAGAACGACGCCGCCAACTCGCGCGCCGACATGGCGCTGCTCGCGCACTTCCAGCACGAGATCAAGAACCTCAAGCGCGACGTCAACGCCTCCGAGGAGCTCGGTCTCTCACTCCTCGAGCAGGTCGAGAACATCGACAAAGAAGCCGCCACGCTTCAGGCGCGCATCGACGAGGAAGAAAAGGTCTACGCCGAGTTCGCCTCGAACGTCGAGCGCGAGATGTCCGAGGCCCAAGGCCGCGAGTCGACGCTCACCACCGAGCGCAAGAAGCGCCTCACCGCGAACACGATCCCGCCCGAAGCCATGTCGATCTACATGCGCCTGATCGCCGCGCGCGACGGCATGCCGCTGGCGGGGCTCGACGGCCGCACGTGCCAAGCTTGCTTCATCGAGATCCCGACGAACATGGTCGTGCGTGTGCAGCGCGGCTCCGAGCTCGTGCAGTGCCCGAGCTGTGATCGCATCCTCCATCTCTGAGCCGCGTCCGCGGCAAGAAGCGCCCTGAGCGGGCCAGGCAATTCGATGCTGAACACGCCCCTCGTCGTTCGTGTCTGTGCGCTCCTGACCCTCGTCGTCGCAAAGCCCGTGTCCGACGTTCCGCACTTCGTGTGCAAGGACGGCGACACCATCCGGCGCACGCTCGAGATGAAGGGCACGCGCGAGCTGACCCACCTCTCGACGCAGATCGGCGAGGAAACCAAGGACGCCGAGGACTTCCACATCTCGATCGACATGAGCCAGAAGCTCGTCGTCGACGACGAGGTCAAGGATTGCGCCGCCGATCGCGCCACGAAGATCGAGAGGACGTACGTCACGCTCGAGAAGTCGCGCACCGAGACGCGCTCGGGACCGAGCGACTCGAAGACGGAACATCCCGAGACGTCGGACCTGCAGGACAAGAAGGTCCTCTTCGCATGGAACGCCGAGAAGAAGGCGTACTCGCGCACCATCGACGGCGAGAAGAGCGACCTCACGGAGAACCTCGAGGCCGACATGGACTACCTGCCGCTCCTGCCCGCGAAGGACGCGGACGCGGGTGCGAAGTGGGACGTCGATTTCGCGGACGTCAAGACCGCGCTCCTGCGTCCGGGCGGCGACATCCAGTTCCACGGGAAGACCGAAGTGCAACCGATGGACAAGCGGCTGCGCGACGGAGCTTGGGACGCATTGAAGGGCAAGCTCTCGCTCGAACTCGGCAGCCCGCGCGACGAAGACGGCAAGAAGCTCGTCACCATCTCGTTCAAGGGCGACATGTCCTACGACGCCGGCGTGGAACGCGAAGGCGAGGAGAAGGGGCCGACGAAGCTGCACGCCGAGGACGCGCAGAAGATCGAAGGCAAGCTCGAGTGGGACATGCAGGCCGGTCGCGCCCAGTCGATCGAATGGACGGCGAAGGGGCAGATGAAGATCGCGGTCTCGGGCGCTGCGAAGATGCCCGACGGCAGCAACGCCGACTTCGTGCAGATGATGACCTTCGACGAGGAGTACACGTACACCGGGACGTTCGGGCCCAAGTGAAGCGCGCGCAGGCGGGTGAACCGCGCGTTGCGCGTCGGTTCGGGTGAGACGGAGCGAACGGGATCAGCGTCCGACAGCGGCCGCGAGCGCACCTTGTCGCGTGCCGCGCCGCGTGAGCTCGTCCGCCAGGCGCAGGCGGATCTCGTTCTTGTGCGTGCTCCACGTGGGCGCGAGCAGATCGCCGGGCAGCGCGTCGCCCGTGAGCCGGTGCAGGACCTGCGTCGGCGCAAGGCGCTCGACGAAATCGGCCAGCCACTCGAGGTAGGTGCGCTCGTCGAGCACGTCGAGCTCGCCGTTGCGCCACGGCTTCTCCATCTGGGTGCGGCGCAGGATCATCAAGTGGTGCACCTTCACGCCGTCGCATCCCGACGACGCCAGCGCATGCGCCGTGTTGCGCGCACCCTCGCGTCCGTCGCCGGGCAGTCCGAGGATCGCGTGGCCGACGAGCACGAGACCGCGAGCCTTCACACGCGCGGCAGCATCCTCGAAGTCGCGCAGGGTGTGGAAGCGGCGGATCGTCCTCTGCACCTCGTCGTCGGCGGTTTCGAGACCGAGCTCGACCCACACGTCGACGCGTGTCGAGAGCTCCGCGAGCGCGTCGAGCGCTTCGTCGGACAACGTGTCGGGCCGTGTGGCGATGCTGAGCGCGACGATCGGAGGCTCTCGACGCGTCGGGGGCTGCGCGCTCTTCGTCGCCTGCGTGCGTGATCGCTGGATGCGCGTGTCGACGACGCCGAGCACCTCGCGCAACCGCTCGATCGCTACGTACGTGTTCGAGTACGACTGGAAGTACGCGATCGCGCCCACGTCGGGTCCGCGGCGTGCGACGCGTGCGAGGCCTTTGTCGAGTTGCGCCTCGATCTCGAGCCCGGTGCGCAGCGCGCCCGTGCCCGAGCCTTCGACGTCGCAGTAGGTGCAGCCGCCGAAGCTCTTGGTCCCGTCGCGGTTGGGACACGTCGACCCCGCGTCGAGCGCGACGCGATGGACGGGCATCCCGTACCGCTCGAGCAGCCAGGGTTGCAGCGTGCGGAAGGGGAGTGCAGTCACGGTCGCCGTGATTCTACGCCGGGCCCCTCGGCGCCGTGCCGGTTAGCATCACGACCGCATGCAGATCCAGCCCATTGTCGTCGGCACCGCAGGTCACATCGACCACGGCAAGTCGACGCTCGTGAAGACGCTCACCGGCATCGATCCCGACCGGCTCAAGGAGGAACAAGAGCGCGGGATGACGATCGACCTCGGCTTCGCGCGCTTCCAACTGCCCGACGGGCGCACCGTCGGCATCGTCGACGTTCCCGGGCACGAGCGCTTCGTCAAGAACATGGTGGCGGGTGCTTCGGGCATCGACCTCGTCGTGCTCGTCGTCGCGGCTGACGACGGCGTGATGCCGCAGACGCGCGAACACCTCGCGATCATGACGCTGCTCGGCATCACGCGTGGGCTCGTTGCGCTGACCAAGATCGACGTCGTCGAGCCGGCGCTGGTCGAGCTCGCGACGGAGGACGTGCGCACGGTCGTGCAGGGGACCTTTCTCGCCGACGCGCCGATCCTGCCGTTGAGCTCGATCACGGGCGAGGGTCTCGACGCGTTCAAGCAAGCGCTCTTCGCGCTCGCCGCCGCGACGAAGCCGCGCGATCCGGGCACGATCTTCCGCATGCCGATCCAGCGCGTGTTCAGCGCGCACGGCTTCGGCACCGTCGTGACCGGCATCCCGATGAGCGGCACGGCGAAGATCGGCGACGTGCTCGAGATCCTGCCCGCTGCTTTGCGCGGCAAAGTGCGGGGGCTGCAGGCCTATTCACAGACGGTCGAGTCGATCCGCGCCGGACACTCGAGCGCGCTCAACCTCGCTGACGTCGACCACCACGTCGTTTCGCGCGGCATGGTCGTGGGCACGCCGGGGTTCTTCAAGGGCGTCTCGATGGTCGGCGCTCGCATGACTGCGCTGCCCACGTTGGAACGCCCGATCGCGGACCGCACCGAGGTGCGCTTGCACACGGGCACGTCGGAAGTGCTGGGCGAGCTGGTGTTGCTCGACCACGAGAAGCTCGAGCCGGGCGAAGAAGGCCTCGTGCAGCTGCGACTGTCCGAGCCCGTCGTGTGCGCGCCCGGCGACCGCTTCGTCGTGCGTCTCGCGTCGCCGGCGTGGACGCTCGGCGGCGGGGTCATCCTCGAAGAGAGCAAGCACCGGCTCAAGCGCTTCAAGCCGTTCGTCGTCGAAGAGCTCACGCGCGCATCGCAGAGCCTGTCGTCCCCGCGCGACCTGCTCGACGTGACGCTCGCGCGTGCGCAGGGCGGCGCACACACGGCCGAACAGCTCGCGGTCGAGATCAAGCGCAACCGCACGGAGACCGAGCGCCTCTTGAACGATCTCAAGGGACAGAACCGTGCCGCGCGAATCGGCACGGGGCAGCGCTGGATCCACGTCGAACGACTGCAGCGCGCCAAGGACAAGATCGCCACCGTTCTCGCCGCATGGTTCGTCGAGCACGCGCACCGCGAGGTCGTCGACGTGCGCGATCTGCGTCGGCTCGTCGGCATGGAGCCGGAGTTTCTCGACGCCGTTCTTTCGGAGCTCGACAAGGACGGCGCGCTCAAGGTGGAGGCCGGCGGGCTCGTGCGCCCGCGAGCGCCCGCACGCGAGCGCGACGACGCGACGGGGATGCTCGCACAGAGTGTGAAAGCGGCGCTCGAATCTGCACGCTTCCAGCCGCCGTCGCCGACCGAGCTCTCCGCGTCGACCGGACGCAGTGCGAAGGAAGTACAGAGCGCGCTCGAGCTTCTCGTCGACCGCGGCGAAGCGCACGCGATCCAGAAAGGCGAGATCTACCTCGGCCACGATGCGTGGTCGTTCGCCAAGGACGCGATCGTGCGCAACTGCGAGAAGAACCGCTCGCTCGACATCCCGACGTTGCGCGACGAGCTCGCGACGACGCGCAAGTTCCTGATCCCGCTGCTCGAGCACTTCGACACGGCCGGCTTGACGATCCGCCAAGGCACGAACCGCGTGCTGAAGCGGCGCTGACTCCTCGTCACGGACAAGGCCGCCTTTCCGCCCGCGCGTGCGGGAAGAGGGCTCCGAGACCGCCTCGACGGCGCCGTACTCCTGGAACCGGAACCTCTTTCCGACTGGGCTTCGGTCGGACGGCCTCTTCGTCCGATAGGCACTTCCATGCCGCAGCGAGAGCCTCGACCCGATCCGCGCCTGCCGCCTCAAAAGCGGCCGCAGACGCCCTCTGCGAACACGAACCCGCCGCAATCGGGGATGGCTCCGGGGCGGCAACCGCCGACCGAACCGGGCGATTTCCTCGGACTGGGGATGGAGCTCTCCGCGATCTCGCGTCGCGGCGGATCGTCCGGCCAACAGGAAAACGGCGCGGGCTCGTCGCCGCAGCAACCGGCTCAGCCGACTCCGCCGATTCCGCCGCGCATGCTCGAGACGACGACGTTTCGACCGCGCACCGATGCGCAATCCTCTCCGCGTCCGTCGCAGCAGCCGAGGTCATTGCAACCGGGTTCGGATTCGATCGGCACGAACGCGCCGAACAGGCCGGGCCCGAACCTGCCCAACCTGAGCGCGACGGGCACGCACCTGCGGTATCTGGGCGCGACGCCGCCGAGCACACCGGGCGCGGGTGCGGCCCACCCGAACACACCAAGCTGGGGCACGCCGACATCGAGCACGCCGCAACCGAACAAACCGCCGGAAGCTCCGCGCTCGATTCCGCCGCCTCCCGCTCCGCCCACGGTCAGCGGGCTGATGCAGCCGATGGGGTTCGAAGTGCTGCCGCCGCGCTACGAAGAGCAACCGGTGCGCACGAACAGCTGGCTGCTCGCGCTCGACGATGCGCGCGCCGGTCGCGCGGGGGATGAGCCTGTCGTCGCTGATCCCTCCGGCTTGCGCCGTGCGGCGCGCGTGGCCAAGCCGCTCGACACTTCCTTCAGTGAACCCGAGCCCGTCACGCGTCGCAGCGCACCTTGGCTCGTCGGATTGTTGCTCGCAACCGCGGCGTGCAGCCTCGTGTTCGTCTTCTGGAGCACGCTCACGCACGTCGACCCGCAGTCGGCGCACACCAAGATCGTTCCGCCGGTCGCGCCCAACGTGAACTCGCAGCCTGCAGACGAGCTGGCCGATCCGCTCGATTCCGCCGCCGCGCACGCGAAGCACAAGCCGTCGACGAGCGCGCGATCGACGCCACGATCCCAGCCGAGCAACGTCGCGACGACGCCGAACCCGAGTGCGAACGAAGCACCGCGCGCGACACCGCGTTCGCGTCCGCCGCCCGTGCAGGAGCCGCTGTCGTCGCCGCCGCAACAGGACATCTTCACGCTGCCGACCCCGCCTTCCGCCGATTCGTCCGCTGCGGACACCACGTCCGATTCGGGCGATCTCGCTCCAGCCCCCAACTCGAGCGGCGGCGAGCAGTCTTCGTTGCCGCGTACGAACCTCGCGCCGCCGCCGAACGCGACGTGGTGGTCGGGATCGTTGCACACGACGCCGCTCGCGGTCGGCGAGAGCGGCCCGGACGCGGAGGAGTACGCGGCTTCGCACGAACGGCAAGCGCTCGTCGGTGAGTGGTTGATGCGTCAGAGCCGCGGTGCTGCGCCGCTCGCGGACACGGCGAGCGTGTTCCCCTTCGTCTCGAGCGACGCAGGCAGCGGACAACACGCGCTCGCGTCAGCGTGCCCGAACGTTCTCTCCGCGAACGAGCACGCTCCCGTGGTGAGCGCAGCGAGCACGCGTGAACGCAACACGAGTTCGACGCGCAAGCGGGATGCAACCACAGCGGGTGGGCGCGACACGACGAGCGCAGCCGACCCGGCACCGGTCTCGATCGTGTGGGAAGGCTCCACCGTTCCCGCCGACCGCATCACGGCCAACGCGCGCCTGCTCACGCCGCAAGTCGGTCGCGTGCGCGCGGGCCTGCGCAACGGTCACGCGATCGAAGGCAAGCTCTACGCGGTGGGGACGGGGAACGTGTGGATCGACACCGAGGTCGGTCGCGTCGTGCTCCAGCGCGCCGAGATCGAGCGGCTCGAGCAGGTTGCCACGCTGATCGACGACACGCAGGTCGCAGGCAGCGAAAGCACGCCGGCACCCGCATCGGCCGAGCCCGCCGTCGACGTCGTCGCGGCCGGCAAGAACACGCCGGCTGCGTCGACCGCCGCGCCGACGGCGCCGAAGACCGCGACCCTCCCCGAGCCGCCGCCGCGCGTGCGCGTGCGGACGCCGGGCGGCGTCTTCTTCGGACAGATCATCGCGCGCGAGGGCTCGACGCTGACGCTCCTGACCGACGAAGGCTCGCGGATCACGCTCGAGAGCGACGACATCGAGGCGGCGCCGATCGCGAAGGCCGTCGTGAAGCACGATCCCGCGCGCTCCGGCAAGCCCGCGTCGTCGGGCGGCAACCCGCCTCAGCCGCACTGAGCTGCGACCGGGCGGAGGGCTTCAGTCTCTTCGCACCGCGCGGGATACTCGGGGCACCTGATCGACTAGGATGGGTCCAGCCGGGCATATCGAGGCCTGGCGGCGGATCCCCATGAAGCGCCCGATCTTCTTCGCGTTGTCGTTCGTCGTGCTGGCCCAGCTCCTCCTCGTGAGCTTCGGGGGCGCGCCCCCCCCCAGTCCGAGTGCAGGGAGCACGGCGGTCAACGGCTCCAAGTCCGCGATCGCGAACCCCGCGGCGAAGGCGGCGAAGGCCGACGAGACGCTCACCAACTTCAAGAAGTACTTCAAGACCTACAAGGAGTCGCCGGTCCGGGTCGAGGCGCTGCTCGCGCTCGAAGGCGTCGAAGACGTCGGCGTGGTCGACACGATCGTGCCGATCCTGAAGGACCCGGACGAGAAGGTGGTCGATGCGACCGTGCGCGTGCTCGGGCAGTTCAAGGAGCGTCCGCCGGTCGATCAGATGCTCACGGTCTTGAAGGCCGAGAAGACCGACGTGGTGCGCATCGGCATCCTGCGCGCGATCGGCGTCGGCAAGTACCCCGATTGCGGTCCCGCGATCTCGGTGTGCCTCACCGACAAGAACTGGGACGTGCGTCGGCGCGCGCTGCAGGCGTTGGCGTTGCTCGGTGCACCGGGTCTCGCCGAGCAGATCGTGCCGATGTGCGACGACCCCGAGATGGCCGTGCGCTGCATGGCGCTCGAGACGCTCGCGGCGATGAAGAGCGATCTCGTCGTTCCCAAGGCAATCACCGCGCTGAACAGCGACGTCTGGCAGATTCGTTCGAGCGCGCTCATGGCGTTGACTGCGGTGCGCAGCAAGGAGGCGGTCGATCCCCTGATCACCCGCATCTCCGTCGAACAAGGCGTGCTCCTGACGCCCATGGGGGAAGCACTCGCCAACCTGACCGGCAAGGAGTTCGGCACCGACGCGGCGAAGTGGAAGCAGTGGTGGGCCGACAACAAGTCGAGCTACGTGCTGCCGACGGCGGACGCGATCGCCTACCTGCGCACGAAGCACGTCGCGGCGACGGGTGGCGCGAAGAGGGTGTTCGACAAAGAGACCGTGAGCTTCGGGGGCATCGAAACCAAGAGCCGCTCGATCATGTTCGTGATCGATTGCTCGGGCTCGATGGAAGCGGAAGTGACCGAGAAGGAACGCTTCAGCGACGGCAACTACCCGAGCTTCCAGCGCATCGACATCGTCAAGACCGAGCTCACGAACACGATCGACCGCCTCGAGCCGTACGTCAACTTCAACATCCTCTCGTTCGCCACGAAGGTCAAGCCGTGGAAGGACAAGCTCCAACCGGCGACGGTCCTCAACAAGTCGGCCGCGAAGGACTGGATCAAAGGCTTGCAAGCGATCGGCGGCGCGTCGAAGGAAGACCTCGCGACGGCGGGTCTGACCGGTTCCGCGAACCTCGAAATGGGCAAGACGGCGACGTACGACGCGCTGATGACCGCGCTCAACGTGAAGCCGAACGCGAAGGGGCAAGGACCGAGGACGGCCGACCCGACCTACAACGACACGAAGGACTATGCCGTCGACGTCGACACGGTGTTCTTCCTGTCGGATGGTCGGCCGACCGTCGGGGCGTTCGTGGATCCGGACGACATCCTGCGCGAGCTGAAGGAAGCCAACGACCTGCGCAAGGTCATCATCCACACGATCGCGATCGGCGAGTTCCAGAAGGACTTCATGAAGAAGATCGCCGAGCAGAACCACGGCGTGTTCGTCGATCTGGGCAAGTAGGGGCCTTTTTTCTCACCCGTCGTGCCGGAGTTGACGACCCTCGAAAGCGGCCCTATCTTTCTCTGTCCAATTGTCGGGGCGTGGCTCAGCTTGGTAGAGCGTTGCGTTCGGGACGCAAAGGTCGGAGGTTCAAATCCTCTCGCCCCGACCACTTTCTCCCGC
>JBBQNP010000149.1:0-10863 GCA_038330085.1 Planctomycetota bacterium | reverse complement strand
GAGGCGCAGCGCGGGGCACGGATCCGGCGTCAGGCAATCCCGGCCAAGGCACGCTTCACCCTTTTCGAGCAGCTTGCAGCCCAAGCCCCACATGTTCGCCGTCGGACCGCCGACGTCGGTGATCGTGCCGCGGAAATCGTGGTGCGCACTCATCGCGGCGGCTTCGCGCAACACGGAAGCCTCGCTGCGCGACTGGATCGTGCGCCCCTGGTGGAACGTGATCGAGCAGAACGAGCAATCCGCCATGCAGCCACGGTGCGTGTTGATCGACCAGCGCACCGGCTCGAGCGCCGCGATGCCGCCCGCGTCGGTGTGATCGGGATGCCACTCGCGGCGGAAGGGCAAGTCGTAGAACGAATCGACCTCCGCCTGCGGCGCGGGAGGCGAAGGCGGATGCTGAACGACGACACGCGTTCCGTGAGCCTGTGCGATCGGTCGCGAGCTCGGGCTGTTCTCTTCGCGCACGGCGTGGAACAGCTCGATCAGCTTCTCGCGATCGCCGGCGATCTCTTCGTACGACGGCACGTGGCGCGCGTTCGCGGGGACCGCATCGACCTTGACGATCTCGCACGTGCCCGGGATGCCGGCGAGTCCCTCACCGCGTGAGATCCGCTCCGTGATCTCGATCGACTGGCGCTCGCCCATCCCCCACACCAGCAAGTCCGCCTTCGCGTCGACGAGGATCGAGCGTCGGATCGACTCGTCCCAGTAGTCGAAGTACGCCAACCTGCGCGGGCCCGCTTCGAGACCGCCGAGGATCACCGGCACGCCGGGAAAATGGTGCCGTGCGAGCGCCGTGTACGAGATCGACGCGCGGTTCGGCCGACCCGGCGTTCCACCCGGACGGTAGACGTCGATGCGCCGCTTTTTCTTCGCCGCGGTGTAGTTCGTCACCATCGAGTCGATGGTGCCGGCCGTCACGCCGACGTAGAGCTTGGGGGCGGGCAACCGCTTCCAACCCTGCCCGTCCGCTTCGAGCTCGGGTGCGTCGAGGATCCCGACACGCCAGCCGCGCGCTTCGAGCACGCGCCCGATGACCGCGGCGCCGAACGAAGGATGGTCGACGTATCCATCGCCCGTGACGATCAGGACATCGAGCTCATCCCAACCGCGCTCGCGCATCTGCGCGCGGTTGCGCGGCAGGAAGGGCGCCAAAACGTTGGGATCGGTCACGGCAAAGATCTCGTTCGGATCCTGGCTCCGCCGCAGTGCGCGAGCGGAGCGAGGGACGGACAGTTTAGTCGCTTGCTCGCGTGTCCGTACC
This sequence comes from Planctomycetota bacterium, assembly GCA_038330085.1. Lineage (GTDB taxonomy): Bacteria > Planctomycetota > UBA1135 > UBA1135 > JAEUIA01. The sequence continues at coordinate 9,599 of JBBQNP010000149.1, read as the reverse complement.
GCGGATCAGAAGCTGCCGTGGCGCTTGCGCTGACGGCGGTTCGTCTTGCGCCCGCCCTTGGTTTGCTGGCGCGTGCGGTAGCCAGTCTTCTTCTTGTGCTTGGCGCTGCTCTTGCGGATCTTGACGTGCATGGCGTGATAGGCGGGTCCCGACGGAAGTTTGGGGGCGAGAAGTGTAGCGTCCGGCTCGTGCGGTGCCACTCCTTCGCGCTCGAGACCCGATCCGAGAGCCCTGCGCGACATCTCCTGGTGACGGTCGAGGCCGAAACGCGGACACTTCACCGTCGTGACGGACCCAAAGCTTGACCAGCTCCGCGTGCTCGAGCTCCTGCGTCGGCACGGCTTCAACACCACCTCGTTCCAAGCCCTCGAAGAGGGCCTGACGTACTGGTGGGATCCCTCCGTCTCGGCCTGCGTCGCCTACGCCGACACGGGCCGCGCGTGGGTCGCCGCCGGCGCGCCGATCGCAGCCCTCGACGAGATGTCTTCCGTCGCCGAGCGCTTCGTCGGCGCCGCGCGTGCGCAGTCCCGCCGGGCCGTCTTCTTCGCGTCCCAACAGCACCTCGCCGCCTCGGCGCACCTCGTCAGCACCCCGGTTGGACTGCAACCCGTCTGGGATCCGCGCGGGTGGCGCGCCGCCGTGTCCCGATCCAAGTCGCTCGGCTACCAGCTCCGTCGCGCGGCCTCCAAGGGCGTGCACATCCGCCTGCTCGAGTCGCACGAGCTCATCGACGAACGCTCGCCCACCCGCCTCGAGATCGAGCAACTGATCGAGCGCTGGCTCGGAACGCGGCGCATGTCGCCCATGTCGTTCCTCGTGCACGTCCAGCCGTTCACGTTCGCCGCCGAGCGTCGCGCGTTCGTCGCCGAACTTGGCGACACCGTCGTCGGCTTCCTCTCCGCCGTCCCCGTCTATGCGCGCAACGGCTGGTTCGTGGAGGACTTCATCCGCGATCCAACGGCACCGAACGGAACGACGGAGCTCCTCATCGACGCCGTGATGACGCAAGCCGCGCTCGAGAACAGCACATGGGTCACGCTGGGCTTGGCACCCCTCGCCGGCCCCGTACCCGCCTGGATGCGTCGCATCGGCAACCTCGGTCGGCCCCTCTACGATTTTGCCGGCCTGCACGCGTTCAAGAAGAAGCTCGCGCCGACTGCGTGGGAGCCCGTCTTAGTCAGCCATCCGCCCGACGTTTCCACGTTCACGGCCGTGCTCGACTCCCTGCGTGCGTTCGCGGGCCGAAACCTCATGAGCTTCGCCATCCGCACGCTCATCGACGGACCCTCCATCGTCATCTGGACGCTCGCTGTCCTGCTCATCCCCTGGACGATCGCGCTGGCACTCCTGCCCGCACACCCCTGGTTTCCCACCCCCACCGTCCGCACCACCTGGATCCTCTTCGACGTCGTGATGTGCGTCGGACTTCTCCTTCTCGCGCACACGTTTCGCGCCCGCCTCGCGCTCTGCCTCGCCATCGCTGCGACCCTCGACGCCATCCTGACCTGGATCGAGATCGCGCTCTGGAACATTCCGCGCGTCCGCACCCCGCTCGACGCCCTCTTCCTCATCGCCGCCTGCAGCGCACCCCCGATTGCGAGCCTCGTCCTCTTCCGCGCCTACAAGCGTGCACGGAAGAACACGCAGCGAAGCGTCTGAAGCGGCCAGACGCCATCTACCCAAGCGCGCTGCTTCCCCGCAGCACTTCGGCACCTCCCTCGAGGACAAACCCTATCTCTGGAGCGGATCGGGCCGGCCGAGGCAAGCACGCATCGCCGGGAATACCGTGGACGCGATCCAAGCACGACCCGCCCCTGCGCGTCACCCACTTAGCCGACCGGCGCGACCCTTGACCGGTACTCCGGTCGAGCGTCGCGTCGGCCGGAACCGCGCCGTAGGCGCGGAACATCTGGCCGGACCTCAACCTCTCTCCGTTGCGTCCGCTCCGTCACCCTCTTTCACCGAAACAACTGCACCCATCCCCCGCGACCAAACTCACCCACCCCCGCCCCCCGTCAACCCCCTCACCGGCCCAACCATCTTCTCCGGCCTGACCGCCTTGTCGAACGCATCCCCCGTCATCAACCCCAGCTCGACCACGCTCTCCCTCAAAGTCTTCCCCGTCTTGTGCGCGTGCTTCGCGACCTTCGCAGCATTGTCGTACCCAATATGCCGGTTCAACGCAGTCACCAGCATCAACGACTGCTTCATCAACCCCTCGATTCTCCCCGCGTCGATCTCCAACCCCTCGACGCACTTCTTCCTGAACGACACGCACGCATCCGCCAACAATCCAATCGACATCAACAGATTGTGGATGATCACCGGCTTGTAGACGTTCAGCTCGAAGTTCCCTTGCGACCCTGCGATCCCGATCGCCACGTCATTGCCCATCACCTGCACGCACACCATCGTCAGCGCCTCGACCTGCGTCGGGTTGACCTTGCCCGGCATGATCGAACTCCCCGGCTCGTTCTCCGGCAACTTCAACTCACCCAACCCGCACCTCGGCCCCGACCCCAACCACCGCACGTCGTTCCCGACCTTCATCAACGCGACCGCCGTCACCTTCAGCGCACCCGACAGGAACACCAGCGCGTCGTGCGCCGCCAACGCCGCAAACTTGTTGGGCGCGCTCTTGAAGTGGAGCTTCGTCTCTTCCGCGATCTTGATCGCGACAAGCTTCGCGAAGTCCGGATGCGTGTTGAGCCCCGTCCCGACCGCCGTCCCGCCTTGCGCCAACTCCAACACCAGCGGCAACGCCGCATGGATCGCACGCCGCGCGTCCTTCACCTGCTGTGACCAGCCCGACATCTCCTGACCGACCGTCAACGGCGTCGCATCCTGCAAGTGCGTCCGGCCGATTTTGACCACCTTGCTCCAGCTCTTCGCCTTCACGTCGATGGCGTGTTCGAGCTCTTCCATTGCCGGCAACAACCGCTTGACCGTCTCTTCCGCGGCCGCGATGTGCATCGCCGTCGGGAACGAGTCGTTCGACGACTGCGCACGGTTCACGTGGTCGTTCGGATGCACCGGCTTCTTCGACCCGATCTCCCCCCCCAGGATCTGGATCGCGCGATTCGAGATGACTTCGTTGGCGTTCATGTTCGTCTGCGTGCCCGAACCGGTCTGCCACACGACCAGCGGGAAGTGATCATCCAACTTCCCAGCGATCACCTCGTCGGCTGCCGACAACAACGCCTTCTGCTGCTTCTTGTCGAGCATGTCGAGCTCGCCGAGCTCGATGTTGGCCTGCGCCGCCGACTTCTTGACGATCCCGAGCGCGCGGATCATCGGGCGCGTGAACGTGTGGCCGCCGATCAGGAAGTTCTGCTTCGAGCGCTGCGTCTGCGCCCCCCACAAACGGTCGGAAGGGACTTGGAGCGGGCCAAACGAATCGGATTCGGTGCGTGTCGTGGTCATGTTGGTTTCCCTGGAAGGGCGAGCATCCTAGCGAGGGTCGCGAGCACGCGCTCGACGAGCGAAAACCCGCGTTGGGCGGTGCCTGGAACCCGCCGCGGGCACTCCCGCGACGCGACTCCTTCAACAGACTCCTAGTGGAGTGAGCCACGAGCATGCCCGCGATCCCCATCATCACTTCACAGGCGTTCCAACAAGCGCAGCACCTTCTGTCCAAGGCTCCCCGTGCGATACGGAGGAAAGTACATGCGCACGAGGGACGGCCGGCGTTGCCGGACGATCGGCCGCGCGTGGGAGAACTCGCGAAAACCGTGGACGCCGTGATACGAGCCCATTCCGCTGGTCCCGACGCCCCCGAACGGCACGCCGTGATGGAAGTAGTGAAGGCCGATGTTGCCGACCACGGTCGCGCCTGCGCTGGTTGATTCGATGAAGAAGTCCGCGGCGTCTCGGCTGGCGGTGAAGATGTACATGGCGAGCGGCTTGGTGCCGGCGCGGATGTACTGCACGACCTCGTCCCGGTTTTCGTAAGCCAGCACCGGCAGGATCGGCCCGAAGATCTCTGCCTGCATGATCGGCGAGTCGCGCGTCACGTCCGAGAGAACCGTGGGCGAGAGGTAACGCGTCGCGCTGTCGCTGTCGCCGCCCGAGACAACCCTCGCGCCTGCTGCGACGCTGCTGTCGAGCAGTCCCTTGAGCCGCGTGAAGGCGGCGGCATCCACCAGGCGGGAGTAGTCAGGACTCTGCCGTCGGTCGGCGTCGCTTCGACCGTAGAAATGGTCCAGGGTGATCCGCAGCGCTTCGAGAAATGCCGCCTCGCGACTCTCGTGCACGAGCACATAGTCAGGGGCGATGCAGGTCTGGCCCGCATTCATGAACTTGCCAAAAGCCACGCGCTCGGCCGCGATTTGCACGTCGGCGGTCTCGTCCACGATGGTTGGGGACTTGCCACCCAACTCCAGAGTCACAGAAGTGAGGTGCTTCGCTGCCGCAGCCATGACGAGCTTGCCGATCTCTGGCCCGCCGGTGAAGCAGATGTGGTCGAAGGGCAGTTCGAGCAGCGCTTGCGCCACGTCAGCTCCGCCCAGGACGACGGCTACTTCCTGCGGATCGAAGATGGCCGAGAGCAGACGTTGGAGCAGGGCCGCGACGTGCGGTGTCTTCTCCGACGGTTTGCAGATCGCGCAGTTGCCCGCGGCGATGGCGGCAACCAGCGGATTGAGCAGCAATCCGATCGGGTAGTTCCACGGTGCCATGATCAACATCACCCCCTTCGGCTCCCAGACCAAGCGGCTGGTGGTCCCAAACAGCATCAGCGACGTGCCGACGCGTTTCGGCTTCATCCAGCGGCCGACGTGACGCATGGCGTAGTCGCACTCGTCGAGGACCGAGTGGATCTCCGTCAATTCGGTCTCGGCCGCGGCTCGACCGAAGTCTGCGCGGACCGCTTCGCACAGTTCGGCGCGCTGCGCCGCGACGGCGTCGCGCAGGCGCTGGATCCTTTCGCGTCGTTCGCCCGACGAAGTGCGCGCCATGACCCGCTGATGAGCGCGCTGCTGTGCAAAGACGCCGTTCAGATCGGGACGCATGTTTGGAGATACCACGAAGTCGTGATGCCGGTGGACTGTACCCGGGAGGCGCTGACTATCCCGAGACCGGGGGCGGTGAAGCTCGCGGTGCCGGGCCCCGTCGCGGGAGACTGCACGCTCCCTCGAGCGAAAGCGCGCGACGCTGCGGCGGGTTCCAGGAACCACTCGCGCGCGGTTGCTGTCTCGGAATGTGCACGCAACCTCGCTACGCTTTGCGCGCGGAACGGCTGGAGGGCCCGGTGACCGCACTGACCCGTCTGCTCTTCACGCAGGAGGATTCACCGTGTCCTTGGAACTCGAAGTCAACGGCAAGCGCGCCTCGGTCGACGTCGATCCGACCACGCCGCTCTTGTGGGTGCTGCGCGAACAGCTCGGCCTCACCGGCACCAAGTTCGGTTGCGGCGCGGCGCAGTGCGGCGCGTGCACCGTTCACGTCGACGGTGAGGCGCGGCGATCGTGCGTGACGCCGATCGCAAGCGTCGCCGGCAAGAAGGTGACGACGATCGAAGGCCTCGCGAGCGATCCACATCAGGCACTCGTTCAAGCCTGGATCGAAGCCGACGTGCCGCAGTGCGGCTACTGCCAGACCGGGCAGATCATGAGCGCTGCGATCCTCTTGAAGGAGAACCCCAAACCGACCGACGCGGACATCGACCTCGGCATGAGCGGCAACGTGTGTCGCTGCGGGACCTACGTGCGCATCCGCAAAGCGATCCACCGCGCGGCAGACATGATGAAAGCCGCTTCCGGCACGCAGCAGGAGAAGCGCTGATGGAAATGCACGCTCTCCCTCGCCGCGATTTCCTGCGCGTGTCGGCCGCGATCGGCGGCGGCATGTTGATCGCGTTCCGTTTCCCCGGCTCGAGCCTGGCGCAACCCGGCGCAGCCTCGGGAAACGACGCGAGCGATGCGTCGATCGCGCTGAAACCGGGTCAAGCCTGGGACACGCCGCCTCGTTCCGACGAGTTCGTGCCCAACGCTTTCGTGCGCATCGCGCCCGACGGCCGCGTCACCGTGATGATCAACAAGGCCGAGATGGGCCAGGGTCCGACGACGTCGCTCTCCATGTTGCTCGCCGAAGAGCTCGACGCGGACTGGACGAAGGTCGGCTACGAGTTCGCGCCCGCGGACCTCGTGTACGCGCACCCCGGCTACGGCATCCAGTTCACCGGCGGCAGCACGAGCACGGCCGGCATGTCGAAGCCGATGCGCCAGGCCGGCGCGACCGCGCGCGCGATGCTCGTCGCGGCCGCGGCAGCACGCTGGAGCGTCGACGCGAGCGCGTGTCGCACGCAAGCGGGGTTCGTGCTTCACGATCCCTCTTCGCGCAAGCTCGGCTACGGCGAGCTCGCGAGCGACGCGGCCAAGCTCGACGTGCCGAAGAAGGTGCCGCTCAAGGACCCGAGCGCGTTCCTCCTGATCGGCAAGTCGACGAAGCGCCTCGACACGCCCGACAAAGTGTTCGGTCGTGCCGCGTTCAGCATCGACGTCACGCGCCCGGGCATGCTCACGGCCCTCGTCGCGCACCCGCCGGCTTTCGGCGGCAAGGCGAAGAGCGTCGACTCGAGCGCTGCGCTCGCGATCCAGGGCGTCAAAAAGGTCGTCGAGGTCAGCTCGGGGGTCGCCGTGATCGCCGACGGTTTCTGGGCCGCGAAACGCGGTCGCGACGCGTTGAAGATCGACTGGGACATGGGCCCGAACGGAGAGCTGTCGACCACGAAGCTGCGCGCGGACTACCACGCGAAGGCTGCTTCACCGGGCAAAGTGGCGCGCGAGGAAGGCGATCCCGACGCGAGCGCGAAGAGCGCCAAGCAAACGCTGACCGCCGAGTACGAGCTCCCCTACCTCGCGCACGCGCCGATGGAGCCGCTCAACTGCGTCGTGGATTTGAAGTCGGACGCTTGCGAAGTGTGGGCCGGCTCGCAGTTCCAGACGTTCGATCACGCCGCGATCTGCAAGACCGCAGGACTCCTGCCCAAACAAGTGCAGCTGCACACGACCTACCTCGGCGGCGGGTTTGGACGGCGTGCGTGCCCGAAGTCCGACTACATCGTGGAAGCGGTCGAGATCGCCAAGCAGGCCGGCGCGCCGCTCAAGCTGATCTGGACGCGCGAGGACGACACACGCGGGGGCTTCTACCGTCCGATGTGGACGAGCCGACTGTCCGCAGGTCTCGACGCGAACAACGCGCTCTCGACGTGGACGCACACGATCGTCGGCGAGTCGATCATGGCCGGCACGCCGATGGCCGCGTTCACGATCAAGGACGGCATCGACAGCACGTCGGTCGAGGGCGCGAAGGAGCTGCCCTACGCGATCCCGAACTTGCGCGTCGACCTGCACACGACGGACAACGGGGTGCCGGTCTTGTGGTGGCGCTCGGTCGGTCACTCGCACACCGCGTTCGTGACCGAGTCCTTCCTCGACGAGGTCGCGCACGCGATGAACGCTGATCCGTACGAGTTGCGGCGCAAGTTGCTCGCGAAAGAACCGCGCTACCTTGCCGTGCTCGAACGCGCCGCGAAGGAAGCCGGCTGGGGCACGCCGCTCCCCGCCGGTCGTGCGCGCGGGATCGCGATCCACGAGAGCTTCGAGTCCGTCGTGTGCGACGTGATGGAGGTCTCGATGAAGGACGGCTGGCCGCGCGTGCACAAGGTGACGCGCGCCATCGACTGCGGGACGACGGTCAACCCCGACACGATCCACGCGCAGCTCGAGGGCGCCGTCGGTTTCGGTCTGACCGCCGCGTTGTACAGCGCGATCACGCTCGAGAACGGTCGCGTCGAGCAAGGCAACTTCCACGACTACAAGATGGTGCGCATGAACGAGATGCCCGCGGTCGACGTGCACATCATCTCGAGCACTGCCGAATCAACCGGCGTCGGCGAGCCCGGCGTGCCGACGATTGCCCCGGCACTGTGCAATGCGATCTTCACGCTGACCGGCAAACGTGTACGCCGACTGCCGCTGCGGCGAGAGGACCTGACGTGATCTCGTTCCGAAACATCCGCGCAATCAAGTTCGTGCGCTCTGCATCGAGCCTCGCAGCCTCGAACATGGCCGTGGTCTTCGTCGGCTCGTTCTTCATCGGCGGTGCGTTGCTGACGCAGTGTTCCGCCCCCGAGCCCAACCCCCTTCCCGCGCCGAGCAACGAGCAGGTGCAGAGCAAAGCCGGTTCACCCCAAGCCGTCGCCGCGTGGAACGTGATCTACAGCGTGCTGCAGCACCCGCGCTGCATGAACTGCCACCCCGCCGGTGATGCGCCTCTGCAAGGCGAACCATCGCAGCCGCACCAGCAGAGCGTGCAACGCGGACCGGACGGGCACGGCCTCTACGCGATGAAGTGCCAGACGTGTCACCAGGATCACAACCTGATCGGCGAACACCTCCCTCCCGGCGGTCCCGACTGGCACCTGCCGAAACCTGAGATGAAGCTCGTGTTCGAGGGTCGCTCCTCGGCTGAACTCTGTCGGCAGATGAAGGACAAGAGCCGGAACGACCACCACTCGATGGAAGAGATCTTCGAGCACATGAACTCGGCCCCGCTCGTGTTGTGGGGTTGGGATCCGGGCAACGGTCGACAACCCGTGCCGGTTTCACATGCGGAGTTGATGAAGGCCGTGCGCGCCTGGATCGACAACAACTGTGGTTGTCCCTGAGTACTGAAGCAGGAGGCCTACAACATTTTCTCTAGAAATTCTGTTGGAAGGTGGTCTGCAATTTCAACGCCAAGCTCATCGCGGCAAAAACGATCGATAAACTTGATCGCCTTATCCATATAAAACTGGGCATCTTCACTAGTCGGATGTGCACCCTTGTGTTGAATACCGTTTCTCTCCTCGTGTAACATCTCTAGATCGGGCTTCTCTGGAACTGCCACCTTCAAGGTCACTAAGTTATCGTAGGCACCCCAGATACTGATAGTCTCCTTGGGATTCTTGTAGATCGACATACCGCCCACACGCACCCGCTCCTTAAGCAGCAGTTCGATTGCCTGGTCAGTGTGCATTAGGGCAAACTTCATGTCGGTTGAGGTGGTGCTACGGAAGTAGTGCCAGAGTCCGTGTTCAAGAACTTCGAACGCAGACCTTAGCAGCGGTGAAGGTTTCGCCGCCACGTGGAAGGCTCACTTCTGCTCGCTGTTCGAGGCTTCAAGCTTTGACTTCACAAACTCTTCGCCAGAATGAGTGAGCACATATTTCTTTCTACCGCCACCCTCGCTCTTCGACTCCATCACATAGCCGCGCTGAATATTGCTCGTGATCATCTGACTCGTGTTCGAGTTTTCGATCTTGGCTTCGTAGTAAAGGTTGTTGACGTCAGCAGATGTGAAGCTAGACACTCCGCGATGGATCTCCAAGTAGTACCCGAACGCCGCCACCTTGTCGGTGTGTTTCTTGACGCCCAGCCGACGAATAAACTCTCCCGGCGAGAGGGACTTGCCGGAGTCTTCCTTCGGAGTCGCATCCCGCTTCTTGGCCTGGGTAGTTCCACCGGTCTCCGCGGATGCGGTTCCCAGCGAAAGCCTGTCGAGCATCTCCCTGATAAACTCGGTATCTCCTTCTATCTCGTACTCCGAGCCCTCCCTAG
>JBBQNP010000148.1:0-11194 GCA_038330085.1 Planctomycetota bacterium | reverse complement strand
GGTCGTCGTCGCGCCTTGCCCGTCGACGAATGAGGACGAATCCTGCTATCGAACTGGCCGTTACAGCCCACTAGCTCCTTTGCTCTTGCCTGTGGTTCAGCGCGCCATGTTCCGCCGTGACGTAGTGGTTCGCGGCAAGGGTTGAGGATCCTGTTGATCTCTCTCCAGACCGAGCGGACGAGTGATTCGAATGCAGGGTCCGGCCAAGAAGAAATAGCGCCGGTCGCGTCCATCTTAACTTGACCGGGAGGGATCGCATTCCGACTATTTCGCGGTCATCCCGGCCTTCCATGCTCGTGAACGGACCTTCCTTTCCGTTCACGATCCAAGAACTGCACGCAGCTCGCACTCGATGAGCCGGGCCCATTGGTCTGCATTCGTGGCCACAGCTCCGCTTCTGTTCGCTCGCCAACCCATCTTCGACAGGCACTCACACGTGTGGGGCTACGAGATGTTGTATCGCTCGGTCGATCCGTCGAGTCGCGTCAAGCGTTCGCCGGAAGCATGGACGGCGTCCGTGTCGGTACAAGCCGTGCTCGAGATCGGGCTCGACACGCTGGTCGGAAACTCGCTCGCGCTCTTCAACGTCACGCGGCCCTTTTTCCTGCAGCACCTGTACGAGTTTCTGCCGCCCGATCGCGCGGTGCTCGAGATCCTCGAGGACACAGAGGTCGATGACGAGCTCGTGCGCGAGATCGAGCGCGCCAAACGCCTCGGGTTCCGTCTCGCGCTCGACGACTTCATCTTGTCCGGACCGACGCAGGCCTTGGTGCCGTTCGCGGACATCATCAAGGTCGAGGTCTCGCGCCTCGACGATGAGGGGATCCGCGAACATGCGCGGCGGCTCGCGCGGCCAAACCTGCTGCTCCTGGCGGAAAAGGTCGAGACGCACGAAGTGAGGCGCTGCTGCGAGGGCGCCGGATACCACTTGTTCCAGGGCTATTTCTTCGCGCGGCCCGAGCTCGTGTCAGGGCGCCAGACGCCGCCCAACCGCATGGTGTTGTTGCGCTTGCTGGCGACCATCCAGGATCCGGCGGCGCCGATCACGGAGATCGAGCGGTTGATCGCGGCGAGCGGACCGCTGGCGCACAAGCTGCTCGTGTACATCAACTCGGCCTTCGTCGCGCTGGCCGAGCCGATCCGCTCGATCCGTCAAGCGGTGATGATGCTCGGGTTGGAACGCGTGCGCATCTGCGCGGCGATGCTGATCCTGGCCAGCATCGACACGAAGCCGCACGAGCTCGTCGTCGCTTCGCTGTTGCGCGCGCGTTGCTGTCAGTTGGTCGGCGCGATCGGAGGCAACCTCGACGAGCACGAACTCTTCACCGTCGGATTGTTGTCGCTGCTCGACGCGTTCCTCGACCAGCCGCTGCAGGAGATCCTCGACGGGCTGCCGCTCGCAGCGGACGTCAAGGCGGCGCTCGTCGGCGGACAAGGCGGGCTCGCCGAGGTGCTCGGCGTCGCGATCGCGCTCGAACGCATGGACGAAGAGCGGCTCGACTCGTCCCACCTCGATCGGGGGGCGACGAACGACGCGTACATCGAAGCGCTGCGCTGGACGCGCGAGTTCCAGGACTCGCTCAACCTGGCGCGCTGACGCAATCCGGAGCCATCAGGAAGGGAGCGATGAGCGAGGGTCAGCTCCCGACGTGGAACTTCCCGCCGCTCTCAGGCTGGATCGACGAGCGGTGCGACTGCCACCAGACTTTGAGCTCGGGCACGCCGGATGCCTTGTCGTCGGGGGCCAACTCGATCTGCACTTTCACCGGCACGTCGAGGTGCGCCGTGAGGTGTTCCCAGGCTTCGCGTCGCGCCTGATTGGCTCCGTCGCCGACGATCACACCGACGAGCAGCGGGACGCCGCGCGCGTCGCCGAGTTCGAGCAGGGCCTCGGCCATCTCGACGCGCAGGTAGTCGTCGTCTTCGCCTGATGCGGCGTTCGCGATCACGTCCGCGCTGCGCGGGTCGCCGAGCGCGCGCACGACGCGCAACGAACGCTCGGCGATAGCGTCGTCCTTGTCGAGGAGCAGGCCCTCGATCGACGGGAGCGCGGCCTTGTAATTCCGCGCTTCGACGATGCCGAGCATGCGCAGGCGCACTTCGTTCTCGCCGTTCGTGAGGATGCCGGCGACGAGCGGCTTCGTGCGTTCCCACAAGTCCGCGTCGGACTCGATCTCGGCCAGGGCCAGCATCTTCTCGGCTTTGTTGCCGGTCTGCAGGACGTGCAACGTGTCGTGGTGGTCGCGCTTCTTCAGCGCGAAGGAGCCGCCGACGAGCAACGCGAACCCGAGCACGCCGCCGAGCGCCTTCACGAACGCGCGGCCCTTGTCGGGCGACGCGGTGACGAAGCGGACGAGTCCGGCCACCACGAGGAACACGCCGAAGCAGGCGACGATCGTGGGGCCCGACGGCAGGTCGCGGAAGTACGACACCGAGCAGCCGACCGCGCTGACGACCGTGCCCGTGATCCAGCCGATGACGAGGCGCGTCGAGATGCGCTCGGCGAAGAGCATCGCCACGACGGCCGGGATCACGAGGTACGAGAAGACGAGCAGCACGCCTGCGATCGAGACCGCGCTCGTGACCGCGAAGCCGAGCGAGACATAGAAGAGGAAGTCCCACAGGCGCAGCGAGAGACCGGATCGCTCCGCTTGTTCGGGGTTCAGCGAAATGGCGAAGAACTGCTTTCTGAAGATCCAGTGGAACGCACCCACCACGCCGAACACGAGTCCCGTGACGACGATCGTGTCGCCGCGCACCCACAGGATGCTGCCGGCGAGGAGTTCGCTCACCTCTTCGGCGCCGTGAGCGAGGTGCGCGCTCGCCAGGATCGTCGATCCCAGAGCGACTGCGTACGAGATGCCAATCAACGCTTCGTGTGGCACGCGCTCGTCGCGCATGCGCGTCAGCGTGAACACCGCCGCGCCGAGGAACGTGAAGGCGAGCGAGAACGCCTTCACGGCCCACGGATCATCCTGCAGATCCCAACCGAGCAGCACGCCCCACACCGAACCGAGCGCCGCGATCTGCGCCAGCGCCAGGTCGACGAAGATCACCTTGCGCGAGATGACGTGGATCCCGAGGTAAACGAGCAGCCCCGCGAGGAGCAGACAGGCCACGAAGGGCCACGCCATCGACAGCAGAAAGGGTGACATGGTTGGGACGGTGCAGGGGTCAGCGCGTCGGCGCCTTGCCCGTCTCGGACTCGATCAGCTTGCCGAGGATGAGATCGATCAGCGCGAAGTAGCTCGTGACGCCGACGCTCGGTCCGACATCGATCGGAACGATGACTTCGTGCGCGCCCGCTGCCTTCGCCAGGTAGTCCGCTGCACCGCGGTCGTAGAACACTTCCTCGAGGATCGTCTTGATGCCCTTCGCCTTGATCATCTCGACGACGGCGTCGCGGTGTCGCGCGGACGGCGGGATGCCGGGCTTTTCCTCGATCTCGACCGGCACGTTCAGGCCGAAGCGCGTGACGAAGTAGATCCAGCTCTTGTGGTACGTGACGACGGGCCGGCCGGCGAGGGGACGCGCTTCGAGCAGCCAACCGCCGAGCTTGTCGGACAGCTTGTGCGTCTCGAGGTAGTCGTCGAGCTTGCCGTCGCGAGCCTTGCGCGTGAGCATGCGGCCGCCGACCTCCTTCACGAGCGCCTCGCCGAAGAGCGCGACGTCGATCCGGTTCTGGAAGTCCTTCAAGCGCTTCTCGTATTCGGCCGCGTGCGCCGCGTCGACCTTCTCGAAACCCGCCGCGATGTTCGCCGCCATGTCCTTCGCGTTGAGCGGATCGAGCCAGATGTGCGGGTTGCCGTACGGGTGCACGTCGCCCCACTCGCGCGAGAGCTGTTGGGGGAGTTCGAGCGTCGGGATGCCGAGCGACGCGACGACACGACCGGGCTGACCCGATTGGATCTTCGGGTTGCCCGAGCCGTCGATCACCTTCCCGGCCCACAGTTCGAGCTGCAGTCCGAGCTCGATGAACACGTCGGCCTCGCGCGCGCGCTGCATCAGCGTCGGTCGCGGTTGCACGAAGTGCGGATCTTCGCTCGGATCGGAGAGGCTCTGCACGGTCACGAAGTCGCCGCCGACTTCGCGCGCGAGATCGGCCAGCACGGAGAGGGTGGTAACGACGTTGAGCTTGCCGTCCGCCGCAGAGGTTGCCTGCACCGTGTCGCTGAAGAGAGCACTGAGCAGGGCAAGAGCGAGGAGTGAGGGGGTGAGCTTCATGAGAGGTGCTTCCGGGTAGGGCGCGAGGAGAGTGGGATGCGAGAGAGGGGGGTGATGGGGGGGTCGGAGCGGGCTCGACTTAGGCTGGTCGCGGCGAGTCGCGCCGCGACGGTCAACCACTAGGCCCCGCGAGTACGCGGCGCCTAGTGGTTGACCCAATACGGCTCAGCCGGGTGCGAGCCGAACACCATGTTCAGCTCGAAGAAGACCGACGTCAGGCCGTCGAGCTCTGCTCGATCGCTGGTCGAGTGCTCCGCGCCGACACGGAAGCGCAGGAACTCGGTCGTGTAGTAGGTGACGAAAGCACCGTACGTCTGCGTGTGGAGGCTCGCGTCCTCGAGCTCCTGCGTCCAGTCGTAGCGCACGCCCGCGTACAGGTTCTGATCGAGCTGGTACTGCGACCACACGTCGAACCCGGTCGGGTGCGACGAGAGCGCCGGGTCGTCGAGGTTCGCGTGGAACAACTCTCCGCCGATCAAGAACGAGTGCCACTCGCCGGCGAGGTAGGGCTTCCAGCGGTACGTCGCGTCGAGTCCGTAGAGCTGGTGATCTGCGTCCGACCCCCAACCCGACACGCCGACTTCGACATCCTGACCGGGTGCGAGGTCGTGGAACCACTTCACGTGACCGAGCGCCGCGATGTCGGAAGCCGTGGAGTTGGGGTCGACTTTGATGTTGCCGCCGTCGAGCACCTGCACCGTCGCATCCAACGTGTCGTTCTCGCTCGGAGAAGGGAGGAAGAACTCGCCCGAGATGCCGTCGGCCGTGAACCCGTCCGATCCGAGGAACGTCTGCACGACGCGCGGGTACGAGACCTGTGGCAGATCGTGCAGGTGGATCGTGTTGAAGCGCCCGAAGGCCGGCCGGAAACGCCCGACTTGGACCTTCAAACCTCCCGGGGCCGTGTCGAGGAACGGCAGCTTCTTCAGCAGCACGTAGCCCTCCTCGATGTTGGCGCTGAACTCGCCGGGCACTTCCGAACTGAAGGACGTGATCACGACGCCGTCGGCCCACGGATCGATCGCGGCGCGGAAGTCGACCTCGACCTCGCGCAACTGCATGCGGTCGTCGACGCGCGCATTGGCCGGATCGTCGTCGACGTAGACGGGCTTGCTGTCCGAACGCGCCAGGAAGTTGCCGAACACGGTGATGCCCGGGTTGAAAGCACCCGCGGTCTGCTGCGCGGGCACCGACGCTTTCTGCTTGGTCTTGCCGAGCTCGTCCTCGAGGTCGTCGAGTTGCTCCTGCATGTCCTTGGCCTCTTGAGTGCGAGCAGCTTCAAGGGCCTCGATGCGTTTTTCGAGATCCTGGATCGTCTGCGGGTGCGGCTCGGATTGGGATGTGGGCTGAGCGGGTGGCGCCGTCGGAGTCGTGTCTTGCGCGCGCGATGTGGTCATCGCGCACAGACACGCGCCCGCGATGCACCAGAGTCGGTGCGGGGTTGTCTTGTGAGAAAGGGTCATGGTTCGCCTCGAAATGTCCATCCGATTCGACGCGCGACAGAAGGGCGCCAAGTCTCGAGGGAGACGCGATCGGTGGAGGCCTCGATTCGTGATCGAGTGCTCGCAGACGCACGACGTGCGCTTGAAGTGCGAGCCCTCGTTCCCTGCGCCGCGTGGGCGCCGCCGTCCGCCGCTTCGGCGGGGAGATCCCGCGCGAGGGCAAACCGGTCGTGAGGGCGAATCAGGCGCGCGCGGGCGGACCGCGCGGAGAGTGGGTGAGGAGAGGCGGTGCCGCCGGTACGTGATTCGGCGGGAGTTGCGCGAACTCGACCGCGCGCAACGCAGGACGGAACAAACAGACGGATGCGGGCAGCTCGAGGCCGCTCAGACTGCAACCCGTGCAGTAGGAACCGTCGGCGTCCGCGTGCGCGTCACCCGAGACGAGCGAGTGCAACGCGGCGTGTGCCGGACCGCAGGCGAGCAAGCCGACGATCAGCGCGAGAACGAGAGCGACCAGAACCCAGCGCGGCCTGCGGGTGGATCGGCGAATGGATCGCCGACCGGGTCGCTGCGCGCGGTTCATGCGAGAAACGCTAGCTTGCCCCGCTCGACGACGCAAGCGGCGCCGACGCACTGAGCCCTTTTGCGCGCAAAGGTCGTGTTGTCCGGCCTTGGATCAGACGATGCGGCGCACGCGGAGCACGACGGCACGCACGGGATCGTCTCCGGTGGTCGGCCCCATCGGCAGGATCGCGGCCTCATCGGCGCCGAGCACGAACGAGGTCGTCACCTGACGCGACACGACCAGAGGCAGTTGCACCGTCATGGTCTTCCCTCTCCCTGGGAGCGTGACTTCCGCGGAACGCATCGGTTCGAGGAGGTTCGACACCTCGATGCTGAAGGCAACGTTGGCTCGGTCATCCGCAGAGGATTTCGGCGTAGCTTCGATGTGCACGCCGTGCTCGATGCTGTCCATCACCGGTTGCGCATCGGCGTCGTAGTCCTTCAGGTAGGGCGTCCTGGTCGTCGTCGTGATGAAGGCCACGCCGCCCTCGGTCACGACGATGCGCGGTCGCGACACGATGCCGCACGTCGCGGATGCCGTATTGATGAGTTCCTTGGCTGCGTCGGCGGAGACGACGTGCGCGACATCGCCGAGGCCGAGCTTCTGGCACGCATCGGCGCCGGCGGTGATCAGCTTCACCTCGATCTCGAAGCGCGCGGCGCTCGACAGGTTGGCTGCCGAGGACCGACCGTCGCTGCCCGCCGTCGAGCAGGCCAGGTTCAGAACGAAGAGGGAGGCGAGCGCGGGAACGATCAGGAGGCAGGGGAGCTTCATGAGGCGATCGTACCTTTCGCAATGTCCTGCCCACGAGCCCGCCCGCGAGGGCGACGCTCCCAGGGACCGTTCGGTTCCGCACATTCTCAACTTCGAACCCTGTTTTCACGCGGAGTTTTTCGGTCGGGGGTACTCTTGCTCCATGGTCCCGCGTCAGCTTCC
The DNA here is from genome assembly GCA_038330085.1 of Planctomycetota bacterium. Classification (GTDB taxonomy): domain Bacteria; phylum Planctomycetota; class UBA1135; order UBA1135; genus JAEUIA01. The sequence continues at coordinate 4,027 of JBBQNP010000148.1, read as the reverse complement.
GGCGTGGGGTACGTCGTGGCGTCGTGCACTGACGCTCGCGTGCCCGCTCGTTTTCGCAGCGGTATCCCACGCTCAGTTCCCGCCTGGATTCTCGACCGTTCCCGTCGGCTCGGCCTGGGTGCAGCCGACCGGTCTGACCTTCGCCGCCGACGGACGCATGTTCGTGTGGGAAAAAGCAGGCCGCGTGTGGCTCGTCGAGAACGGCGTGAAGTCCGCGCAGCCTGTGATCGACATCCGCGAAGAAGTCGGCGACTGGTCCGACCACGGCCTGCTCGCGTTCGCGCTCGACCCCTTGTTCCTGCAGAACGGCCGCGTGTACGCGGGTTACGTCGTCGACTACCACTACCTCGTCAACTTCGGAACGCCCGCCTACGACCCGACTGCGAACCAGTACTTCCACGACACGATCGCGCGCATCACGCGCTTCACGCTCGACGTGCAATCGCCGGCGCTCACCCTCGTGCCGGGGTCGCGCAGGATCCTCGTCGGCGAGTCGATGACGACAGGCATCCCGATCTGCTTCCAGTCGCACGGCATGGGCACGCTCGTGTTCGGCGAGGACGGCACGCTGCTGGTGTCGGTCGGCGAGAGCGCGAGCTTCAACACCGTCGACCGGGGCGGCCCCGTGCCCGGCAGCAGCAACACGGCGCTCGCCGACGGCATCATCCGCGCGGCCGAGGACGTCGGCGCGTTCCGTGCGCAGCTCGTCGATTCTCTGTCGGGCAAGATCCTGCGCATCGACCCGAACAACGGCGACGGCGTCGCGAGCAACCCGTGGTTCGATCCGACGGCGCCCCGAGCGGCGCGCTCGCGCGTGTGGGGGCTCGGTTTGCGCAACCCGTTCCGCATGTCGCTGCAACCGGGGACAGGAGCGCACGATCCGGCGCTCGGTCAGCCGGGCACGCTGTGGATCGGCGACGTCGGCTGGAACGCGTGGGAAGAGCTCGACGTGTGCGACGGACCGGCGCTCGACTTCGGTTGGCCGCTCTACGAAGGGCTCGAAGCGCACGCGCAGTACACGGCACAGTGCCCGTTCGATCTCGACGCGCCCAACCCGCTCTTCGGAGTGGGCGCATGCACGCAAGCGTGGTTCAAGTTCTCCGACTTGCTCGTGCAGGACGCGTTGAGCGTTCCGAGCTGGCGCAATCCGTGCGACACGGCGCAGCAAGTGCCGGCGAGCCTCCCGCGCTTCGTGCACAAGCGCCCGCTCGTCGACTGGTTCCACGGCCTCGGTCCTTCGCGGACGGGCACGTTCCAGGGAGCGCAAGCCGCGACGATCGCCCTCGATGCTCCGGGCTCGCCGATCGTCGGCCAGTCCTTCGGGGGTCACTGCTCGATCGGCGGCGCGTGGTTCTCGGGCGCGGGCTTTCCGCCGGAGTATCAGGGCTCGTACTACATGGTCGACTACGTGGCGAGCTGGATCCAGCGCATGGAGTTCGACCCACTGGGCGTGCCGATCCGGATCGAGTCGTTCGCGCGCGGACCGCAATCGGGGACGATCGTCGACCTCGCGGCCGATCCTGCGAGCGGCGGGTTGTACTTCGCCGCGTACGAGGCGAGCTCCGGGCTGGCGGAGGTGCGGCGCATCATCTACTCGACCAACCTGCCGCCGGTCGCCGTGGCGACGGCATCTTCGTACTACGGCCCCGCGCCGCTCGGCGTTCAGTTCACGGGCTCGGGCAGCACCGATCCCGAGATGCAGCCGCTCACGTACGAGTGGGATTTCGGCGACGGTTCGACGAGCGCGGTCGAGGACCCGACGCACATCTACTACGCGACGAGCGACATCACGGCGCAGGGCACGATCATCGCGCGCATGTTCGAGCTCACACCGCCGCATCCGCTCGGCTCGGGCAACCAAGACCCGGAGATCATCCGCGACGGAGACATGCCTCCGCTGGGAACGCAGGACGCGCAGCGACAGTACGACACGTTTCACGCGGGGGATCAGGGCTCGCTCGACTGGATCGGGTATTCGTTCCCGACGACGCGCGTGTTCCATGCGCTCGTCTTCCAAGAGGGCGTGCACCACCCCGACGGAGGCTGGTTCGACCAGCTGCGCGTGCAGGTCGGCGACGGTACTCACTGGTCGCTCGTGCCCTCGTCCGTCGCGACGCCGAGCTACGGCAACGCGAACGGCGCTGACTTCGGGACATACCGCCTCGAGTTCGCTCCCGCTGTCGGCACGCAGATCCGGGTCGTGGGCGTACCCGGTGGATCGGGCGGATACATCAGCGTGGGCGAGCTGCGCGTGATCGCGGACGATCCCGCTCTCGCGAACCAGCCGATCGAGCGCGACGTCAGGCTCACCGTGCGCGATCCGGTCGGCGGGATGGCGAGCACGACGTTGATCGTGTCGTTGAACAACACGCCGCCGGTCGTGCACATCACGAGCCCGATCGACGGCTCGACGTATCCGCTCACGTCGACGATCACGCCGACCTTGACGGCGAACGTGACCGACCTCGAGCACGGCCCGGCGCAGCTCACGTGCGCGTGGCAGACGACCTTGCATCACGACGATCACATCCACCCCGAGCCGATCGACCCGGCTTGCACGACGAGCACGGTCATCACGCCGGTCGGCTGCGACGGGCCGACGTACTTCTACGAGGTCGCGCTCAAGGTGACCGACGCGGCGGGCTTGTCGGGCGAGGACCACGTGTACCTCTACCCCGATTGCATGCCCGACGTCGTCTGCGCCGGCGACGGCAGCGGTACGGCTTGTCCGTGCGGGAACAACGGCGCCACGGGGCGCGGCTGCGAGAACTCCTTCGGCACCGGCGGCGGGCGTCTCGACGCGGTGGGGGTCGCGCGGTTGTCGAACGACACGCTGTTGTTGTCGGCATCCAGCCTGCCGCCGAGCACCACGGCGCTCTTCTTCCAGGGCACGACGATCGTCGGCGGCGGAAGCGGTGTCGTGTTCGGAGACGGGCTCCGCTGCTGCGGCGGCACGGTCGTTCGGTTGGGTCTGCACTCGACGGTGAACGGCGCGTGCTCGGTCGGGGCGCCGGCGGGCGACGATCCGCTGTCGCTCTCGACGGGGCTCACGGGAGAGGGCGCGCGCTATTACCAGGCTTGGTACAGGAACCAGGCCTCGTTCTGCACGGGCTCGCTGTACAACCTGACGAACGCGCTGCGCGTGACGTGGATCCCGTGACGGCGTGAGGTAGTCTCGCCGGCGCTTGCACAGCGCGCGCGAACCCACACTGAGTTGTTCGGAGGTCCTCGCGCGGCGCGTGACGATCGCGCTCGTCCTGGCGGGGTTCGTGCTGCGGCTCGCGCGACCGGAAGTGCACTCGTTTTGGATCGACGAGGGGTTGTCGCTCCGCATCGCGCAGGCGAGCGACATGATTGCGGCGCTGCGCGACGACAGCCACCCGCCACTTTCGTTCCTCGTGTGGCGCGCGTGGGGGAGCGTGTTCGGATGGAGCGATTTGGCGCTGCGCAGCCTGCCCGCGCTCGTGTCGTGCGTGTCGCTCGTGATGTTCGTGCCGCTCGCGCGGGCGTGGGTCGGACGCGAGCGGGCAGCGTGGGCGGTGGCGCTGTATGCAGCGTCGCCCCTGCTCGTGTGGATCGCACACGAGGTGCGCATGTACGCGTTCGTCGAGATCGCGACGCTCTGCACGCTGCTCGCGGCGCGCGCGGCGTGGAAGGAGCAGCGAGCGTGGAGGTGGATCGTGGTCGCGGTGGGTGTCTCGATCGCGACGGGGCTGCACTACTACGGCGCACTCGTCGGGCTCGTGGTCGTCGCGCAGGCGATCGTGCGCGCGCGAGACGGGGCGCTGTCGCGCAAGGGCGTGATCGCTGCGGCCGCGGCGTGCGCTCTGGGTGTCGCAGCCTGGACGCCGTGGTTCGTGACGGTGTTGCCGGCGCAGTACTCGAACGACTGGCCGCGCATTGCGCGCTTCACATGGCGCGACATGGTCGAGGCTCCGGCGCGCCTCGTCGGTGTGGACTTCGTCGGGCTGACGGAGCACGGCATCGGCTGGGTCGGAGGGACGCTGGGTGGGCTGTGCCTGGTCGG
>JBBQNP010000147.1:0-11250 GCA_038330085.1 Planctomycetota bacterium | reverse complement strand
CGGCGTGCGCCTCGACAGCCACGGCTACAGCGGTTACCGGATTCCGCCGAACTACGATTCGATGATCGGCAAGCTCCTCGTCCACCGCTCGCGCCGCGATCTCGCCATCCGCACGATGGTGCGCGCGCTCGACGAGTTCGTGATCGAGGGGCCGAAGACGACGATCCCGGTCTTGCGCAACGTGCTCAACCACTCCGACTTCCGCGCCGGCGACCACGACACCGGGTTCGTCGAGCGCTACTACGGCAGCCATCCGGGGATTCCGCTCGGCGGTCAGGGCGGGAACCGATGAACGCGCAGTCGAGCCTCGCGTCGACGCCGACGACGGGACGCAGGAGCTCGAGAACTGCAACCTTCGCGCGCGCGTCACTGCGCGTCGTCGGATTGTGCGCGGCGGCGACGGCGTTCACGAGCTGCGCCGGTTTCATCCGCTGGCCTTGGGGCACGACGCAGCGTTGGCCCGAAGTGATGGATAACACGGCGGATCCGCTGCCTCCGGGTCAGAGCGAGTGGCTCGAAGAGGGGCCCGAAGAAGTGCTCGTCGTGCGCCACGCCGATCCGGTGAAGGTGCGACCCGCGGGTCTGACCGGTTCCTACCCGCTCAAGTTCTACGACAAGAGCCTGCGCGTGCACGCCGGCTCCGCGATCAACAGCGCTCCGGGCGGACGCATCGAGGTCGTGTGGCCGAACGGCAACTCGCTCGTGATGTACGATCGCGGCGCCGGCGCCATCGGTTCGCCTTCGAGGGGCCAGCCGAGCTTCATCTTCTTGAACTTGACGGGTGCTCTCGTCCGCTTCAAGACCGCCGACCAGATCCAATTGCCCACGGGCATCCTGCTTTCCGCTTCGAATGGACCGTTCACGATCGAACTCGTCGAGGCGGACGTGCTGCGCATCTCGAACCGCTCGAAGGGCCCGGGCGAGGTGCAGTTCCGCGATGAGGTGATCACGCTCGACGTGGGACAGATGGTCGACGTGCCGATGCTCTCGGCCGGCGGTAAGCCGGAGAAGCTCGACCCCACCATCAAGGTCGCGGAAGGACCTGGCTACCCCGTGAGCTGGTCGGGATCGGCCGAGATGCAGCGCGGCGCCGACAACGTGCGCCTGCGCGCGCTCGAAGCCAATGAAGTGCGCGCGAACGGCGTGCGCGTGAAGATGGATCGCGACGAGAGCGTCGTGTTCGAAGGGCTGGGCGCGCGACACGCTGCGCCGGCCGTGGGCGGACCGTGAAGGACGGCGTGACCAGGCCGCGCGTCCTCATCACGGGCGGTGCGGGTTTTCTCGGGAGCCACCTGTGCGAGCGCTGGCTCGCGGAGGGCTTCGAGGTCGTCTGCATGGACAACCTCATCACGGGGGATCTCGCGAACATCGAGCACTTGTTCAGCGACAAGTGGTTTCACTTCGAGCACCAAGACGTCACCGAGTACATCCACGTGTCGGGGCAGCTCGACTGGATCCTGCACTTCGCGTCGCCGGCGTCACCGATCGACTACCTCGAGCTGCCCATTCAAACCTTGAAGGTCGGCTCGCTCGGCACGCACAAGGTGCTCGGGCTCGCGCACGCGAAGAAGGCGCGATTCCTGTTGGCGAGCACGTCGGAGTGTTACGGCGATCCGCTCGTGCATCCGCAGGCCGAGGACTACTGGGGCAACGTCAACCCGGTCGGTCCGCGCGGCGTGTACGACGAGGCCAAGCGTTTTGCGGAAGCGATGACGATGGCCTACCACCGATTCCACCACGTCGACACGCGCATCGTGCGCATCTTCAACACGTACGGACCGCGGATGAGGTTGCGCGACGGGCGCGCGCTGCCGGCGTTCATGAGCCAGGCGCTGCGGAACGAGCCGATCACGGTGTTCGGCGACGGCTCGCAGACGCGCTCGTTCTGCTACGTCGACGATCTGGTCGAGGGGATCTGGCGTCTGTCGAACTCGGGCGAGCACCTGCCGACGAACATCGGCAACCCGAGCGAGATGACGATCCTGCAGTTCGCCAAAGCAGTGATCGCGATGACGGGCTCGACCTCGTCGATCGTGTTCAAGCCGCTGCCGGTCGACGATCCGAAGGTGCGCCAGCCCGACATCAAGAAGGCGCGCGCGCTGCTAGGGTGGGAGCCGAAGGTCGGGCTCGAGGAGGGTTTGCGACGCACGCTCGACTACTTCAAGCCCAAGCTCTCGCGTGAGCCCGCGCGCGAAACCGTGCCTGAAAATAGGTCCGAGAAGCGGCCGCGCGGTTGAGTGCGCGCCGTTTGTGCGCGACACTCGTCGCCGCAACCATGAGAGGCGGACACTAGTCATGTGCGGGATCGTCGGGTCGCTCGTGCGCGAGGGTTCGGTCGTCGAAGGCCTGATCGACGGGCTGCGATTGCTCGAATATCGCGGCTACGACTCGGCCGGCGTGGCGCTGCTCGACGACTCGGGCATCACGATCCGGCGCAAGGAAGGGCGCATCGAGAACCTCGAGAAGGCACTCGCGGAAAAAGAGATGCGTCCGGCGTGCGCCGGCATCGGACACACGCGTTGGGCGACGCACGGCGAGCCGAGCGACACGAATGCGCACCCGCACACGGATGCCGAAGGACGCATCGCGCTCGTGCACAACGGCGTGATCGAGAACTGGGCCGAGCTCAAGCAGGAGCTGGTCGCGGCGGGCGTCACGTTCCAGTCGGACACCGACACCGAGGTGCTCGCGCACTTGATAGGGCGGGAAATGTCGCGTGGGGCGGACATGCTGGTCGCGGTGCGCACGAGCCTCGCGCGCGTGCGTGGCTACTACGCGATTGCTGCGCTCGGCCAGACTGCCGACGGCCCGCGGATGGTGTGCGCGCGACAAGGTCCGCCGCTCGCGGTCGCGGTGACGAAGGACGGCGCGTACCTCGCGTCGGATGTGCTTGCGCTGATCAAGTACACGCGTGACGTGACGTTCCTCGAGGACGGCGACGTCGTCGATCTCTCCCTGCCTGCCGCAGGCGGGCTCGCACGCATCGTGCGCATCGACGGAAGCCCGGTGACACGGCCCGTGCGGCACATCGAGTGGGATCCCGAGCAAGCCGAGAAGGGGACGTTCCCGCACTTCATGTTGAAGGAGATCCACGAGCAGCCTGACGTGCTGGCGCGGACCGCGTTCGACAAGGTCCGAGACTCTGCTAATGATCCTCTGGGCGGCGACGTCGACTTCGGCGTGAAGGGCTTCGGCGATTCGGACCTGCGCTCGATCGATCGCTTGTTGATCGTCGCTTGCGGCACGGCCTTGCACGCCGGATTGATCGCGCGGACGCTCATCGAGGGCCTGGCGCGCGTGTCGGTCGACATCGATTACGGAAGCGAGTTCCGCTACCGCGATCCGATCGTGCCGAAGAACACGCTCGCGCTGGCGATCTCGCAGTCGGGCGAGACGGCCGACACGCTCGCTGCACTGCGCAAAGCGAAGGAACTCGGCGCGCGCACCGCCGCGATCTGCAACGTTGAAGGCAGCACGCTCGTGCGCGAAGCCGACGCGACGATCCTGACGCAAGCGGGTCCGGAGATCGGTGTCGCGAGCACGAAGGCCTTCGTCGCGCAGATCGTGGCCGCGTTCCTGTTCGCAGTCCGCCTCGGTCGCGCGCGCGGGACGTTGAATGCTGCGAAGGGTCGCGAGCTCTTGTCCGAGCTGCGCCTCCTGCGTCCGAAGATGGAGCAGATGCTGGGCGAACGTGCGGTGGCCGAGGTGCACGCGATCGCCGTGAACAATCAGGACCAGAAAGGCTTCTTGTTCCTCGGTCGCGGGATCAACTTCCCGATTGCTCTCGAAGGCGCGTTGAAGCTCAAGGAGATCAGCTACGTGCACGCCGAGGGCTATGCGGCCGGCGAGATGAAGCACGGTCCGATCGCGCTGATCGAGCCGTCGATGTCGGTCGTCGTCGTCAACGCCGACGGCCACGTCGCCGACAAAGTGCGCTCGAACATCGAGCAGGTGCGCGCGCGCGGCGGGCACGTGATCGGGATCGCGTCGGATCCCGAGACGTGGCCGTTGTGCGACGAGCGCGTGGAGGTGCCGGAGTGTTCCGAGTGGTTGTCGCCGATCCTGAACGTGATCCCGCTGCAGTTGCTCGCGTACCACATGGCGCTCCTGAAGGGCGCCGACATCGACAAGCCGCGCAACCTCGCGAAGAGCGTTACGGTCGAGTGAAACGCCGATGACCCCCGCCACGCAAAGCACAGCGTTGAAGGTCGTGCGCGACGGTCCCGAGTCGGTGCTCGTCACGGGCGGCGCAGGGTTCATCGGGTCGCACGTCGTGGATGCGCTCACGAAGCGCGGCGATCGCGTGACGGTGCTCGACAACTTCAACGACTTCTACGATCCCGCGATCAAGCGCGCGAACGCGGCTGGGCTGAAGGGTGCGACGGTCGTGACGGGGGATATCCGCGATCAGGCGCTCGTCGCGAAGCTCTTCGACGAGGGCCAGTTCGACGCCGTGATGCACCTCGCCGCGATGGCCGGAGTCCGTCCGTCGCTCGTGGATCCGCTGCACTACGCCGACGTCAACATCCGCGGCACGTTGATCCTCCTGGAAGAGCTGAAAAAGCGGCCGAAAACGCGCTTCGTGTTCGCGTCGAGCTCCAGTGTCTACGGCAGCAACGACAAGGTGCCGTTCGGCGAGACCGACGACATCCATCATCCCGTTTCGCCGTACGCCGCGACGAAGCGCGCCGGCGAGCTGCACTCCTTCACGCACCACCACCTGTACGGAATTCCGACGACGTGTCTGCGCTTCTTCACGGTGTACGGTCCGCGCCAGCGTCCCGAGATGGCGATCCACAAGTTCGTCGCCAACTGCCTCGCGAAGAAGTCGATTCCGTTCTTCGGCGATGGCTCGACCCGGCGCGATTACACGTACGTCGACGACATCGTGGACGGCGTCGTGCGCTCGATCGATCGCTGCCAGGGCTACGAAATCTACAACCTGGGCGAGTCCGCGACGACCAGCCTGTCGGAGTTGGTGAGCATGATCGGCGAAGCCTGCCACGTCGAACCCGTGCTCGATCGCCAACCCATGCAACCCGGCGACGTGCTGATCACCTACGCCGACGTGTCGAAGGCGAAGCGGATGCTCGGTTACGATCCGAAGACCCCTGTGCGCGAGGGGATCGAGAAGTTCGTCCGCTGGTTCAGGGTGCGAAACCCCTGAATGGACCAACCCGGCTTGTGCGAGCTACTCTGGAAACTCACGAGACCGCGTAGTGCCCTGACTCCGTGATGCCATGGTCAAGTTGCCGCCGCCCCTAGATCAGATTCGCCCGAACCTCGAGCGTGCTTTCGGTGCGCGCCTTCGCAGTGTCGTGCTCTACGGATCCAGAGCGCGCGGCGACAGCCGTCCTGATAGCGACGTCGACGTCATGGTCGTGCTGGACGGCAAGTTCCAATTGCACTTGGACCTGGAGCGCACGACCGAAGCGCTGTATCCGATCCAACTCGAGACGGATCTCCTGATTCACGCGATGCCGGTGCCGTCGAGTGACTACGACGCACAGGAGTTCGCCATCTACAAGGAAGTCCGCCGCGAAGGGCTGCCCTTGTGACCGCGGACGCGCGCTATCACTGGGAGTTGGCACGACGATTTCTTCGCACAGCTCGCGTCGATCTCGATTCAGGTGATCCGGACAGTGCGGCTTCCAGGTCCTACTATGCGGCCTATCACGGAGTGGCGTCCTTCTTCGCGATGGAGGGAATCGTCTTCAAGAAGCACGAAGCTATCGAGAGCGCCGTCCATCGCGACTTGGTGAAGAGCGGCCGGCTCCCTCACTCGTTCGGCAGGGATTACACGGACCTCAGGCAGTTGAGGTTGCGGGGCGACTACGGAGCGGGCCTGCCCGTTGATCCCACCTCGGCGATGGATGCGATTGATCGCGCGACAAGGATCATCGAGGCATTGCGAGTGATTCGACCGGGCCTGGATCCGACCTGATCGGCTGCACTCATGAGGGGGGATTGTCCGGAGGTGAGCCCTTCTGGTCGATCAAGTCCCCGGGGAACAATGACGTTGGAGACCTTGGAACTCGATCCCTCGAGGCTGACCAAACTGTCGCGGACGTTCTTGTCGCAATTGGCGCAGCGATTCCCTGAGCTGGCGAACTTGGCGCGAATGGACCGTCGGCCCGAAGCTACAGAGTGTGATCTCCGTGTCGAGGTTCCTTCGCCGAGCGGTGACCCGGAGCGAACGCTCGTCATCTGGATGAATCAGGGTGACGAGCCGAGCGTGGGATTCGGACCTTGGCACACGCACGCAGGCCTCGAGCTAACGCCGGATGGTTGCGACGAGATGGATGCGATCCTCGATGTGGTCCAATCCATCGTCGAGGATCGGGTCTTCCTGTATCAGGAGGCAGAGGGGACGAAGATCGGGGCCGTGTCCTTGTTCGATGTCGACAGGCCGGAGTGGCTCGTCGACGAGCTGACAAGTCCAAACAGCTCTGGGCGCGGAAAGGCTAAAACCTAGTCGGGTCGTGGGGACCACGAGATCAGGCTTGCGGATCTGGAGATGTAGCGATCATCGGCACCGCAGTGTGATGAACCCACTGCAACTGCGATCAGAGAGTGGCAGAGAGCCTGAACAACACTGCTAAATCAAGCGTGTGCATCGGGAGTAGACAACGGACGTGGCATCCGTACCTTTGGCTTGCCGTCGAGCCTGGATCCAGAGTGAAAGCAGGGCGCAGGCGTCGGCACATACATGAACACGATCCGGTTCAAGACGCAGGCCGGCACTCTTCGGATTCTCATCGACGACATTGATCTCGTCGAAATCGCGCGCAAAGCGGAGTCGGCCTCATTGGAGGCGGAGAACAGCAGGAAGCTCGCAGGCTCGTACTCCGGCCGGGACTTGTTCGATGCTCCCACCATGTTGGACTTGCTCCTCGGCCGCGGGATGCGCGAACCGATAGTCGATGGAGGTGGAGGAGTCCCGCTGCTGCGCTGCGAGTGCGGCTGTCCCGGCTGCTGGGATCTGGTAGCAAATATCGACGTCGCTCAGGACACCGTGCGCTGGTCCGGGTTCCGCCAACCGCATCGGCCCGCCTGGCGGTACGACGGGATGGTGTTCGAGTTCGAGCGGGAGCAATACGACGCGGCACTCGCGCGGCTCAGCAACACTCTCCGTCCGGGGTTTGGGTCGTAACGGACGCGAGGGCTCGATGCGCAGATCGAACACGCTCGGGCAGACGACGAAGACGGCATCAGTGCTCACCGAGTCGCAGTCGGCACGATCTCGATCCGGCGATCGAACACCATCGAGCGATCGAGCTTGTCGTCCAACGTCTCGAGCACCGTCCAAATGTCGGGCGCCGGCTTCCCCTGGTACACGATCTCGGTGCCGTTCTTGACGACCACGTCTTCCTTCGGATCGATCATCGCGTCGTTCAGGTAGATCGTGATGCTCTTCGCGCCGTCTTTCGTGCCGCGGCAATCGAGCGTGATCTCGTTCTTGACGCGCTTCGCGTGCACGAGCTGCCTGTCGACCGGATCCTTGCAGCCGAGCCAGTAGAAGATGCGCTTCGGCAGGCGCGGCACGAAGTCGCCTGAATCGGGCTCGGGGAACATCGTCACGGCGTACTCCCACACGACCTCGGCGGGGAACGTGTCGCGCGTCTGTGCGAACAAGTACTTGAACGCGCCGGCCGGCTCGCCCGGGGGATACTCGTGCTTCATCCCGGGGAACGTCTCGAAGTGGATCTTCGAATAGCCGCCGGGATACTGCTCGCGCAACTTCGCGAGCATGTCGGCGACGTACAAGTACGTGCCCGGCTCCGTGTGATCGTCGGCGAGACCGATCGTGTAGTACATCGGCAGGTTGAGCACGTTCGGCACGAGACCGTGCTGGATCGCGGTCACTTCCTCCTTCGTCCACACCTGGCTCTTCGGCGACGCCATCAACACGCCCGAGAACGGCGCTGCACCCGCGAACAAATCGGCGTGACGCCCGGCGAAGTACCACGAGCCCGAACCGCCCATGCTCATCCCCATCACGTACACGTGATCGGGATCCGCGTCGTACTGCGCTTTTGCGATCTCGAGCAACGAGAGCACGAACCGCTCGCCGTGCACCGTGTTCCACGTGTCGTGCACGAGCTTGATGCCCTGCGGATAGATGCCGATCGCGCCCTTCTTCACCCACGTGCCGCGCGATTCGTCGGCAGATCCTGCGCCTTCACCGCCGCCGTGCAGACCGATCAGGACGTTCGGATGTTTCGTGCCGCTCGCCCACCAGCACCAAGCGTCGCCGTACGGAGTCGGGATCGTGAGCTTGCCCTTCACGAGCGTGCCCTTCGGGCCGAGCTTCTTCGCGTCGGCCCACAAGAGCGACACGACTTCCTCCAGGCTGCCCTCGGGGATCTTGCCGATCGCACGCGCTTCGGTTTCAAGCGCGGCGCGTGCCTTCGGATCCCACTCGACGAAGCGCGTCGGCGGCCGCGCCTTCCACCAGTGCTCGGCCAGCGTCGTGACCTGCTTCTGCAGATTCCGATCGAGCGGGACGTGCTGTGCCGGCGCCGGACGGATCAGCGAAACAGCGCACAACACGACGAGCGAAATCCCGCGGCCCATGACGCCCCGCAGTCTACGGATCGGAACGACTTCGATCCTCGTTCATCGGGCGGGAGCCGGAGTCTTCGCGCGGGCTCGACGCACGAAGATCGCTGCACCCGCCGCCGCGGCAATCAGGATCAGGCCGACAACCAGCGCGCCGACGAGTGCGTGGTCGACGACGGATTCACCGCGCTGCGCCGTGGCATCGACCACGCGCTGCACCTCGGGCAGCCGCTGATCGAGCTCGGCGATCAGCGCCGTCGCGTCCTTCGTCGTGACGTCGAGTCGCTCGGCCGTCGAGCCGAGCCTCTCGATCGCCGTCGTGTACTCGGTGATGTCGAACGGCCGGCTGGTGCTCGAGCCCGCATTTCCCGACGACGGAGGTGTACCGCCGGCCGCAGAACGCGGTTCGAAGCGGGCCATCAGGGCGTCGAAAGCATGGAACGTGTCGGTCAACGCGGTCGATGCGTGCGTCGTGGCGTCCAACAAGGTCTGCGTGCGATCGAGCAGCTTGCTCAGCGGGGCTTCCGCCGTGCCGAGATCGTGCACGAGACCCTCGCGCTGCGCAGTGAGCTCGCGCGAGACCTGATCGAGCGCGGCCTGCCGTTCGGTGCTCAAGGCCGCAGGCAGCTTTTCGGCTACGTCGGCGAACCGCTTCACGCTGGCGCTGAACGTGTCGACGTTCAGCAGGACCTGCCGCATCTCCGGTGTCGAGCGTGCTTCGAGCAAGCGCACGTCGACCTCGGCTCCCAGGACCTGTGGGGCCCGCTCGAGGAAGAACGCAGCGCGCTCGCCCAACCGGCGCAACAGCTCCACCTGGCGCGTGACCGGCTCGAGACCCGACAGCGGATCGAGCCCGATGATGCCCAGCAGGTTGCCGACGTCCTGATCGTCCTTCTTCCCGCGTTCCGCGAGGGACCGGAAGTTGGGAACATCGAGTACCTCGGCACTCGTCACCTTCGGATGTTCCGCGCGCCACCCGTCGAGCACCGCGTGAACGCTCGCGATCTGCTTCGCATCGAGGTGTTGCGCCAGCTGGTTCCACCCGTCGTCGACGGAGGATTGCAGTGCCGTCAACATCGGGCGATCCACCTCGCCGTACACGTCCGGTATCCAGTGGTCCGCGTGCAGCCAGGTCGCGACCGTTCCCTGGACGATCATGTCGAGCAGGCTGGACGTCGGATTGCTGTCGGCGACGGCACGAATCGTCCAGTTCTGTGCCTCCAGACGCCAGCGAGCGGCCTGGAGCTGCAGGGACACGTCGCTCGATCCCGCCTCGAACTCGCGCGTGGCCGTGTCTACCCGTTCCACGATCAGGTCGCCGTAGCGCGCGAGATCCGAGAAGTGCGTCTCCTTCTGCGCGGCGCTCTTGTCGTCCTTGGGTCCGACGGCTGCGACCATCTTGCCCGGCGCTTCGGCCACGGTCTTGATGATGCCGCAGGAGGAGAACGAGCCGACGCATGCCACGACAGCTAGAGCGCGAATCGATGTCGTGATGGAGGTCATTTGCATCCAGGGTAGCCGGGGCGGAATGCGCGTCAATTCAGACAGACTTCGCTTCGAATCCAAGCGCGCGCGCTTCGAGTCCACGATCCGCCTGCAGCGCCTCGATACCATCACATGTGCGGCTCTGCAGACGGACTCGCTTTGAACGTGGTGTCGAGCTGCGCGACGTCGAGGTCGACTGGGTCCGCGGCCTGTTGATTCCGGCAGCGGTGTCGGTGCCCGAATCGGTGGACTTGCAGGCAAAAGAGGGCCAACGAGGCGCACACGGCGAGCGCGGCCGTCGTGTTCGGAGAGCTCGAGAAAAGGCCCTTAGGTAAGGGTCCGGCTGGTTCGCAGATGTCGAACTCGTGAGTGGACCCCTCTCCCCTGCGCGCGAGGTCGGTATCAAGGAACGGCGCGCATTCCAGAAAGGTTCGGTCGGCTTGTCCATCTCGGCACGGAGGGGAGCGCGGGCGCTGCAAAGGAGCGCAGCAGCGGTAGGCACTGCGCTCGAACGACGCTGCGCCGGTTGCCCACTCATCCGCATCCCGGTATCCTTCTCCGCTCGATCCCGCGCCCATCCCACGGTACGCACCATCTCTCGATCACGAAAAGAGCACGACCGCACTCATGAAAGGCGTCATCCTGGCCGGGGGTCTCGGCACGCGGCTCTTCCCGCTCACGAAGATCACCAACAAGCACCTCTTGCCGGTGTTCGACCGGCCGATGATCTACTACCCGATCGAGGCGCTCGTGAAGGCCGGCATCGAAGACATCATGATCGTCACCGGTGGTCGCAAGTCGGGCGACTTCCTCTCGGTGCTCGGCAACGGCAAGGACTTCGGCCTCAAGCACCTGAACTACACGTATCAGGAAGGCGAAGGCGGCATCGCGGAAGCACTCGGCCTCGCGGAGCACTGGGCCAAGGGCGATTCGGTGTGCGTGATCCTCGGCGACAACATCCTCGAGCGCACGATCAAGAAGGCCGCCGACGACTTCAAGGCCCAGGGTAAGGGCGCGAAGATCATGCTCAAGGAAGTGCCGGACCCTGAGCGCTTCGGCGTCGCGACGGTTTCGAACGGCAAGGTCACCAAGATCGTCGAGAAGCCGCAGAACCCGCAGTCGAACTATGCCGTCATTGGCATCTACATGTACGACGGGCGCGTCTGGGACATCATCAAGACGCTCAAGCCGTCCGATCGCGGC
>JBBQNP010000146.1:0-11320 GCA_038330085.1 Planctomycetota bacterium | reverse complement strand
GGGATCGCAATCGCCCAGGAACCCCGAGAAGAACGGCTGTGCGCCGCGGTATTCCCACTGCACCTGCGTCGTCATCGCGACCGGATCGATGTGGAACTTCACGCCGCGGCTGTAGAAAGTGGACGTCGGCCCGAACGGCGTCGGCGGGATCACGCGGTAGTTGCCGTTGTCGAACAAGGTCAACGTGCCGTTCGCGTCGATGTGCGGAGCGTGCTGGTGATACTGCCAGCCGAAGTTCGCGCCGACAGGATTCAAGAGCTTCGTGCTCCACGGCGGATTCCAGCGCCCCGGATCGCCGTGGATCCACACGAGCTGACCGTTGTCGCGCCGGATCTTGACCACGCAGTCCTGCGTTCGCAGCGACACGACGTACGTGTTGTCATTCGGATCGATGATGACCGAGTTCGCATGACCCCAGTCGAGCGTCAACAAGCCGTACACGGTGTCGTAGTACCCGGCCAGCGATCCGTAGCAGACGCGATACGGATCGAGGATGTCGAGCAACTTGGTCTCGCGCGCGACCGTTCCGTCGCGCCGGATCTCGACGACCACTTCGCCGGCGATGTTCGACACCGGGTTCGTGATCGTGGGGTCGATCTCGCTCGCGGGATAGTTCGGATACTGGCGGATCTCCGTCGACAGGAAGATGAAGTCCGCCGCGGGATCGTCCTCGAGCTCGTGGAACTCGTGGTGGAACTGGTCCGTGTTCACGAGGATCGAGCCCGGCGGCATGTTCGTGAGGCCGCCGCCGCGCGCCCACCAACGGTTCACGCGCGTCCCGTCGAGCGTGATCTCCTGCGCCTGGAAGGGACTGAACAGCAGCAACAAGTGCCCGTTGCGCATGCGCTCGACGTTCGTGACGCGATCGCGCGTGAAGTAGTACCAGATCACTTCGCCCTGCGCGTCGACGGCGATCACGTACGCGCCGGCTCCGCTCAACACCGGGCTCGAGAAGAAGGTGGAGAAGAGCGTGATGCCCGGCTCCATCCGCGTCGGGAAAGAGGTCGTGACGTGCAGCGGAGGGAACGTCGACGGCAAAGCCGGCGTCATGATCTGGAACGAGCCGGGCCAGGTCGTGCGGTTACCTGACGGGTCGCGCACCATGAAGCGGACGTTGTAGAGCGTGCTGGCGCGCATGCCCGCGACGATGAAGTCGTGCGTGAGGCCGAAGCCTTGCTCGGGCGTCAGGCGCTGGAGCGAACCACCCGGTCCGAGCAACGCGATGTCGGCGATCGCAGGTTCGTCCGTCGTGAACTGCAGGCGCGCGACGAGCGGACAATCGGGGTGGTTCGTCTGCGTGAAGACGGGCGTCGAGGTGATCAGCGGCGGCGTCGTGTCGACGGCCTGGGCCCGAGCCGGCGTCGCGCCGAAAATCAGCGCCAGGAGGGCAGGGATCGTGACAGAGAGAGACGGGGGGATCCGCAGCATCGGGTTCCTGGAGAAAGAGGTGTTCCGTGAGAGGGACGGAAGCGCGCCGGAGCGTCGCCACGCAAGACTCCGCGCACGCCGGCCGTCCGTTACAAGCGAGCGGAAGCCGACGCGGAAGAAGAGCTTACCCGCTCGCGCGCGTTCCGGATGGCGTTTCGTGACCCTTCGGCGACACGCTGCGGCCACGTTTTCACGGCTTTCAGGGAACCTGACGATCGTCGTTCGGGGATGCTCGTCAGCCCATCGCAGGCACCTTTCCCAGGCTGTTTTTGCTCGTCGGTTCCGGCGTTTCCTGTGCCTCGCGTCGATCGTTCGGGGAGCGCACTCGGGTCGGTGATCTCGAAAAGAGCGGTTTTTCAGCGGAATTCTGCATGGATTGCCTGTTGTGTCGCTGTCGGGGGTTTGATACGCCATGCGTGAACACCGGGAAAACCCCCGGAAACCCCCGGAATTCACGGGAGAAAACCCCAAGGAACCCATGGCCAAGAAATCCACCAACAAGGCTTCCGCCAAGTCGAAGCCCGCTGTCTTCAAGGCGCCGAAGATCTCCGCAGCGAGCAAGCCGCGCAGCCGCGGCGAGTTCTACATGACGATCGCCGAGCAGACGCAACTCTCGCGCAAGCAAGTCGCGTCCGTGTTCGAAACGATGGGCAAGATCCTCTCGATGGATCTGGGCAAGAGCGGCCCGGGCATCTGCAACGTCGCCGGCCTGATGAAGGTCACCGTCGTGCGCAAGCCCGCCACCAAGGCGCGCAAGGGCATCAACCCCTTCACCAAGCAAGAAGTCATGTTCAAGGCGAAGCCCGCCCGCAACGTGATCAAGGTGCGCCCGCTCAAGACGCTCAAGTCGATGGTGTGATCGCGCAGGTGTCTGGCGACGATCGCCGGTACTCCCGGCGATCGGTGCTGGGCACCGCACGCCCGCTTTTCTCCGCTATCAGCTCACAGCTCTGCGCGCGAGAGAAGTCGAGGGCCGCGAGAGAGATGATTCCGCGCCTCCGGCGCGGTGGCGTCGCGCGCGATAAGCCCGGAGTACCGGGCTTGATCGCGCCCGTCGCTTTTTTGGGTGCAGGCTTTCGCGTGCGTCTTGTCCGGCGTGGTCTGGACACGCACATCACCGCGGTGGCGGGTTGGGCGATGGGTGCTTGGCACCTGCTGCGTCAGCGCATGCGTCGGCTCTCGCGCGTCCGATCTTGCTTCACCGCACGCCGAGGTTCTGCAGGCGCGCCATCAAGCTGATCCAGTTCACCGAGTTGTCGCGT
Organism: Planctomycetota bacterium; assembly: GCA_038330085.1. Taxonomy (GTDB): domain Bacteria; phylum Planctomycetota; class UBA1135; order UBA1135; genus JAEUIA01. The sequence goes on along the minus strand of JBBQNP010000146.1, from coordinate 8,630 downwards.
GAGGGATCGCCGGCTTGCTCGGCGAATGCGTTCAGCAACTCCTTGTACGACCCCTTCGGCGTCCAGCACTCGAGCGCGCGCTTCAGGTACTTGTTCTCGAGCCCTTTTCCTGCAGTGCCCTCGGTCCACTCCGCGACGTACGTCAGCGCCGGCCAGAGCGTGATGATCTCGACGCCCAGGCCCAAGCCGTCCTTCGGGAGGTAGTTCGCTCCCCAGCGCTTCTCGTCCGAGAACACCGGTGTCGCGCGGTCGTCGTTCATCGACACGGCGATCCCTTGTCGCGGCCCCTGATAGAAGATCGTCGGATGCGCTGGGTCGGGCTGCCAATCGGCGGGAATGCGCTGCCAGGGCGGACCGAACAAGAGGTAGTCGGCCGTGCGTTGCCCGAGTTGTCCGAGCTGCTGCACCTTGCCGTCGTCGACGCCGCGGTACACCGACTCCGACATGCAGCGCATCGCGTGCACGAGGAAAAAGGCTTCGAAGGTCTGCGCGACGCAGTAACGCGTGTTGCCGAGCCAGCGCTCGTTCACCACGCGCTGCAACAGACCGCTCGGCATGGCCGCGTCGACCATGAGCTTCAGGACGCGATCGAACCACGGCCGCGTGCGCGCGCGCCACGCGTCATCGGCCACCGAATACGCCGCGCACATCGCGTCGATGCCCCAGGCATGCTCGCGTCCGAGCGGCAAGCCACCGTGCGGATACTTCGCGGTGATCGACTCGTAGATCTGCAGCGTGACACCCGGCGACCACTCCGCGGGAACGTGCGGGCTCTCGTGAAACATCAGGTGGAAGAGTTCCGCCGACAAGCGCAGGTCGTCCTTCGCCATCGAGTCGTTGCACAGCCACACGAGCGCCTTCGGGTTCTTCGTGTAGCGCACGAGGTGTTGATCGTCGTGCGGCCACCAAGACAAGATCGCTCCGTCGTACGGCACCGAGCCGTCTTTCTGATACGGCGTGCCCTGGTCGTACGGCGGACGCAGATTGCGCTTCACGACCTCGAGCACTTGGCTCGACGGCGGCGGACCCCAGCGCATCGGCAACTTGAACATCGGCAACACGACGCCGCCGTTGGTGCGGTAATCGAAGGGGATCACGCCCTTTGCATCGAGCCAGCGGTCGTACCCGACGATCTCGCCCTGCGCGTCGTACGTCGCCTCGGGCTGACGGCACACGTTCATGCGGTGCTGCAGCGCGAGCAGTTGCACGCCTTCTCGCGAAGCACCCTGCGCCTGGTAGTAGCCCTCGAACGTCGAGATGCCTTCGCCGCCGACGCCGCCCTGGTCGGGGATGAACCACGGATGTGCCCAACCCATCACGCTCGATTGCACGTACCAGCCGCGCGCCGTTCCGGTCTCCAGGCCCGCGCGCACTTCGGCGAGCTGGCTCGCGTGCATGCGGCGCGCGGCAGCCTTGCCGTGCACGTCGCCGCTCGTGAGGAAGTCGATCGACGCGAGCGGCTCGCGCTGCGGAAACCAGCGCGCGGTCGCGGGGTTCGACCATGACCACATCTTTTCGCCGCGCGCCGGGAACGCGAGCCCGTCGAACGCCAATCGCGCGCGTGCGAGTCGTTCGCTGCCCGCCGGGACGAGCACAAAACGCCGCTCGAACTGCGCCTGCGGACCCATCATGTGCAAGGCACCGGTCGGGTACGGCTTGACGATCGGCACGACGGTGCGCTCGCCCTCGTCGTACGCTTCGCCGAGGAACGGATCGCCGACCTCGGACACGACGGTCCAGCCCTTCGGCACGACGAGCTCGAGGCTCTGCCAGTACACGATGCCGAGCGGAGCTTCGAATGCTGTCGCCGGTCGGTTGCCCGACACAGCACCGTTGTTGACGCGCAGGTTCAAACCGACCGCGTCGTCGATCGACGTCTTCGTCCAGTACGCGTGCACGCCCATCAGGTGCGGCAGAGGTGGACCGTCGCCCTTGCGGCCCGGAATCGGAACGAGCGTCGCGTAGGCGCGGTCCTCGTCGAGCCAGCGTCCGTGCTTCAACGCGCGGAAAGAGCCAAACCCGAGCCCGTCGGGGTTGCCGACCAGCTCGGCTGCGTACGCGTTGCCGTACACGTCGCGTGTGCGCAACATCACGCGACCGCGCGCGTGGACGTCGAGCAGGTTGGTCACACGCTCGGAGGGTTGTGCTTCGGCGGCGGACTCGGTGCTGTTGGGCTCGTCGTAGAGGATCGCGCAACCCATGCGCGCGCCGACCTTCAAACCCTCGTCGAGCTCGCCGCGCGCGATGATTTCGACCACGTCGGCTTCGCCGGTCGGGTAGCGCGAGACGACTTCGACCTGAGCGGGCACGACGTGCGGAGGCTTGCCGGGAAAGCGCACCGAAAAGGGCGAGCGGCCGTCTGCGCGCGGAAAGACGCCCTTTTCGACGGGGATCGTAGCGCGCAGAAGGAAGGGCTCGGTGGCCGGCACCGCCATGTCGAGGCGTGCGACGACGCGCGGTTCTGCAGGCAGCGTCGATCGGAGCGCGAGCGCTGTTCTCACCGGCGTCGAGCTCGTCGGCACACTCCTCACCGGCGCAGCGCTCGAGAGCAGGAGGCTCACGAGCGCAATGCGGATCGACGGTCGCACGAACCGATCGTACCATCGGCGCCATGCCGCGCTCCCGTGCTCTTCGGCTGGAAGGCCTCGTGCAGTCCGACATCCGCCGGATGACGCGCGAGTGCGAGCGCGTCGGCGGCATCAACCTCGGGCAGGGGATCTGCGATCTCGCGACGCCGCCGCTCGTGCGCGACGGAGCGATCGAGGCCATTCGCGCGGGCAAGAGCACGTACTCGTTCGCGGAGGGGATCCAGCCCTTGCGCGAAGCGATCGCGACGAAGCTCGAACGCGACAACGGATTGCGCGCCGATCCGAAGAGCGAGATCGTCGTGACCGCGGGCTCGAGCGGAGCGTACGCGTCGGCGTTGTTCGCGCTACTCGATCCAGGTGACGGGATCCTGCTCCTCGAACCGTACTACGGCTACCACCTGAACACCGCGATCGTAGCCGGGCTCGAGCCGCAGTTCCTGGCCCTGCAGCCGCCGCGCTTCCGCCTGGAGGAAGCTGCCTTGCGTGCCGCGTTGAAGCCGAACACGCGCGCGATCGTCGTGTGCACGCCGTCGAACCCGTGCGGGCGCATGCTCGACGAGGGCGAGTTGCGCGTGCTCGATCGCGTGGCCGCCGAGCGCGACCTGATCGTGATCACCGACGAGATCTACGAGTACATCCGCTACGACGGACGCGCACACGTGTCACCGGCCTCGATCGGATCGCTGCGCGAGCGCACGGTCACGATCATGGGCTTGTCGAAGACGTTCAGCATCACCGGCTGGCGCCTGGGCTACGCCGTCGCGCGCGAGGACTGGGCGCGCGCGATTGCGCTCGTGCACGACCTGTTCTTCATCTGCGCACCGACTCCGCTGCAGTACGGCGTGGCCGAAGGATTCAAAGCGCCCAAGAGCTACTTCGACGACCTGCAGCGGCAGTTCGCGCGCAAACGCGAGTGGACGTGCGACGCACTCTCGCGCGCGAACCTCGACCCGATCGTGCCCGAGGGTGCGTACTACGTGCTCGCCGACGTGTCCAAGCTCGGATTGCCGACCTCACGCGACGCAGCCATGGCGATCCTGGAGCAGACGAAGGTCGCGACAGTGCCCGGCACGTCGTTCTTCCAAGGCCCCGCCGGCGAGAAGCTCGTGCGCGTCTGCTACGCGAAGGAAGACGACGTGTTGCGCGACGCGTGCGCACGACTCGCCGCGTTCCGCGCGTGAGCGCGACGATAGAACGGGCCCGCGCGTGAGCGCGCGTGCGCTGCGCGCGCTCGAAAAGCGCATCGTCACCTGCGAGCGCTGTCCGAAGCTGCGCGCCTACTGCGCCGCGGTCGCGCGCGACAAACGCCGTGCATTCGCGGATCAGACGTACTGGGGTAAGCCGGTTCCGGGGTTTGGCGACCCGAACGCGCGCATGTGGATCCTTGGCCTCGCGCCTGCTGCGCACGGAGCCAACCGCACCGGCCGCGTGTTCACCGGCGATCGCTCGGGAGACTTCCTCTTCGCCGCGCTGCATCGCGCCGGCCTCGCGAACCAGCCAACGTCGGTCGCGCGCGACGACGGGCTCGTGCTGCGGGACACGTGGATCAGTGCGTCACTGCGCTGCGCTCCGCCCGCGAACAAGCCGACGCCGGAAGAACTCGGCAACTGCTCTGTGCACCTCGACGACGAATGGAAGGCCCTCGAGAAGGTGCGCGTGATCGTGTGTCTAGGCGGGATCGGTTGGGACGCAGCGCTGCGCTTGTGCTCGCGGCAGGGGGCCGAGATCCCACGCCCGCGCCCGAAGTTCGCGCACGAGTCGGAGATCACGCTCGGCGACCGCACGCTGCTCGGCTGCTACCACGTCAGCCAGCAGAACACGTTCACCGGGCGACTGACGCCTGCGATGATCGATCAGCGGCTCGAGCGAGCGCGAAAACTCTCGCTCACGCAGGCTGGCTGAGGATCGCTTGGCTCGGCTTGAAGAGGTCATCGAAAGATGAGGCGGTCGGCCTGATCCAGCAACGCACGGAACGCAGGCGCTCCTTGATCCCAGTCGTCCAGTTCAGGTCCTTCTCCTGCTCAGCTTCGCTGGATCCAGCGTCGGTAGGGGATCGCGGCGATGGATCATGACTGGATCCGAGTATCGAGCCGCAGCGGCGAGGTGTCCACCACCGACATCGTCGAGTCCTCTCGACCCATCCTGTCTGCGCGCCCGAGTCGATCTTCGGCCAAAATCGAATGTGGACCCGTTCCGCCGAGACCCGATTATTTCCGACTCGAAGGCGCTGCACGCACGTAGCAAGCGCTCGTGAGCGACGCTGCCCGGTCTCCGACTCAGTACTTCAGCCCAGCGGCGCTGAGATCGCGGCCGCACCGATGGGCTCCGCACGACAACACACGCACCGGTCTACTTCCCGTTGCTGATGAGGCAAATCTCGTCCCAGCGGTTCTTGTCGGCAGTCCATGCACGCTTCTGCCAGATCACTTCGTGCGGAGCGGTGAGCCCGGCACGCCTCGCCGAGTCGAGCTTGGACTCGGGGAGCAAGACCACCGCCGGTCCGGTTGCTTCGAGGAAGGACTGGATCTGGCCCGGATCCACCCCGATGGCATCCCGGTTCAGATAGTAGAGAACCGAGTACTGACGGTAGTCCAGCAGTCCAATGCGCAGTTCGGCGAAGCGCGCGCTCGTGTACCGCTCCTTGAGAAAGCTCGCGATGCTGCGCGCGGACTTGCCCTCGTCGAACCGAGGGACAGCCAGGATCGAGAGAAGACCCACACACAAGAGGGTCGCTGCGGCAGCACCCATCAGAGCTCGGACTGCGCGCCCCCGATTGCGGTCGTGCCAGACCCAGAATCCGCTCAACGCGGCCACGACCGCTGCAGGCGCAAACCAGAGTGTGAACTGCGAGAACCCGAGCGCGGCGGGTACAGCCAGAAGCAACCCGCCGACGAGCACGCCGGCCGTGGCGAGGATCGCAATGCGCGTGCGGGTCAGGAGTGCAGCGCCGGTCGGATCCTGTCGAAGGCGGTCGACGAGAAAGCCCGCGATCAGAATCGCTGCGCACGGCAAGATCGGCAGGATGTAGTGTGCGAGCTTGGTGCTGACCAGGCTGAACGCCAGCAGCTGCGCGCCTCCCCACCCGACCAAGAACGGCCACTGGTTTCCGTCGCGCTTGCGCAGCCACCGCTCGCGCAACGCGGGAAGGAGGAACGGGGCCCACATCCCCAAGCCGAGCAGGAGTATCGGCAAGTAGGCGGGCAGCATCGCCAAGTAGGCCGCTGTGTTGCGACCGCCGTGGTGCTGCAGCGGCGAGAAAATGGGTTGGAGGGTGCGAACCCAAACGAGCTCGTGCAGGTATTCGCCGTGGGTGAGGATCGTCGCAGGGAGTGCCCAGATGGACGCGACAGCGAGTGCGACGAGGGCGCCACGAAGCGGAGCGATCTCCTTGATCAAGCTCCAGCGCCGCGTCAGGCACAGGAATCCGAGCAAGCCGAAAACGGGCAAGGCGGCGCCGAGTGGACCCTTGGCGATGACACCCAGTCCGCAACCCACGTAGAAAAGCCAGAAGCCACGTCTTCGCTGCCCGCTAGTCCAGTCCCACAGGCCGATCATGGACATCGTGACGCAACAGGCGAGGGCCGTGTCGAGCAGCACGTGGCTCATGGTCAGCAACACAAGCGTGCACGAAGCGAGGATCAGTCCCGCCAGGAACGCGCTGGCTGGATCGAAGAGGCGTCGGGCCAAATGCATCGTCAGCCAGATGAGGAGCAGCCCGAAGAGTGCCGAGGGCAGGCGTGCGGCAAACTCCGTCCGACCCAGGGCCGCCATCGAGAGCATCATTCCCCAATACGTGAGCGGCGGCTTTTCGAGCCACGCCTCGCCCTGGATGCGCGGCACGAAGAGATCGGTCCTCGCGAGCATGTCTCGCGCGGATTCGGCGTAGTAGCCCTCGTCTCGATCGAACAGGGTCGACTGACCGAGGGAGGGGATCGTCGCGAGGGCCACGACCGCCAGCAGTCCCGCCGTGATCCAGCGCACCCGTGACTGGCCGGGAACTCGAGCGCTCGAATCGACAGGACGATTCAGCAGGTACAAGAGCGTGCGCTCGCCCCACACCACGAGGAAGCCGACCCCGATCAGGAGCGAAAAGAGAGCGAGGATCGTGGTGAGTGCGTGGGGCAAGTAGTCCGATTCCATCTCACCCCGCGCGATCCGCGGCGAGCGTCGAAGAGCGATGCATCGCGTGCGTCAGGATCGAGGGCTGGTCGATGCGGGAACGTTATAGCCTGGACGGTGACGAGAGGGTGACTCGTGAGCGACATGGAGAACGAGTCGCGTGCGGATTCATGCCCACTCAATGCACCTTGCTCGTCTCGCCGTAGACAGCTTGGCGTCGTGCGCAACAGGTGATTCCCCGAGCGTACGTCGGACTCCGTTCCCAAAGTTGGCTGGCCTCTCGATCAGCGGGCAGAGAAATTCGGGGCCGCGTTCCACGCGCACCTTGTTCCGGTCACCGGGGGATGACGACGCCCGCCCGTCGACCGATGCGGGCACACCCCTGGACCTCCATGAATCGAGGAACGTCATGTCGAAGCTCATCCTTCTCCCCGTGTTCTTGACCGCCGCGATCGCTTCAGCCCAAGAGGGCGCGAAGTTGCCGCCGCGAACGTACGTCACCGAGCCCGAGCCGGCTTCGGCCGCCCCAGCCGAGGCCGTTGCACACGCTTCGTTCGCGACGCGCGAGCTGAGCGGCAAAGGCGCCGCGCTGCCGGCGCAGGCGGACCGCGACCGTCTGTGGTTCGACGTCGATGCAGAGGGCACCACCTGGGTGCTCGGCCGAACGTACAAGGCCAGCTTCTCGCGCGCGGGAGCGACGTACGTGCCGTTCCTGGGCTCGCGTGCTCCGCGGAACTTCCCGGTCGGACTCCACGTCGAGTCGGCCAGCGTCGCCGGTTCGTCCCTCGCATTCGATGCAGACGCTCCCGCCGTGCGCGTAGGCGACACGATCGAGTACGACCGCGGAACATTCCGCGAGGTGTACGTGCTGACTCTCGACTCCGTCGAGCAGACGTTCGTGTTCGACTCGCTCACGACGCGCGGCGAGATCACCGTGACGGTCGGCGTCGACACGGAGCTGTCCGGATCGAACAGCAACGACGGTTTCCGCTTCGGGAACGACCTAGGGTTTGTGCAGTACGGGCGAGCGTTCGCAGAAGGCGCAGCCCACGCGCTCGTTCCGATCGGGAGCCGTCTGTCGTCGGGCCGCATCGAGCTCGTCGCGCCGAGGTCGCTCGTCGAAAGCGCTCAGGGTGCGTTCGTCATCGACCCTGTGCTCACCACGTTCTCCATCTCGGCCGCCGGGCCCGACGAGTTCGGTGCCGACACGGCGTACGACCTGACCACGGGTACGTGGCTCAGCGTGTACGAACAAATCTTCAGTGCCTCCGACCACGACATCTATGCGGTGCGTCACAACACAGCGGGCACGAGCACGGCCTGGACGTACGTCGACTTCACGGGCGACACGTGGCGCACGCCGGCGATCGCGAACAACAACCTCGACGACCAGTTCCTCGTCGTCGCGGCTGTGGGCGACGCTCCCGCACGCGAAATCTGGGGGCGTACCGTGGAGGCTACGGTCACGCTCAACACGTCGGCGCAGTTCCGCATCGACAGCTCGACCCAGACGGGGGATCACTACGCTCCCGACGTCGGCGGAGATCCCGCGGCGAGCGGTGCTTCCTACTACTGCGTCGTGTGGGAGCGCGAGTACATCGCGGGCTCCGACTACGACGTGCACGGCCGCGTGGTCCGCACCGACACGACGTTCCCGGGCTCGACGATCCTCATCGACGACTCGTCGGCCTCGTTGCATCGCCACCCGGCGATCAGCAACTCGGACGGCAACGCGCCCGCCAGCCTGCGTGACTGGAACGTCGTGTGGGAGGACGAGGTCAGCGCGACCAACCACAACATCCTCGGTGCGCGCGTGCACCGCGACGGAAGCATGACGGCTTCGACGTTCACCATCGCTTCGTCGATCCAGGACGAGCGCAATCCGACGGTCACTTCGATCGTCGACGACACCGGCGGCACGCG
>JBBQNP010000145.1:0-11827 GCA_038330085.1 Planctomycetota bacterium | reverse complement strand
CGCGCGGCGGAGACCCGTGATGTCGCAACGCACCATCGAGCTGCGCGGCGCGGTGTTCATCGACCAGATGCAACCGCAGTTCGCCGCGACCGTGGCCACGAACTCGGACGGGTTTTTCCCCGTCACGGGCGAAGCTGCGTTCTGGCTGGAAGTGCAGCCGGGGATCGTGATCAACCGCTTGATGGACGTTGCGCTCAAAAGCTGCGACGTGCGGCCGGGAGCGTTGGTGACCGAGCGCAGCTACGGCACGCTCGAAGTGCATGGACCGGATCAAGGCCAGGTGCGTCAGGCCGGCGCGCTGATCCTGCGTGCCGCGGGTTGCACCATGGAAGACGCGCTGCAGCCGAACATCCTGACGTCCGAAATCATCCACAAGATCAGCGATCACCAGGCGATGATGATCAACCGCACGCGCGCGGGGATGCTCGTGCTCGGCGACGACACGCTGTACACGCTCGAAGTGAACCCCGCCGTGTACGTGACGCTCGCCGCGAACGAAGCCGAGAAGGCGTCGCCGGTGCGGCTCGTTGGGCTCGGTGCGGAAGGCGCGGTCGGTCGCCTGCGTCTCGCCGGCACGGACGCCGAGATCGAAGAAGCGGTCAAGGCCGTGAAGCGCGCGCTCGAAGGCCTGCGTGGTCGCGCGAACGCGGGGGTCGACTGATGTTCCTCGGTCGCGTCATCGGCGAAGTGTGGGCGACGCGCAAGGTCGACGACCTGCGCTCGTTGCGCCTGCTCGTCGTCGAAGCGCTCGACGAGCGTCGCGAACCCGGCGCACCGAAGGTCACTCCCGTCGTCGCCGCCGATCCGCTCGGCGCCGGCATCGGCGAGCACGTCGTCGTCGCGTTCGGCAAAGCCGCGCGGGTCGCGACGCTCGGCATGGACGGTGACTTCGCGTTCGAAGCCGCGATCGTCGGCATCGTCGACGACTTCGACGTCCCCGGCGCGCCCGAGTCATGGAAGCTGCGCACGACAAGCACGCCGCCGACCGCGACGAAGGCCGGCGCATGAGCACGATCACCAACAGCGTGGTGCCTGGCTCCCGGTGCACCGTCGCGCGCTTTCGCGCGACGACGAGCGCAGTCTCGCGCAGCGGGTGCCTGGCACCGCGCGATCATTCCCTCCCCGACACGAACGCCTGCCGGATTCCTTTCCCGCAAGGTGCCCCATGCTGATCGGCACCGTCGTCGGCAACGTGTGGGCCACCAAGAAGGACCCGACGCTCGTCGGCCTGCGCTTCCTCATCATTCGTCCCTACACCACCGACGGCGACGAATCCGCCGAGACGATCGTCGCCGTCGATCCGCTCGGTGCCGGAATCGGCGAGCGCGTGCTCGTCGTGTTCGGCCGCGCCGCGCGACACTGCATCGGCCGCAGTCACGACATCGGCTTCCAGACCGCTGTCTCCGCGATCATCGACCGACTCGAGCTCGACGATGGCAGCATCGTCGGTCCGACGAGCGCCGAGGACGAGCCGTCCACCCACGCACAACCGGGCAAAGCGCCCACGACGAAGCACAACGAGTCCAAGAGGTGATGTCATGAACCGCAACGACCACAATCCCGAAGTGCGTGAAGACGTCGAGCTCGACATCGCGATCGGCGTGCTCGAGCTGGCTTCCATCGCGCGCGGCGTCGAGGTCGCCGATGCCGTGCTCAAGGAAGCGCGCGTCGAGATGCTCTTCGCGACGCCGGTGCAGCCGGGCAAGTACGTGATGCTCTTCACCGGTCCCGTGCAGGACGTGCGCGTCGCCGCCAATCGTGGAGTGCAGGTCGCCGCCGGAGACCTGGTCGATCAGCTCGTGATCAATCAGATCCACGACCAAGTCGTGCCGATGCTGCGCCGCAAGGGCGGACGCATCAACGGCGCGCTCGATGCGATCGGCATCGTCGAGACGAACACCGTCGCGTCGACCGTGTCCGCCGCCGACATTGCGCTCAAGACGGCGACGGTCGACTTGGTCGACCTGCGCATCGCCAACGGCCTCGGTGGCAAGAGCTTCTTCACCGTCACCGGCGAAGTGTCCGACGTGCGCAGCGCGGTCGCCGCCGGCGCGCGCATGGCACAAGAGCGCGGGTTGTTGACGCGCGAAGTCGTGATCCCGCAGCCGCACCCCGAGCTCGTGCGTCACCTCTGACAGGACAACCACTTTGTCGCGCCGTTTCATCACCGTCGACGATCTGCGAGCGCTGAGCGCGCGCGGCGGGGAGATCGTGATCGACGAAAACACGCTGCTCACGCCGCATGCACAAGCGTTCGCCGACGAGCATCGGCTCGCCGTGCGCACGCAAGACGGCGGCAAGTACGTGGAGCCCCCGCCCGATCGAGGTCCGGATGCCGAGCGCGCACAGCGCACGCTCCCTCACCTGCCCGAGCCGGTCGACGATGGCCCCGGCACCAGCGTCGTGATCACCGCCGTCGGCAAGAATCGTCCCGGTGTGCTCGCGGAGATCACGGCCGCGCTCGCAGCGAGCAAGGCCAGCGTGCACGACATCAGCCAGCGCATGATCGAGGGCTACTTCCACATGGTGCTGACTGTCGAGCTGACCGAAGGCACGAGCTTCGGCCAGTTGAAGCAGTGCATGGAGTGCCTCGGCGGCCCGGACGACTACATCGTGCGCGTGATGCACGAACGCGTGTTCCGGTTCATGCACCGGATATAGGCTAGATGGGTACAGTTCCTAAGTCGCTCTCAGATGTCTTGATGGCATTGGGACGTGGAGTTGAGCATCTCGTTGGTTTTACTGAGACGGCATTTCTTGATTTCAAGGCAGAGCCATTATCGTCTTTCAGGGAATGATGCCCGAACCGCGAATCACCAGAAGATGGAACTGGCAAAGGATGTATCCGCCATCGCGAACAGCGGTGATGGCCTGATACTTATTGGCTACTCAACAGAGCAGGGTGACAGCGATCAGATAGAGTACGCTGCCGCTCTCAAGGCGATTCCATCGAGCTTGATTGACGAGAAGCAATTTAGAGACTGCATACAACAGTATGTGTACCCTTCACTGTCCATAGAGATCATGCGTATTCCATGCGGAGCAGACAAGGAGGTGTGTGGGCTAAGAATTCGCGTCCCAAATGAGAAGGAGCGACCATATCTCGTGAAGGGCTCACTAACTGAGGAAGGCAAGATAGCTAGGACCATGTTTGGGTTATACCGTCGCCATGGCCCATCTAATGTGCCCTATTCTGTGGAGGAGGTGCAACTAAAACTCAATCGTGCATGGCACGCCAACCTGGCAGTGGAATTCGAATCGGGCGAGCTTAGACCGCAGACGGAAGCGAATAAGGGACTCGAACGAAGCATAGAGGCTATAGAGTCAGAGAATGACTTGGTGGGTTGCTACTTTCAAATCGACTTGATTCCACGGCGCAAGCTGGATTGTTATCATAGAGGGGACGGCAAGTCGTTAACTGAAGAAATCGAGCATTGGGCTCCTACTCGGACAAACGGGTTCAGCCTTCGCAACTCCGGAGAGGTGCGGTACGAGGATGGGGCGATTGTCATGAAGTACCCTGCACGTTCGTTGTGCAGGATCGAACGAGATGGCTTGTTGACGACCGTAATCAGCGGTGAGGTACTGACGTGGGCAACCGCTCAGTACTACAAAGAACAACCGTGTATCAATCCATTTGCCTTGCCGGAATTCGCTCTTGATACTGCCAGGATTCTTGTGGAGTTGGTTGCCAAGCATCATCCAGCTACTAGCGCTATCCGATGGCGAGCCGGTGTTCGCAGCGCCACTGGTGAAGCCTTCCTGCCTACTCAATTGCTAAGCCAAACGTCTAATCCATGGCACTCCCCGCCACGTCGGTCAGAGCCATTCGATCTCGAAATGACCGAGCTAGTCCAATGGAGTACTGTGTCAACTGCCGGCCAACTCGCATTGGATATTCTGGAAGGGGTGTATGATAAGTTTGGAATTGCGAAGAGCCAGATCCCATTGCAGTCCGATGGGGCAATTTCAGAGTCGATAATCAAAGCCACCGGCAACCGCTGACGGATGTATGCGACTACATCGTGTGCGTGATGCACGAGCGCGTGTTCCGGTTCATGCACCGGATCTGAGCGGCGTGAGTCCGGCACGCGAGTCCACGGGTTGCGTGTCCGGTGAAGGAAGCGAACCGCTTCCGAAGGCCGTAGCGCGAATTGGCGTCCTGTCGCCATGTTGTGCGGGTGAGATCCGGTAGTCGTCCCGTTCGCGGCCGGTAGGGCGATCAACCCATGAGGAACCGGTTCCTCCTCTCGCTCCTGGCGCTCGTATCGATCGTCGGCCTGCTCCTGCTCGCGGTCTTCACCCGCGGCAATTCGGCCGGATCCAGGGACGTTCCCGCGGCTCGATCCGCTCCGGACGGCAAACGCGAATCGCTGTCGCCGCCCGAAACCGCAGCTCCGCCGCAGCGCGAGCTCGAGACGCCGCTGCCCGCGTTCACGCCGATGGCGCGCTGGAGCCAAGCGCCGATTCGGCTCGTCGCCGTAGAGCGGGACAGCAACCAGCCGATTCCGGGCGCGTCGATCACGTACCTCGCCGGCGACGAGACCCCGCGGAGATTCGTCGGGGACGGTTCGGACTCCTTCGGCCCCGATCCGGAGTCGTACCTGCGCGAGCACGGACGCACGCTGATCGCGGATGCCGGCGGCGCGGTCGAAGTTCCGACGGGACTGCACTCGACCTTCGTGTGCGGAAGGAAGGACGAGCTCTTCGGTTGGAAACACTTTGAAGCGTTCGAAGCCGGAGAACGCCGTATCGAGCTCGAGCACCAGGACGAATTGTCCGTCCGCGTGGTCGACGACCTCGGCGCGGCCGCTGCGCGAGCTCCCATATGGTTCGGATTCTGCGACGGTGATCAGCCAGAGATGCGGATCCTCGCGGACGAAAAAGGTGACCTGCGCATCCGCAACTTCACCTCATGCCTGCGGGAGATGTCACTGCTCGACAAGCCCGCATTCGAGGTGCGCGTCGACTGCGTCGCGGAACCGCGCGCGATGTGCTGGATCGACCCGCGGCACGTGCCCGGGGAACCGGTCGTGCTCACGCTGCCCTCGTCAGGAACCTTGCAGATCGAAGTGACGGATGCGGACGGGATCCCGTGGCACCGACCTGGGAAGTTGTCGATCCGACCTGCGCCGGCGATGAGCATCCAAGAGGATCTGCGAACGACGGTCTGGATGCACGTCGACTGCGAAGATCTGGCTTCGAATTCGGTTGCGGTTCCGATCGGGCTGGTCCTGATCGCCGCCGCCGAATGCGATTGCGGTGGATCAGTTCTGGCGAACGTGCCTGCCGTGTCGGCTCGCGGACAGACCGCACGCGTCCGACTGAGCATGAATCCGAACGTAGCCTGCGTGACCGGTCGCGTCGTCGGCGACGACGGGAAGCCGATGGCGAACCGACGTCTGCGCCTCGTCTCCTGCTCGAATCTCCCCGATGACAGAGCGAGCTGCAGGAACGATCCGCTGATCACGGACGCAATGGGAAGATTCGTCATCACGCAGCGCAGCGAAGCGGAGTGGATCCTCGACTCGGCCACGGAATTCCATGCGCGGGGCGCGCGACTCGACCCGAGCCGCTGGCCCAAGACCGGAGTGTTCGATCTGGGCGACGTGGCGTTGTCAGCGCTCGAGCCGCTCGTGCACGGACACGTCGAGGATGCTTCGGGATCTCGCGTCGCAGGTGCGCTCATCAGTCTCGGGAAGCAGCACGCGGGCCCGTTCAACTTCGACGATCCTCTCCAGAACAGCGGACCGACTTCGAGCACTGGCGAGTTCGCGTTCTATTTGCCGCGGATCGACGGCGAGCTCGTGTTGTCGGTGTACACGGGGGGACAGCGCTTTCGCATGCGGCCTCCCTCTCAGCCCGTGTCGCGCCCGATGGAGGACGTCGAGCAAGTGCTGCGCTTGGAAGCGCTCGGCGAAATCGATGGGACGCTGATGCTCGACGACGCCTCGCAATACCCACAATTGGAGATGCGCATATCGGACGAGCGGCCCTTCTATCCGGAAGGGATTCTCGCCGGCCACGAGTTCCGCTTCCGCTTCGAAGGCGTGGCGCCGGGAACCCACACGTTTAGCGTGGAGAGCCGAAGCAACGACCTGCGCACGGCAGCTCCGCCGGCGGTCGTCTTCGCCAGCGTGGAGGGGATCGAGGTCCGCGCCGGAGAGGTCACCCGCGATCGGCGCCTGCAACCGCTCGACTTGCGGTCGAAGCTGCCGCTTCACATCCGGCACGACGTGGAGTTCCGCGTAGTCGACGCGGCGGGTGCGAGCGTGGGCTTCGGCAGGTCGTGGCTGTGGAGTGCGCCCAGTTCACTGTTCGACGCACTGCGGTGGTCGAACGGTCGCGTGCAGGTTCCTGATGAAGGGATCGAATCGATCGACGTATGGGCGCAGGGCATGCGCGTATCCAACTCGCTCGTCCGCGATCTCCAGGCTCCGATCGTGCTGCGAGCCGAGTGCGACGTCCGACTCGCGCTCGACCAGGTCCACGCGCTCATCGCGGCAGGAAACCGCGTTGTTGTCACCTTGACCTCGACGGACAACACGGAGCGGACCAAGTCGTTGCGCTATGCGCTCGGCCAGAGCCGCATGAGCAGCCTCGTCGACGCGACGGGTGAGTCGCGCTTCCGCACTGCCGTGCCCGGACATTTCAGCTTGCGCGTCGACCTCCTGCGGATGGATTCGCTCACCGACAAACCGATGGATCAGAGGATCCTGCAGCCTGATCCCGCGACGGCGACAATCGAAGTGCGCGACGAGGACGGCCCGCAACGATTTGACGTGCACCTCGACGCGAAGGAACTCGAGGAGGTCGAACTGAGCTTCGGGTCGCCGGGCAAGCACTAAGATCTCGAAGCCACCACGCCCTGGCCTGCTCGGTCTCGGGCGACAGCCGGCCTCGTCCCGCTTCCACGCCGACCGACGAGAGCCACTCGACCTCGCGGGGGCCTCTTCGCGGCGACACGCGGGCAGGCGACGAAACGATTTCGATCGACATGCATCAGGATCCGATGCCTTGGGAGCCGAGCCGCGACGAGTGACACGCGTGCTTCCTCTCGAGCCCATGCGGTGCGACGAGCCCGGCGACATAGTCCCGGTGTGCTCGCGGAGATCACGGCCGCGCTCGCTGCGAGCAAGGCCAGCGTGCACGACATCAGCCAGCGCATGATCGAGGGCTACTTCCACATGGTGCTGACGGTCGAGCTGACCGAAGGCACGAGCTTCGGCCAGTTGAAGCAGTGCATGGAGTGCCTCGGCGGCCCGGACGACTACATCGTGCGCGTGATGCACGAGCGCGTGTTCCGGTTCATGCACCGGATCTGAGCCGTCGGCGAGCGCTCCTTCAGTTCGTGCCGGGCCAGAGCCGGCCCTGACCTGCTTCCACGCCGATCGAAAGCAGCAGATCCACTTCGGCTTGCGTTTCGATGCCTTCGGCAATGACCTCACTGCCCATCGCGGTCACCACGTCGACGAGCCGATGCAGCGAACGTTGACGCACCGTGTCGCCCGGGGCGCCGTGCACGAAGCGCGGATCGATCTTCACCACGTCCGGCTCCAGCAGAATCAATGTCTCCAGCGAACTGCGACCAAAACCGACGTCGTCGATGGCGAGCATCACTCCGGCCTCGCGCAGTGCGGCGACCGCACATCGCAAGCTCGACGGATCGCCGACCACTTGCTGCTCGCTGATCTCGGCGCAGAGCTCGAGGTCGTCACCGGCGGCAGCGAAGATTTCCTGGAGGTGCTGCGGCATCGTGTCCACCAGCGTCGTCGGGAACACGTTCACGTGACAGCGCACGGGCCGCGGCATCTTCGCGGCAACAGCGAGGCAGGCCACGAGACAATGCCGATCGACCTGCGTCAGGATTCCGCGCTCCGTCGCCACGCGGAAAAAGTCGCGCGGGGCTTCGAACACACCCTTCGGTCCGCGTGAAAGCATCTCCCACGCCATCACGGTCTGATCGCGTAAGCGCACGATCGGTTCGCGCACGACGCGCAGTCCGGTTCCATCTTGCAGCGCCGTCACCAGGTTCTCCGCGCGCGACGCGGCCTTCTGCTCGCCGGCATCCTGAGTCGACACGCGGTTCTTGCCCGTCGACTTGCTGCGCCCGAGCGCCAGATGCGTCTGCGACAGGAGATCGTCGAGCCCGTGCATCTCGTCGTCGACCATCTCGATCGCGAGGCTGATCGTCACCCGCTCGGATCCCCCGACGATCGGCATCGGACTGTCGGACACGGCGAGCCTCAAGCGCTCCGCGACCTGGAAGGCTTCGGCCATGCGCGTGTCCGGCAGGAGCGCCAGGAACTCGTCGCCGCCGAGTCGCGAAATGTGATCGGAAGGGCGGAGCGATTCCTTCAGCCGGCGTGCGAGCTCCTTGAGCACGACGTCACCCACGGCGTGACCGAACCGGCTGTTGATGCTCTTGAAGTCGTCGCAGTCGATCAGAACCGCAGCGAGCGGACCTCCGTTGCGTCGGGCGCGCTGCATCTCGATGCCGAGCTGAGTCCCCAGGCCACGACGGTTCGAGAGCTCCGTCAAGGGATCGACGTTCGCGAGACGCTCGAGCCCCTTGTTCAACTCGCGCGTCCGCAACGTCACGTGCTCGAGGTCGGCCTGATAACGCTTGTGCTCGCTGATGTCGAAGAGCGACGCGATCCACACGCGCTGATCGTCCCACTCGGTCTGCGCGACGTGCACTTCGACGACGCGGCCGCCGCCGAACTCGCGCACGAACTGCGACTTGTCGCCGAAGGGAAAGCCGAGCCGGTCCGCACGCAGGTGCTCGCGCGGGCACTCGAGCAGGCGCGCGGCGGCAGGGTTCGCGAACAAAACCGTGCCCTGCTGCGAGATCACGACCATGCCGTCCGTGCTCGTCGAGAGGATGCGCCGGAATCGCGCGGCATCCTTGGCCAGGATGCTGGCGTTGCGCTCGGTCTCGGTGCGCACCCGGTGGCGCTCGATCGACAGGTGGATCGAACGGACCAGGGTGCGACCGTCGAGCTTGTCCTTGAGCAGGAAGTCGTCAGCACGCGCTCGCAAGGAAGCGAGTGCCACGTCTTCCGCGTCCTGGTTCGTGAGCACCACGATCGGGACGTCCGGAGCGAGCTCGCGCACGCGGGTCACCGTTTCGACGCCGGCTGAATCCGGCAGGTTCAGGTCGAGCAGCACCACGTCGACGTCGCTCTCTTGGAGGTGGCGCAGCGCATCCGACAAAGTCTCCGCCACCTCGACGCTGAATCTCCCCGCCCCCGAACGCAGGTTGCGCTGGATCAGGAACGCATAGTCGTCGTGATCCTCGACGAGAAGCGTGCGGATAGTAGGCACGCTCAACGTGCCTTCTTCCCTACCGAATGCGTCATTTGTCATGCCGCGGATGGAATGCTCGTCCGAAATGGTCAAAGCTCGTCCCTCTTGTTTCACAACCGTCGACCGTGTGCGCGCGTCTATCGGTTCGCAATTCTCAGTTTGCCAGAGGTGGGAGCGCGAGATCCGCACCGGCTTGTATTTGGGAATAGGTGAAGACATCCACCCGGGTTGATGGCGCTGCACGGCATTCTCGATGTCCCTGTGCAGCATTCTCGATGGCGCTGCAGAGCAGCAAGGCACGTTCCCACCGTGACGCTGGCGAGCATCATGTCCGCCGAGCGCGAGACTTTCTCACACAATCACGCGTCTCTCCTTCCGCATTCCACTGCTCGACCCGAGAGTTGGGCGAGCCGATCCCACACGGGATCGCGCGTGCACTTCTACAATCGGATGCGGCATGCATCGGACCGGATGGACGACGCAGGTCGTACGAAGGCGAAGAAGATGCTCGGTTCGCACGCTGGAACCGCGGTGATCTAGCGCTTGCGTGCGTGCCGTTCCATGTAGGTGTCGACGACGAAACGCTCGACCGCGCCCCGGTCCGGAGGTGGAAGGACCTTCGCATCGCGCAGGTCGAGCAGCCTTTTCTCCAGGCCGCGCGCTTCGTCGAGCACTTCAGCCTCGGTGTGCTTGCCGACGCGCACGTCGACGATGTGCGTTCGCACGGGCTCGGGCATCGGAAGCGTCAGCCGCCCCGTCTCGGCCAGCTCGATGCCTTGATATCCCAGGCGCAACAGGTGACCGGCGTACTTCGTGTCGAACCCGTACTGCTGACGTAACCAAGAACGCTTCCGACGAGGAACGCGAGCAGGATCGTGCTCGCCGAGCTGCTGCGCGAGAGTACGTCGGCCAGCGTGAACAGCACTGCGAACTGCGCGGCGTCGACGAGACCGATCTTCTGCTCGCGATCGACGAGCTGCGCCAGACGAGCGAGCTTGGCGTGATGCTCCCGCACGAATTCCGCGCGTTGCTCGGCGGGCAACGCTAGGAATCAGGCCTCTTGCTCCCACGCTGCCGGCGGAGGCTCCGGCGCCGGGCGACGGCGAGGAAGCGACAGTTGCATGGCGATCTCATCGATGCGCCGGCGGGTCGGACTGGAGCGGCTCAACGTCGGTCTTGGCAGGGACTTGCGACGCCGATGCCGGCAGGGTTGCAACCGCGCGGCGAAGCGTTCGTCGGAGATGGGGGAGGCGTCGACAACCGTGGGCCGAAGCTGTACATTCACATGGAATTCGCTGCGAAAAAGCAGATTGGGGAGTATCCATGATCCGCACACCCAACATCCAGTCCCTGACCGAGTTTCAGCGCAACACGAAGGCGACGCTGGAAGAGATTGCGAGGTCTGGCGATCCGCTCGTGCTGACCGTGAACGGTCGAGCGCAAGCAGTGCTGCAGGATGCTGCGGCCTACCAGAGGCTCCTCGACAAGATCGAGGAACTCGAAGTGATCGAGGCGGTGCGTCAGGCGGAGAGGGACATCGCAGCGGGCCGGACGATTCCGCTGGCCGATGCTGTGAAGCAGATCCGTTCACGGATCCGTCGTCGCCGTGGACCCGATTCGACGTCGAAATGACGCTCTCGGCCGCTCAGGACCTCACGAACATCTACGACTGGATCGCATCCAGCTCGCTCTCGGGTGCGGACGCGTGGCTTGAAGACATCGCCGAAGAGATCGAATCGTTGGCTGTCTTTCCGCGACGTTGCGCTCTCGCCTGGGAGGCGGCGCGCGCGGGGATCGAACTACGGCAGAAGGTTTGCGGCGACTATCGGGTCCTCTTCAAGGTGGAGGTGCAGACGGTTTTCGTCGAGCACGTTCGCCACGCCTCGCGCCTTCCCATCTTGGCCCCCGACCTCACGTCGACTCGGGACGATGAGGACCCATGATCACGTCCGGCAACACGATTCCCGACCGACTTCCGCTTCGACTCTCAGTGACCCTCGCAACGATCGGGCAGAATGCACCCGTGAAGATCTCCATCGACGACATCCGACGCATGACCTTCCAGGAGAGAGTCGACCTGGTCGAGACCATCCTCGAACCGCTCGAGGAAGATTCGGTCGACCTGGGGCTCACCAACGATGAGCGGAACGAGCTCGACCGGCGCCTCGCGGAGTACAAGCTCGATCCGTCGACGGCGAAAACGGGGTCCGAAGTGCGCGAAGAGTTGGAACTCGAGGGTTGAAGTCCAGGGTGGCCCTGCACGAGAGCGCGAAGGACCAGGGCGCATTGAGAAGGCGATTCGACAAGTTACCGTGAACAGTTCACAGCGCCGTTGGCCGATCATGGACAGCCGACCGCGCCCGGCTTCGATCGCCGCCTGAACCGATGAGCCAGTACACCCTCTCCCACCTCGAGCAGCTCGAAGCCGAGAGCATCCACGTCATCCGCGAGGTGGTCGCCGAGTTCGCGAAGCCGGTGATGCTGTTCTCGATCGGCAAGGACTCGTGCGCGATGCTGC
>JBBQNP010000144.1:0-11898 GCA_038330085.1 Planctomycetota bacterium | reverse complement strand
GATGCGCACGAAGCTCTTGCCGTTCTTGTGCTCGTAGCCTTGCGCGAACGTCTCCGTCATCAGATCGACGCCCGTCTTCTTCATCGAGCGCTCGATCACCTTGACGCAGTCGCGCTCCTGTCCGGGCAGAGCACCGGCGGTTGCTTCGAGCACGGTCACCTTGCTGCCGAGCTTGCGATACATGAGCCCGAGCTCGAGCCCGATGTAACCGCCGCCGATCACGACGAGGTGCTCGGGGATCTTCTTCGGCCGCAGCGCACCGGTCGACGACCAGACCTTGTCCTCGTCGAACGCGAAGCCCTTGATCTCGATCGGCACCGAGCCCGTCGCGAGCACGATGTCGTCGCACTTCAACGTCTGCTCGCCGTCCTTCGACTTCACGCTGACGGTGTTCTTGTCCTTCAACGTCGCCTCGCCCATCACCACGGTCACCTTGTGGTTCTTGAGCAGAATCCCGACGCCGCCGGTGAGCTTGCCGACGATGCCCGCTTTCCACTCGACGAGCTTCGCGACGTCGAGGCGCACGTCCTCGAACGTGATGCCCATCGCAGCGGCTTCGTGCGCGCGGTTGAGCAACGCACCGGCCGCGATCATCGCCTTCGACGGGATGCAGCCGACGTTCAAGCACGTGCCGCCGAGGTACTCGCGCTCGACGACGGTGACCTCCTGGCCGAGTTGTGCCAGACGGATGGCGCACACGTATCCGGCGGGACCGGCACCGATGACGACGACCTTGCGGGGCATGAACGATTCTCCTGATGCGGGCGAAGAGGGCCGAACATCCTACGAAAACCGCTCGAATTCCCCGCCCTCGAAACGCGGCGTCGAGCCTGGCGAGCGGGACAGCGCGCTCGTCGTCGACCTCTCTCGGTCAGTGGATCCATGGCCGTGATCTGGCGCCGGCGCCCCGACGTTGCGCAATGCGCGGGGTTGCTTCATGCTTGTCTCGGCACGGGTAGGAGCGGAGAGCTCCTGCGCAATCAGAACGGAGAACTCATCATGCTCGCCAAGCTGACCTGGAGTCTCGCCTTCGTCGCCGCGATCGCTTCCACTGTTCGCGCGAACGACCTCACGTACAACACCACGGCCGGACCCATCGCCGTCGGTGCTACCGGCGTCGGCAACGTGCCGAGGTTCGACCCGTCGCTGGGCGTGCTGAGGTCCGTGCGCATCAACGTCTTGGGACTCGTCTCGGGCACGTGGGGAGTCGAGAACACGTCGAACCTCCCCGAGAACATTGGCGGCTACGCAAGCGGCGAGTACGTGGGGGTCATCATGCCCATCACGCTCCCCGCCGGATTCATGTACGCGCCCAACCCGGCATTCCTCCCCGATCCGGGCACGCCGCTGACGCCGTTCGACGGCACGCTCGACTACGGCGGCACGTCGGGGCTCACGTACACCTTTGCGAACGAGTCGGGTGACGGCAGCCCAGGTCAGAGTGCCGACGTCTACATGGACGCGGACCTGCCGGGCTACGTGGGCTCGGGAAACATCGCGATCATGATCGGACCGCTGATTGCGTACGGGCCGTACATCCCGCCGAGCCTTCAGAGCACGGTGTCGATCACGGCGACCGGGTCGATCCAAGTCCGCTACACGTACGACGGTTTCCCCACGCGCATCTGTCGCGCGGCCCCGTTCTCTGGATGTCCGTGCAACAACCCGTCGAGCAACGGCATCGGCGGCTGCGCCAACTCGTTGAACTCGACCGGCGGCATGCTCGATGCGCTCGGGACCGCGTCGCTCTCGGCGGATTCGCTCGTGCTGTCCGGCACGAACATGACCAACTCGAGCGCGCTCTACTTCCAGGGCTCGACGTACTCCAACCTGCAGACGGTGTACGGCGACGGCTTGCGCTGCGTCGGCGGATCGATCGTGCGACTCGGCACGAAGGTCAACGCGAGCGGGATCTCGCAGTATCCCGAACCGAACGATCCGTCGGTTTCGGTGCGCGGCGGTGTCGCTCAACCCGGACAGGAGTACTACCAAGTCGTCTACCGTGACCTGGGCAACTTCTGCACGGCCTCGGCGTTCAACGCGACGAGCGGCATGGCGGTGTTGTGGACCCCGTGAAGCGCGGCTGAGATCGAGTGACGTCGATACGATCGAACACTGTCCCACGGAGGGCCCCGCTCGCACGCGGCCTCGCGCTCGCGCTCGTGATGTTCTGCGTGTCGTCCGTGCAGCACGCGCTCGCACAGGACAAGGGCCCCGACACCTCGACACCCGAGGTCTTCGAAGCGGTCGATCCCTACACGAAGGGCAAGGCCGAGGCGCTCGACCGCGCCGGCTACGTGTCGATGGGTCCCTTCCTCTTCTCCGAAGGCATTCAGACGAAGGACATCGAGGAAAGCCTCGGCGGGGTGCGCGTGCTGTGGGTCGAGACGGCGCACTTCAAGCTCGGTTCGCTGCTGCAGACCTACCGCCGGGGCACCGACGACATCGAGGAGAAGAAGCTCGCCGACGAATTGCATCGCTTGTCGAAGAAGCTGCCGCGCGTCCGCCCGCAAGTGCGCGAGCTCGACCCGTGGTTGCGTCTGCACCTCTACGCGCAACGGCTCGAGGAGGAGTACGCCGACTTCGAAGCGCGCATCGGCGTGACCGACGCAGACTTCACGGGCAAGCCGACCGGCGACTTGAACCCCGCCAACGACATGGGCCCGGGTCGTTTCCTCGGTTGCGAGATGAAGTTCACCGTGCTGCTGACCGAGAGAAACGCGCAGCTCGGCCGGTTCGCTCGGCGCTGGCTCAAGTCCGGCGAAACCGCGTGGTACGTCGCGCAGCTCGACGGCCGATCGTGGTTCTTCGGCGTCGCGGCGGAAGTCATGCAGGCGGCGGGGGCGCCCCTCGACTCCGCGCTGCACGCGCTCGTCGCGACCGGCGTCGCAGAGGCTTTCGTGTACGGTTTCCGCGCCACGAAGACGAAGCGACCTCTGTGGCTCCTGCAAGGGATCTCGCTCGCGTTCGGGCGCAAGGCCGAGCCGCGCTGGTGCGTGTTCGTGCCGCGCGACTCCGAAGGACCGGATGACCAGACGTGGCTGTGGGAAGAACGCGTGAACGGGCTCGTGACGAACAAGTTCGTGCCGGCGTGGGACGAAATGTTCGCGTGGACGGATCCGAACAAACTCGAGCCGCGGGGACACATGACGGCCTGGTCGCGTGTGGCGTGGTTGTCCGAGACCGACACGCCCCACTTCCAAAAGTACGTGCACGCCGTCACCAACCGGCTCGAAGGTGATCCACAGGCTGCCGCGAGCCCGGAAGCGGAGGCCGAACGTCAGCGCAAGCTCTTCGCGGACGTGTTCGGGAAGTCGCCGGCCGAGTTGGACGAGGCTTGGCGCAAATGGGTGCGCCGGAAGTACCCCAAGAAGTAGGGAGCGGGGGGCCCTCGGAGCCCCGGCTTTGCAGGTTCGGCGGGCAGGGGTACTCTAATTGTCGAACCTGGCAAATCGCAGGCATTGTCCCACCTGGACTTTGGAGAAGAACCCGTGAAGCATCCGCTCCTCTGCGCCGGCCTGACCGCCCTCGCTCTCGTATCCCTGACGACCGACACCCACGCGGGCTGTTGAGGCTCGAAGCTCCCGCGACCGGGTCCGGTCGCCGCTCCGCGTGGTCCGAGCGTCAACGAAATCCTCGCGCTGCATTGGGACTATCCGCCTGAGCCCGCCGCCACACAGGAGAGGGACGACCGCACGCGCGTCAAGGAGGCGCGCAAAGCGCTGACCGCCGACGAGGCGTTGCGCATCGTCGCAGGCAACGATCCGCGGCCGCTGCTCGTGCTGCGCGAATGCGCGCACTGCAACAAGACGAACGACGCGCTGCTGCAGCCGGGCGCCGACAACGAGAAGGTCATGTTCCTCGCGCGCTGGTTCCACTGCGTGCGCATGCCGATCGACGTCGTGCAGGCAGACCATCCCTTCCATGCGCTCTTCGAGAGCAACGACGCCGAGCACCTGTTCGTCATCGGGCGTGACGGATCGCACAAGCACCCGCTCGAATCGGATACGTCGCGCACGGAGTTGTGCAACGCGATGTCGGACATTCTGGCCGACACCTACGTCAAGGATCCGACGCCGCTCTACAAGGAACTGAACGTGTACGGCGACGAGCTCGATGCGCTCGACACACAGGCACGCGACTTGGCATCGGCGAAGGCGAAGCTGATGGAAACGCGCATCCCCGACCACAAGAAGCTCGCGAAGATCGAAGCCGAGATGGCGAGCGTGGACAAGAAGATCGCCGACAAGCGCGCCGCGATCGAAAAGGCCTCGAAGATCGCGCTCAAGCCCGAGCCGAAGGGCGAGACGAAGAAGGGCTGAAAACACCCGGCTGGAAATTACGGTGCCAGCCCCGTTTCTTTCCTCGTCCTTCGCGGCACTCGACCGCGGGGAGGTCAGGAAAGAAATGGGGCTGGCACTGTGTTTTCGCCGACCCGTGTTTTCGCCGACTGTTCGCGACCTCGCAAACAGCCTGAATCACGGCGCGATCATGGCTGCCAGAGAACCTGCAGCCCGTTAGACAAGTTGAATGTCGACGTCGTGCAGAACGCTGCCGCGTTGCGGTACCACACCTGGTACGTGCGCACGTCGCCGGCGGACAAAGCACCCTTGATCGACACGGCGAGCTGACCCGTCGACGGATACTGCGAGACTCCGCCGACGTTGGTGAGTGTTCCCAAGCGGACCACCGAGCCGCCGCTACAACGCAGTCCGTCGCCGAACAAAGCGCCGCTGCCGCTTCCGACTTGCGTGGTGCCCTGGAAATACAACGCCGAGCTGTTGGGCATCTGCGACCCCCGCAGCGCGAACGTGTCACCGGTGATGCTCGCACTGCCACATGCAGCGAGGCGCGCGCCCACGCCGAGCGAGCTGAGACAGCCCGTGTCGCTGCCGAGCAACGCGTTGTTGCCGCACGGACACGCCGTCCCCGATCCGTCACCCGGACAGAAGTCGGTGAAATCGCCGCTCTCGATGCAGATGGACTCGATCGTCGGCGCGGGGCTGCTCACGAACGTCGTGTTGGGACCGGTTGCCTGGTTCAGGGTCATGTAGATCTGGCTCAGCGTGATGTCCATCGAGCCGGTCTGGATCGTGAACTCGATCGCTCCGTGGATCGTCGCGCCCGAGATCGAAGTGAAGGGAACCACGATTGCATTGTCGAAGTTCCACAAGCTCGATGGGCTCTTCCACGAAGCGCCGGGATCGAGGTTCAGCGCGCCGGCGTAGTTGCCGAAGAGGGTCGAGCTGTAGGTGCCGAGCGGGGTCGCACCGTCGAACAGCGTGGCCGAGCGGACGGTGTACGGCGCGATCACGTTCACCAGCCCGAAGTCGAGCGTCATCGTGTCCGGCAACGGTGCTGCCGGATCGACGCGGAAGGTGATGCGCAGCTTCGAACCCGGGGTCAGGAGGTCGGCCGAAGCGAACGGAGACAGGCACGCGAGCAGAGCACAGGTGAAGAGCCAGCGTTTCATGATGATCCTGCGGGTGGGGGTTGGACGTCGCGCTCGAAGTTCGCACAGATCCGGCGGGCACACAGAGTGCGCGCGACGAATCGGCGCGAACCAGCGCCTGCAACGTACTCCTGCACGGCGGATCCCGTAAGGGCCCGCACCGAACACGCCGAACTTGGCGGCTCGCGCGCGTGCACGAACCGCATGCGCACGACACGGTGTGCACACCCCCCACGCAGCGGGTACTCTTCCCGGCCCGACGCATGCCGCCGATGTCCACGCAAGCTCCCCCCAAGACCCACTGCCCCAACTGCGGGGCGAAGCTGCACCGGCTCGATCTCTCGTTGTGCGCGTACTGCGCCATGCCGCTCGACATCGCGGGCGGCGCGACGAAGGTCGACGACGAGACCCTTGCGCGGCTGAAGCGCATGCGCGAGCACGCCGTCTTCCCGGCGGCGATGGCGTTCACGCCGCGAGATCCGCGCGTCGAGAAGAAGGCGTCGCGACTCTTGGCGTGGGGATCCGTCGCTCTCGTTCTCGCCTTGCTCGCGGGAGCTTGGTGGACGTTGACGCAACTGGCCAAGTCGTCCGGAATGGTTCCGGGCGTGATCGCGATCGTGCTGCTCGTGATCAGCGTGGTGCTGCTGACGCTGCCGGGATGGATGCGACGCGCGAGCGATGCACGTCCCCTGTTGCGGCGTCCTGCGATCGTCGTCGTGCGTCGCAGCGAGATGTCCGACAAGGGCGAGACCTCCTACTGGTTCACGCTGCGCTTCGACGACGGATCGGAAGGCGAGTTCCGCCGGCCGGGGTTGGGCACGATGTACGAACCGATGGCCAACGGCTATTCGGGGATCGCGTACACGCTCGGCGTCGACCTCGTCGATTTCCGCCGGCTCAGCTGACCGCGGGGCGTCGCGTCAACGCTCGACAGTGCGAGTGCACCTGTCCTCGACGAGACGGCCACGATCGTGCACGTGTGCGGACAGAACTGCCCCCTGGGGCGTGGGCCGCGCGGGCCAAGGCAAGCGGCGCGCGGTTCCAACCGTGACACGGTTTCGACTGTGGCAGAGGGGCGCACGCACATTACCCTTCTGCCCATGAAGCTCTCGAACCCCACCCTCTCCGGCGTCCTCGTCTTGATCGTCCTCGCGTCCGCTCCGTTCGCACTCTCGGCGATGCGGACGGACTCTCCGCCCGTTGCCGAAGGCGGCGCGCTCGAGGATTCGATGCAGATCTTGCAGGGCGACACGAAGAAGCTCGACAAGGCGCTCGAGAAGGGCGACATGGAAACGGTCGTGAAGCTCGCGCTCGAGATGCAGAAGGCCGTGTGGGAAGGCAAGGTCAAGGTGCCGGAGAAGGCCGAGGCGATCACCGATGCGAAGGAGAAGGCCGCGTTCGTGCTCGGCTTCCGCAAGCAGTTGATCCAGCTCGAGAAGGCGCTGCTCGACCTCGAGGTCGCGGGCCTCGACGGCAAGGCCGACGAAGCCAAGAAGATCTACAACGAGACGATCAAGCCGATGAAGAAGGAAGGCCACGCGCGCTACAAGGGCTGAGGTCCGCGCCGCCATGGTTGCGACAGCGCGAACCGCCCGTGATCTCGCGCTGATCCCACGCGCGTGCATCGCGGTCGACTGGTGCGGCGCGATCGCCGACGCGCGCCGGCGCATGTGGCTCGCGGAAGCGCGCGTGCAGGGATCGGGCGGTACACGCCGAGGCTCGATCGTGCGCCTCGAATGCGGCCGCGATCGTGCCGAGATCGTCGAGCACCTCGTCGAGTGCGCACGGCGCGAACCGCGCATCGTGGTCGGCCTCGACTTTGCGTTCTCGTTCCCGAGCTGGTTCCTGCGCTCGCGTGAGATCGCCACGGCGCGCGAGGGTTGGGAACTGGCCGCGCGCGAGGGCGAGGGCTGGCTCGCGCACTGTCCGCGTCCGTTCTGGGGGAAGCCGGGTATTCGCCGACCGAAGTTCCCGTCCGATCGCAGCGAGTGGCGTGCGACCGAAGGCGAAGCCGTGCGCGTGCGCGGCGTGGGTCCGAAGAGCGTGTTCCAAGTCGGCGGCGCAGGCTCGGTCGGCACGGGATC
Organism: Planctomycetota bacterium; assembly: GCA_038330085.1. Taxonomy (GTDB): domain Bacteria; phylum Planctomycetota; class UBA1135; order UBA1135; genus JAEUIA01. The sequence continues at coordinate 4,362 of JBBQNP010000144.1, read as the reverse complement.
GGTGCGCGGGATGCCGCACCTCGTCGCGCTGCAAGACGCGGGCTTTTCGATCTGGCCGTTCGACGCGCCACGCCTGCCGATGGTCGTCGAGATCTACCCGCGCTACCTCACGGGCGCGGTGAACAAGTCGAGCACGATCGCGCGCGCGCTCTACGTGCAGGCGCACTTGCCGCACGAGAGCCGCCAGATCCAGGACCTCGCCGGTTCGACGGAAGACGCGTTCGATGCGGCGGTTTCGGCCGCGAACATGATGGAACATCGCAGCCAGTTCGCGCGCGTGCGGCGGAGTGCTCGTGACGGATCGGGCCACGATCTCGAAGGCCGGATCTGGATGCCCTTGCGCGATCCGATGTTCGCGTCACGTTGATGCGACACGCTGTGACGAACCCAGGAGTTCCCCGATGAGCATGAGGCTGGACAAGGCACGCTTCGAATACTCGATCTATATCGCGTCGACGGTCGAGAAGGTGTGGAGCGCGCTCTTCGATGCGCAGATGACGAAGCAGTACTGGGTCAGCCATCGCAACGTGTCGGACTGGAAGCTCGGCTCGCGCTGGGAGCATCAGGACTTCGACGACGCGAAGAAGGTCGACATCGCTGGACACGTGATCGAGCACGATGCGCCGCGACGCTTGACGATGACGTGGGTCGCGCCGGCGGATTTCGCGAAGGACGAGAAGCACTCGCACGTCACGATCGCGATCGATCCGTGGCACGGTTCGGTGCATCTGACGATCACGCACGAGCAGCTCGAGCCCGCGTCGGACATGCTGCACGGTGTCACGCATGGCTGGCCGGTGGTTGCGAGCAGCCTCAAGTCGCTGCTCGAAACCGGCAAGCCGCTGCCGCACACGACCGAGCGCTGGACCGGACCGCTCGAGTGACGCTGGGGCGATCGCGGCAACTCTGAGCGCGAAGCAAGCTGTTCCGCGCCTACGGCGCGGTTCCGGCCGGCGCGAGTCGCCCGGATTACCGGTCGGCTCGCGCCGGTCGGCTCACTTGGGTCACTTGGTCTAGAGCGGGAACGCGCCGTCGCCGGGTGTCGCGTGGCCCAGTCGTTCGGCGATCGCGATGAAGCGGTTGTACTGCTTTCGCAGGTGCATCGGCACGTCGGCGTAGACGTCTTCGACGAGCGTCTTGAGCGCCATCTTGGGGGCGGCTTCCTGCACGTGGATCTCGCGGTCGATCTCGGTGAAGAGTTCTGCTTCCATCTGCGCACGCGTGTCTTTGTCGATGAGCTTCTTCTCGATGAGGACTTTTTCGAAGCGGTCGATCGGGTCCTTCGCAGCCCACGCGGCGACTTCTTTCTCGTCGCGGTACTTGGTCGGGTCGTCGGAGCTCGAGTGGCCCATCATGCGGTACGTCTCGAGCACGATGAGTGACGGACCGCCGCCGTTGCGCGCGCGTTCGTGCGCGCGCTTCACGGCCGCGTGGCAGGCGAGCACGTCGTTGCCGTCGACTTCTTCGCCGGGCATGCCGTATGCGATCGCCTTGTCGGCGTAGCTCTCGGCCGCGGTCTGGTCCTTCGAGCAGACGGAGATCGCCCAGCCGTTGTCGACGCACACGAAGACTGCCGGCACCTTCCACACTGCGGCAAAGTTCATCCCGCTGTGGAAACCGTTCGAGCTGGTCGCGCCGTCTCCGAAGTAGATCGCATGCACTTCGTCGATGCCGCGCACCTTGGCCGCGTAAGCCGCGCCGACGCCGTGCGGGATCTGCGTGCCGATGACCGACGACCAGCTCGGGTAGTGCGAACCCTTGTGCTGGAAGTGGTTGCACATCTGGCGACCCTTCGCCGTGTCGTTGCTGTTGCAGTACATCTGCGCGATGTACTCCGACAACGGCAGCCCGCGCATGACGGCTGCACCGCCTTCGCGCAGTCCGGACCACAACCAATCCTGGTCGCGGAGTGCGAACGCCGAGCCGATGATCGCTCCTTCGATGCCGCGCGCGGTGCCGACGAAGCCGATGCGCCCCGAGCGCTGCAGCTTGAGCATGCGCTCATCGGTGCAACGCACGCGCAGCATGGACCGGAGCAGCCCGCGCAGTGCGTCAGGCCCCAATTCGCCGCTCGATCGAGAGAGCGTTCCGGCCTCGGGTGTCATCGGGGATCGTATGCTCACGGTGGAACGCGACATGATAACGGCAAGCTCTCGCGTTGCACGCGCGAGGACGGCCCTCATGTGCGCCGCCATTTCTGCCGCGTTCCAGGGTCGATCTGCGCCTAGGACCCCTTCGAAATGCTGGGCGCGAGCACCGATCTCCGCGGAGCCGAAGAACCTTGCGCTCGCGCCACGGTTCGGACTCCGATGAAGCTGCTCGACTGGGCTTGGATCGCGGTCACGATGTCGATCTGCGGGTGTTCCCAACCGTCACTGACACCGAGAACTTCGGCCCCGCATCGCTTGGAAGATCGACCCACGGTCCCCGTCGCACCGAAGCTTGCGGAGTCCGAGCCGGTCAAAGACCTGCACGGATCCATCGTGGTGAAGCTGGAAAACGCGGACAACTACGTCCCCAAGTCAGGGACTATGCAGGTCTACTTGTCCCCTTGGACTGGTGACCCGAACTTCGTCACCGTCACGATCGAAAACGGAAGCTGGAGTTGCACGAGCCCCTACGACGGAAGAGGGCTCGCGTTCGGAAAGCTGCTGCTCTTTGGACGTGACGCGTACACCTATGTCGACGAGTTCATCGAGCCAGGCCAACGTGAGATTGCCGTCGAAGCTCACTGGCTCGAATCAACTCGCGTTCACGTTGAGGATGAGCACACTCACCGACGCGTAACGGGCGCGCGCGTCCGGCTCTTTTCCTATCCCGGGAAGAGAACTTCCGATCCGCGCGAATGTTCCCCGCATGAGGAGCTGGCGAAGGGAGACGGAGAGTTCTTGCTCGATGCCTGGAGCATGTGGATGTTCCCCGGGGCCAACAAGGACGGCTACGACGTGTGGGTTGAAGCTCCGGGCTACTTGCCGCGGATCCAGTTCCTCAATCCCTGGCAGGGCGGGGATTGGATCGTTGAGTTGTCTGCCGATCCGTAGATGCGTCGCGCCAGCTCGAGTAGTGCATCACCCAGTAGATCGCGAAGCCGACGACGTTCGTGATCAGCACGAAGAACGCCCAACCGACTGAACCCAGGATCTGCGGTTCACGCCCCGAGGTGCGCAGTCGATCCACGTCGTTCGCGGTGGACTGGGCTAGAACCGCCCCCAGGATCACGTACAGCCCCAACACCAGGAGCGTCGCGACCGTCGTGACGAAGCTCGAGAACCGCAGGAGGTCTTCGTTCATCACAGCGCCAGCAAGCCCGGGTTCTCGAGCAGCTTCTTCAAGTACACGAGGAAGCGCGCGCCGTCCGCGCCGTCGGCGACGCGGTGGTCGACCGAGCAACTGAAGTTCATGTACTGGCGCACCTCGATGCGGTCGCCGGTGGGCGACTCGACGACGCCGGGCTTCTTCATCAAGCGGTGCACGCCGAGGATCGCGACGTCGGGGAAGTTGATGATCGGCGTCGCCATCGTGCCGCCGATCGCACCGGCGTTCGTGATCGAGAACGTGCTGCCCTTCAAATCGTCCGGCCGCACCTTGCCGGCGCGCGTGCGATCGGCGAGCTCACCGAGCTCGGCTGCGAGCTGGAAGATGCCCTTCGATTGCACGTCCTTGAGCACCGGCACGATGAGACCGTTGTCGGTGTCCATCGCGATGCCGAGGTTCACGTATCCGAACCGCACCATCTCCTGCGCCGCTTCGTCGAGGTGCGCGTTCAGCATCGGGTACTTCGCGAGCCCGAGCGCCGTGGCCTTCATGATGAAGGCCATGTAGGTGATCTTGATGCCCTGGTCCTGGCCGAGCGACTTGGCTTCTTCGCGCAGCTTGACGAGCTGCGTGACGTCGACCTCTTCGACGACGGTGAAGTGCGGTGCCGTGAACTTCGAACGCACCATCGCCTCGGCGATCTTGCGACGCACGCCGCGGAACGGAATGCGTGTCTCGCGCTCGGCGGGAGCGAACGAAGTCGGTGCGTGCGCCGCGGCAGCGGGCCGTTGAGCAGGCTGCGAAGCCGGCGCACTCGCGGGCTGTTCCGTCGAACGCGAAGCCGCGAACGACTCGACGTCCGCACGACGCACGACGCCGTTGCGGCCCGAGCCTTGCACGCTCGAGAGTTCGACACCCATGTCGCGCGCGAGACGGCGCGCGCTCGGCACAGCAAGGACCTTGTCATCGGCGCGCGACACCGACGGCGCGTGCGAAGCGGTCGCGGATGCACCCGCCATCGCCGGTTGACGCGCGGTCGTCTGAGCCGAAGCGCTCTTGGCCTGCGCAGTCTGCGCCGACGCGTGACCTGCACCGACTGCTTGCTTC